>DATAJQ010000338.1:0-4035 GCA_036262095.1 Chitinophagaceae bacterium | reverse complement strand
AAGCATCACTCATCAGGAAATACCACATCATCAACTTCCCGTACTCTATGTTGAAGGGGCTCTTTCCACCGCTCCACCATTTTGTCTGCTGCGCTGTAGCTGTTGTCGCCATGTCAGTTATTTCTATTTATAAATTCCAATTATCAAAAGGTTCTATTAACCGATGATCAGAAAGAACACCAGCAAATAGATCCATAAAATATCTACAAAATGCCAGTATGTTGCCACCACTTCCACCGGCACTGCACTATACAATTTGATCTTTCCGAAAAACGCTTTGATAAGCATTACCAGTAATGCGATGATACCGCCTAATACGTGCAAAGCGTGCAATCCGAAAATGATGTATAAGAACTGTCCTGCTCCTGCTGATCCGGTGAAATGTACTCCCTGATCCCACAGGCCTTTAAAACCGATCCATTGCAACACTACAAAAACACATCCCAGCACAAAAGTCAATCCCATCAGCATGCGGTATTGGTTCATTTCCCGCTGGCGAAAAGCCCTGAGAGCCATTTGCAAAGTGAGGCTGCTCACCAGTATCACAGCTGTTGACACCCAGAATATCTTCGGTATTGCGATATTGCTCCAGCCTACGAGGTTGCTTTTAACAATAAAGGCACTCGTAAGGCCTGCAAACATCATCAATATGCTGGCAATAGCCACCCACAAGGTGAACTTGTGGGGATGTAATTTCTTTTTTGGTTGATTCATCACTGTTTCCATCTCACTATATAGTTAACTTAATTTGTTGCTTTTTATGAAATCAAAATTTAAAAGTAAAAATTAAAAAAACGCCTCATTGCAAAGTCAAGCCTGCCTGCAAAGACCGATATTTTGAATTTTTATTTTTGAATTCTTCTACGTTTTACTCATTAACAAGGCCAGCAATACCACTGGCAGGTATAAATAACTTCCAAACATCACTTTCCTTGCTGAGCTTACATCCATTTTTGCGTACAGCGTAGTGGAACGCGTCAGCATAAAGATATTCGCCAATACGATCAATCCTATGCTTACCATCCCTACCACATCGTTATAATTGCAGATACCGATGAAATAAGGCATCACAGTTACAGGAAACAACAGCAATGAATAGATCACCGTTTGCAATGCAGTAAATTTTGTCGGCCCTTTTTCTGCCGGTAATAATTTAAAGCCTGCTGTACTGTAGTCTGAGTGCGCAATCCAGGCAATAGCCCAGAAATGCGGGAACTGCCAGAGAAATTGTATCCCGAACAATACCCAGCCGCCCAGCGACAAACGGTCATCTCCAGCTGCCCAGCCTATCAGGCAGGGCAATGCCCCAGGAACTGCTCCCATCAACACGGCCATTGAACTTACTTTTTTCATTGGCGTGTAAATAAAAGCGTAAAGGAACAAACTGAATGCTGCAAGGCCAGCCGACAACCAGTTGAAGTAGTAGCCAAGGATAAAAACACCCAGCGCACCTGTAATGATGGCAAAGGCCCATCCTTCCTGTACACTCATCCTGCCTGCAGCAACAGGGCGTTTGCCTGTTCGCTTCATCATGGCATCCGTGTCTTTTTCTACTACCTGGTTGATGGCATTGGCACTTCCTGTAACCAACATCCCACCTGCAAAGAGCAATCCTATCATCACCCATTCATACTCCACCACTTTCGGCGCCAGCAGGTAACTGATCACACTGCTGAACACTACCATTATACTGAGCGAAAGCTTAACTAACTGTAAGTAGTCTTTTACCTTGTTCATCCTGCCTTCGCTTTTATCAATTCAAAAGTCAAAATTAAAAATTTAAAATGCCAACCAAAACCAGATCTCAAACTGTAAAGCCAGCTATTTTGAATTTTTATTTTTTTACTTTTTAATTATCAATGCTTGCTTTCATTTGCTCCGATCGGCTCTGTCTGCGGAATGAAATCTCTTCCATCTTTACCATAATCATAAGGCCAACGGTGTACTTCAGGAATTTCTCCGGTCCAGTTACCGTGACCAGGCCTGATGGGAGTTGTCCATTCCAGCGTGGTAGCACCCCATGGGTTGGCAGTGGTAACTTTTCTTCCTTTGAATATTGAATAGAAGAAGTTGAACACGAACATCAGTTGAACAGCGAAAACAATAACTGTTACAATAGTGATCATCTGATCGAGGCTGCCAAATTGGTTAAAGGAAACCCAAATGCTCTTATCCAGATAACGGCGGGGCATACCAGCCAGACCTTCGTAGTGCATTGGCCAGAAGATCAGGTAAGCGCCAACCAGTGTTACCCAGAAATGGAAATAAGCAAGGGTATTATTCATGTAGCGGCCAAACATTTTCGGGAACCAATGATAGATACCGGCAAACATACCGAACATGGACGCTACACCCATTACAATGTGGAAGTGGGCTACCACGAACATTGTATCGTGCAGGTGAATATCAATTGTTGAGTTTCCGAGGAAGATACCTGTTAAACCACCAGAGATGAACAAGCTCACAAAACCGATCGCAAACAGCATCGCAGGTGTGAAGCGGATATTACCCCGCCAGAGTGTCGTGAGCCAGTTGAACACCTTGATGGCCGAGGGCACCGCGATCAGCAACGTTAACAGTACGAACACCGAACCAAGGAACGGATTCAAACCGGTAACGAACATGTGGTGCGCCCAAACCAGGAAGGCCAGTATACAAATGGCGAACAGGGAGCCGAGCATCGCCATATAACCGAAGATCGGCTTGCGGCTGTTGATAGATAATATTTCCGACACCATACCCATTGCAGGCAACAGGATGATATATACTTCGGGGTGACCAAGGAACCAGAACAAGTGCTGGTATAAGATCGCACTACCGCCTTCGTTCGGCAACACTTCTCCATTCACTACGATATCACTCAGGAAGAAGCTGGTTCCGATGTTGCGGTCAAACAACAGGAGGATAGCACCTGAAAGCAATACAGGGAAAGACAATACACCCAGAACGGCAGTGAAGAACAGCGCCCAGATAGTCAGTGGCATACGCGTCATGCTCATGCCTTTGGTACGCATGTTCAGGATAGTAGAGATATAGTTCAGACCAGCCATCAGCTGAGACACGATAAAGAGTGCCATACCGATCAACCAGAAATCTGCACCGAGTTTTGATCCATCATTTGCCTGACCCAAAGCGCTAAGAGGCGGATACATCGTCCAACCACCACTTGCAGGGCCGGTTTGCAGGAACATTGAAGCGATCATTATCACACTGGCCAGGAAGAAGAACCAGTAGGAGAGCATGTTCAGGAACGGAGAAGCCATATCCCTTGCACCCACTTGCAGCGGGATAAGGAAGTTGGAGAAAGTTCCTGAAAGACCTGCCGTTAATACGAAGAACACGAGTACAGTACCGTGCATGGTCACCAGCGCATAATAAAACTCAGGCTGGATGGTGCCGCCTTTTGCCCAATGCCCGAAGAAAGTTTCGAGGATCGGGAAAGACTGACCAGGAAAACCCAATTGCAAACGGAACAATACCGAAAACAGGCCACCAATGATCGCCCATATTATACCCGTTATCAAAAACTGTTTCGCAATGGTCTTGTGGTCCATGCTGAAAACATACTTTGAGATAAAGGACTGGTGGTGATGTCCGTGGTCACCGCTGTGATGAACATCGTGAGACACTGCTGTGTCATGATGTATATGCAATGCTTCGCTCATAATCTTTTATTGAAAAGTCGAAATTCAAAATTAAAAAATCAAAACGCTGGTAGTAAATACATAACGCCCTTACTGGCTGGCAATTTCTTGAATTTTCAATTTTGAGTTTTTAATTTTTATTTACTTCATCGCTACAGGTCCTGCCACTTTTGTCGTATCTGCTGCTGCTGCTTTTTGTGCAGCCGGATCTTTCTCAGGGAAAGCAGCAAAGTATTTTGGTTTCTTTGTAGCCATCCACTGATCAAACTCTTCCTGTGTTTCCACTACAATTTCACCGCGCATGCTCCAGTGGCCTTTACCGCACATCTGATCGCAGGAAATTTCGTATACAAAATTAGGATTGCCTGTTTCTTCTTTCATCTGCTTGCTG
>DATAJQ010000337.1:0-14140 GCA_036262095.1 Chitinophagaceae bacterium | reverse complement strand
GCTGCCAACGACATCCGTTCCAGCATGATCCTGGCTGCTGCCCTTGTAGAAGGTGCTGCACTGTTCGCGATCATCGTAGGCTTCCTCGCCATGGTGTTATAATCACCGGCAACTATTTACTGCATCCAATGCACAGGGCGGAGGATGCAGTATTTTAAAAAAGTAGAAATTCAAAAGTTAAAAGTAAAAACCGGCAACTTTTGAATAACGATATAAAAGGTCAATAGAAGCTTTTGATTTTTGGCTTTTGAATTTTAAATTCTCAAAAAATGAAATTACTTACTCCCGAACTCGGGTTGCTTTTCTGGACACTGCTCGCTTTCCTGCTTGCATTCTTTATCTTAAAGAAAAAGGCATGGCCTGCTATTATCAAAGGTCTGCGCGACCGTGAGAACAGCATTGCCAGCTCACTGGAAACAGCAGAAAAAGTAAAAGCTGAAATGGCTCAACTGAAAGCAGAAAATGAAACCCTGCTGGCCAAAGCCCGTGAAGAAAGAGCACAACTGCTGAAAGAAGCCAGGGAAACAAAAGACAGGATCATCAGCGAAGCGAAAGAGCAGGCCAAAGCTGATTATGCCAAGATCGCTGCCGATGCACAGGCTTCTATTGAAGCACAGAAAATGGCTGCCATGATCGATGTAAAAAATCAGGTGGGTAAGCTGGTGATAGAAGTAGCAGAAAAAGTGTTGAGAAAAGAACTGGCAGGTAAAGATGCCCAGGAAGCCCATATCAAAGGCCTGGTTGACGATGTGAAACTGAATTAATAAGCTTTTGCAAAAAGATATATGCCTAATCCCCGTTTAGCCTCCCGTTATGCCAAATCACTGATTGACCTTGCTATTGAAAAAGGTCAGCTGGAACAGGTATTTGCTGATATGCAATGGCTGCAGGCTGTGAATAAAAGCAATAAGGATTTTGTAAACCTTCTTCGCAGCCCCATCATCAAAGCGGATGCAAAGAAGAAAATACTGGATGCAGTAACAGCCGGTAAGCTGGGTCAATTGACCGCTGCTTTCAATACGCTCCTTATTAACAAGGGCCGTGAAAGCAACTTACCGGAGATCGTAACGGCATTCATCGACCTGTATAAGAAACATAAGAACATCCAGGTAATAAAACTGACCACTGCTGCACCGGTGAGCGACTCGCTGAAGAAAGCAATTGTGGAGCAGGTGAAAAAAACAGCTAATTTCCAGCATATAGAACTGGAAGAAAAAGTGAACCCGGATCTGATCGGTGGTTTTGTGTTACAGGTAGGCGATCAACTGGTAGATGCCAGCATCGCTTATGATCTGAAAACGATCGCCAAGCAGTTTGAAAATAATGATTTTATTTATAAGGTTCGTTAAGAACCTTATCCGCCGAAGCTTTAGCGAAGGCGGATAGCTCGGATATTAAAACCAAACATCAGCCTACGCCAAGGCTTACGCTTGCGCCGAAGCTTCAGCGTAGGTGCACGGCTGACAATAAAATAAAAAGATAAACAAAATAATATGGCAGAGATTAAACCAGATGAAATAAGTGCGATACTGCGTCAGCAGTTGAGCAACTTCAACGCCAGCGCCGACCTGGAAGAAGTAGGCACCGTATTGCAGGTGGGCGACGGTATTGCCCGTGTATACGGATTGGGCAATGTCCGTTATGGTGAACTGGTGGAGTTTGAAAACGGCGTTCGTGCAATTGCATTGAACCTTGAAGAAGACAATGTGGGGGTGGTATTGATGGGTGAAACCGGAGATATCCAGGAAGGTGCTAAAGTGCGCCGCACCGGCCAGATCGCTTCTATCAAAGTAGGCGAAGGCATGGTTGGCCGCGTGGTTAACACCCTCGGTGAACCAATCGACGGTAAAGGCCCTATTACAGGTGAGCGTTATGAAATGCCGTTGGAAAGAAAAGCACCCGGTGTAATTTTCCGTGAGCCTGTAAAAGAACCGCTGCAAACCGGTATCAAAGCGATCGATGCGATGATCCCCATCGGCCGCGGACAGCGTGAGCTGATTATCGGTGACCGTCAGACTGGTAAAACAGCTATCGCGATCGACACGATCATCAACCAAAAAGAATTCCTGAAAGCAGGTAAACCTGTTTATTGTATATATGTAGCCATCGGCCAGAAAGCATCAACCATTGCAGGTGTAATGAAAACCCTGCAGGATGCCGGTGCAATGGAATACACTACCATCGTAGCAGCATCTGCTTCTGACCCTGCACCGTTGCAGTTCTATGCACCGTTTGCCGGAGCAGCTATCGGTGAGTTCTTCCGCGACACCGGAAGGCCCGCACTGATCATCTATGATGATCTTTCCAAACAAGCTGTGGCTTACCGTGAGGTATCCCTGCTGCTGCGCCGTCCTCCAGGCCGTGAAGCTTATCCTGGTGACGTATTCTACCTGCACAGCCGCTTGCTCGAAAGGGCCGCTAAAGTGATCAACAACGATGAGATCGTGAAGAACATGAATGATCTGCCTGATTCCATCAAACACCTGGTTAAAGGTGGCGGATCACTCACTGCATTACCGATCATTGAAACACAGGCTGGTGACGTATCAGCATATATTCCTACCAACGTAATTTCTATCACAGACGGACAGATCTTCCTTGAATCAAACCTGTTCCTCTCTGGTATCCGCCCGGCGATCAACGTAGGTATCTCTGTAAGCCGCGTAGGTGGTAACGCACAGATCAAATCCATGAAGAAAGTAGCGGGTACACTGAAACTTGACCAGGCGCTTTACCGTGAGATGGAAGCGTTCTCCAAATTCGGCGGTGATCTTGATGCAGCTACCAAGAACGTAATTGATAAAGGTGCACGTAACGTGGAGATCCTGAAACAACCTCAATACACACCTTTTGCGGTGGAAAAACAGGTTGCGATCATCTATCTGGGTACAAACGGCTTGATCCGCGAGGTAGCGGTGAAAAGAGTAAAAGAGTTTGAAGAACATTTCCTGATGGAAATGGAAAACAAACTTCCCGATGTACTGGCGCAGTTCAAAAAAGGAAACCTGCCAGAAGATGGGTTGAAGAAAATGGTGGAACTCGCGCAGAGTTTGATCCCACAGTATAAAGCGTAAGAAGTATATCCTTATATATTAACGGCCCTCCTTTGAGGGCCGTTTTTGGTTTAAGAGCCCACTATGTTAATGTTGTCCCGCTAAGACACAAAGACCACAAAGAAATAGAAGCAATGGTTAGTTCTTTGTGGTCTTTGTGTCTTAGCGGGAAATCTTAAATTTAATTTGGTTTATGTTGTAAACAAGTTTATGTTTGCTGCGAAATATCACCTGAACATGAAATCGCTGCTTATTTTTTCTTTGTTGGCTATTGGACTGGGTATTACGAAATCAACTGATGCACAGTCTGTTATAAAAGGAAGGGTTACTGATAATAAATCGAAACCCCTGATTGGCATCAACATCACCCTGAAAGATACCTATGATGGAGCCACTACGGATAGCTCCGGCCGTTTCTCTTTTACCACCACGGAAAAAGGTCAGCAACTGCTGGTGGCAAGCTCTTCCGGCCTGAAACCATTTGAGCAGTTACTTACCCTTGTTAAAGATTCTTCTTACAGCTTTGCCATACAGTTGAAAGAAGAGATCACCGAATTAAAAGCTGTGGTCATCTCCGCCGGCACTTTTGAAGCCAGCGATAAGAAAAGAACAACTGTGTTAACTCCTATTGATGTAGCCACTACTGCAGGCGCCAATGCAGATGTGACTGCTGCATTGAAAACACTGCCGGGTACACAACAGGTGGGCGAAAGTGAAGGCTTGTTTGTTCGTGGTGGCACTGCTTCCGAAACAAAGACCTTTATTGATGGAACACTCGTCAATAATTTCTTTTACAGCAGTGTTCCCAATATTGCACAACGCAGCCGCTTCTCGCCTTTTATTTTTAAAGGAACGGTATTCAGCACCGGAGGCTATTCTGCTTTGTATGGCCAGGCTTTGTCTTCCGCTCTCATTCTCGAAACAATTGACCTGCCAGAGCAAAGCGCCGGCAGTCTTGGTATTTCTGTGATCGGTGTAAATGGCGGCATACAGAAACTTACAAAAAATAAAAAAGCATCCTGGGGTTTTAATTATGACTATGCCAATCTGTGGCCGGCGTTTAAAGTGATCAAACAACGGCAGGATTACATGACTGCTCCCGAGTATCATACCGGCGATGCCAATTTCAGGATCAAGACTTCCAATACAGGTATGCTGAAATACTATGGATATTTCAGTCACAACAGGCTTGGCTTCCGGGAAAACAGTATTGACTCGATTGGCTATAAAGATGCGTTCAGGCTGAAAAACCTCAATATGTATCATAATCTCTCCTGGAGGGAAAGTCTTGGTTCTGGTTGGAAGATGAACCTGGGTGTGTCTTATGCTTATAACAAGGATAATATCAATGGCAATATGCAGGACATGAATGAAAAGGATGTGGTGCTGTCCGGGCTTGAATGGAAAAATTTTGGGTTAATATCCAAGGGAAATTATTTCAATGCCAAAGCTGTGTTTGAAAAAAGACTTGGAGGCATCAGTGCTGTCCGCTTTGGGTCTGAGTATAACTATAGCCAGGATGATCCCAATTATACTGATCACAGCGGCCAGTCCTATAATTTCAGTATCAAAGAACATCTGAAATCCATATTCGCTGAAACCGATATCTATCTGACCAATTCCCTGGCAGCCAAGCTGGGTGGCCGTTTCGAGCAATCAAGCCTTTTTGACCGCTCAAATATTGCACCCCGCGTATCGCTTGCATACAAAACAGGTAAAGAAAGCCAGGCTTCATTGGCGTATGGCATATTTTATCAGAACCCTGAAACAAAATACCTGCGGTCTGTCGGCAATCTTGATTTTGCCAGAGCCACTCACTATGTGGCCCAATATCTGAAATCGAATAAATACATTACAGCCAGGGTGGAACTATTTTATAAAAAATACCAGGACCTGATCAAAACAAATGCCCAGAACAATAACGACAATCAACAGATAGCGTCCAACAATAATGGTTATGGTGATGCAAAAGGAATAGAGTTGTTCTGGCGGGATAAGAAGACGATCAAGAATTTCGACTACTGGGTCTCCTATTCTTATCTTGATACCAAGCGTGATTTCCTGAACTTCCCTATCGCTATGCAACCCAGCTTTGCTGCAAAGCATACGGCTTCACTGGTGATGAAAAAATTTGTTACGGCCTGGAAAACCGGTTTCAATATGACATACACTTATTCCAGCGGCCGCCCCTACTATAATATTTATAATGATAATGGTGAAAACAAATTCGGCGATCTTGGTAAAACGGATGATTACCATAACGTGAGCTTCAGTCTTAACTACCTCCCCAAACTGTTCAACAAAGACGCAGGAGCCAGCAAGTTCACTGTTCTTGTTTTGTCGGTAAATAATATCTTCGGTATCAAGCAAACCTATGGGTATAAATATTCCTATAACGGTGCAAGAAAAGAACTGATCGTGCCCCCATCGAGGTCATTCGTATTCGTTGGGGTCTTTATCAGCTTCGGAGTGGATAATACAGAAAACGTCATCAACAATAACCTTTAACCATAACAACCTTATTTAATCAACCTTCATAAAAATCAAGACATGAAACGAATAGTATTATCGCTTGCTGTTGCAGTAGTTTGCCTGGCAGCAAATGCTCAAAGTGAAAGATACAAAGCTGCCATGGAAAAGCTGGTACCTGCGGTTGACACTACAAGATCAATAACAGGGTTAACTGAACTGGCTAATTCCTTCCAGCGTATTGCTGAAGCCGAAAAAACGCAGTGGCTGCCTTATTACTATGCGGCCCTGATAAACGTGAACAGCGCAAATATGTTATTCGCCAACGGCCAAACCGACCAGATAGATCTGCTTACGGATAAAGCCGCTCCCCTGCTGGCCAAAGCGGAAGAACTGCAAAAAGACAATTCGGAAATATTCTGCCTGAAAAAAATGCTGAACACCGCAAAAATGATGGCTGATCCGCAAAACCGGTATATGACTTATGGTCCTGCGGCAGCAGAAGCATTAGCTAAAGCAAAACAGCTGAATCCAGAAAACCCCCGTGTGTATTTGCTGGAGGGCCAGGACCTGTTTTTCACTCCCGAGCAATTTGGTGGCGACAAGCAGGAAGCCAAAAAAAGATTTGAGGAAGCATCGAAAAAATTTGAAAGCTATAAGCCCGAAGACAGTATTTCACCTAACTGGGGAAGAGGGCAGCTTAGCTATTTCTTATCGCAGATAAAATAGGCAGTTATGTGATTTATGTGCTGATATTGACTGTCGCTCGATAGAAGTATCGCAAAAGGCGTAAGGATAACGCTAAGAATGCAAAATATGAACATTGCGTTCTTAGCGTTATTTTGGCGTTCTTTGCGATACTCTTTAATTAAATGGTTTCTGAAACCGTAGTACATAATATGGAAGAAAGAAATATCTCCGAACAAGAGAGCCTCCGGCTGATCCAGGAAATGATCGGCAAAGCAAAAGACAATTACCACGAAAGTGGGGCCAGTGCTATTTTGTGGGGTGCTGTGATCGGTACTTGCGGCCTGATCAGCTTTGCAGAACTGCAATGGAATTTCTCGATCGGGTTTGATATATGGTTCCTGATACTGGCTGCCATTATTCCCGGCATCTGGTTCAATATCCGTGATTCGAAGAGAAGCATAGTGAAAACCCATGAGGAAGTTGCGGTGGATATTGTTTGGAGCGTATTTGGAATAAGCATTACCTGCCTGGTAATATATGTGAACGTTATACCGGCTCTCAGCGAACGGTTTTTTACCGGTGAGCATCTTGAGTTGCTGTCGCATAACACGGTGACGGGGGAAACAAAGCCATATCGGCCCGGCACGCTAAGTATAACTTCTGTTTTCCTGATCATTTATGCATTTCCCACCCTGTTCACAGGATGGCTCAGCAAGTTTAAACCAATGATCATCGGCGCTATTGCCTGCTATTGTTTTTTTGTTATTTCTCTTTTTACTTCTTTTAAATATGATATGTTGTTAAGCGGGTTGGCTGGTATCGGCAACTGGCTTATTCCGGGATTGATATTGAACAAAAGACACCGGAAAGCAAAATCTGCACATGTTTAAAGACCTTGATCCCATATTACATTCACAGTTGCGGCTTGCTGTAATGTCGTTGCTCATCAGTGTGAAAGAGGCTGAGTTCACTTTCCTGAAAGAGAAGACCAATTCCACGGCAGGCAATCTCAGCGTGCAGATACAAAAGTTGAAAGATGCCGGTTATATTGATGTAGTGAAGCAGTTCAAGAACAATTACCCGCAAACGATCTGTAAAATAACTCCTCTCGGGGTTACCGCGTTTGAAGAATATGTGAAGAATCTCCAGGCCTACCTGGGCGCCAATAAGTGAAAGGTTATAAAATAAAAATGCAGCCCTCTAGACAAAGGGCCGCTTCTATTGGAAACTCTAAGTGTATACTTGTGAACTAAGTTTATTTAACCTCTCAGAATCTCTTTTGAGTCCTTACAGGTACTAATATTAATGATGGTGTGTTTTGTTTAGGGGCCAGCAATCGGTTCAACGCATTCTTCAATTTCTTCGCCCATTGCTTGCTTTTGTTTTTAGGAGTAGGCATCATGGTTGATTTAGGTGTACGGAACTTGTTTACTGTCTGCTGATAACAGTAGAGTATGCTGTTTGACCATTTTTCTGTATGATCCTGATACGGTAGTTTGCATCAGCCGCAACTTCTTTATCACGGTAAGCATATTCTGCAGTACCTGCTTCTTCTGTAGTGAATATGATAGCGATGATCTTGAATTCTTTTCCATTCACACTTTTCTCCAGCTCAAGCTGGCCGGTCATTTCATTATTATTGACCGACCAGGTCAATTGGGTACGCTTATCCGTTGACGTGGATTGAAAACCGGTCACAAATGCTTTTGGCGTTGTGGAAGAAGATGGGGTAGTGGAATCAGTGGCTGTAAAAGGGCCGGGATAGGCGATTGCGATAGTGGCGTTCAGCAACAGGGCTATAATGAAGCCGTAAAGATTTGTTTTCATTTCCTGGGTTTTGATGGTGACTCAATGGCCCACAGGAATATCGGATAAGCGAATTAAAGTTTACGGATGGGAGTAGTTGGTGGAAATCCCTGTATCATTTCTGCTCGTATTTTTTCGCAGTAAAATGTGGTTTTTCCGTAACTGGAACAAACGTAGTAACTCGTTCGAGTATTTGCAAGCGTTTACCCGGAAATTTTTTTTGAGAAATTTTAAGTGATTGGTTTTTAGTGGTTGAAGTTGGGAATTGTCTGTTGATCGTTGACCATCGGCCATTCGGTCAACGATCAACAGACAACGATCACTCCCTAATTTCCTCATCTTCCATTCTCGCAAACACTTCAGGGTTGATCTTTTTCAGCGGATTGCTTCTGTTGGCATCATACGCGCTTCTTTGCTGAATGATATCTATGCATTCAAAAATGGAAGTGAGAAAAGACGAAGTATCGGCTTTATCCTTACCGGCTATATCAAAAGCTACTCCATGGTCTGGTGAGGTCCTTACTACAGGCAGCCCAGCAGTGTAATTCACTCCTTCACCTGAGGCCAGGGCCTTGAAAGGGATCAGTCCCTGGTCATGATACATGGCCAGCACTGCGTCAAATTTCTCATATTGCCTCCTGGCAAAAAAGGCGTCTGCACTGAACGGGCCAACCACCAGCATATTATTGTTCTTGGCTTCTTTGATAGCCGGTTTAATAATTGTCTCCTCTTCTTTTCCTACCAGTCCTTCATCTCCGGCATGAGGGTTCAGTCCGAGTACGGCTATGCGAGGACGGTCTATTCCAAAATCGCGCTGCAGGCTTTTGTGGATGATGCTAAGTTTGCTGAGAATATTTTCTTTGGTAATGTATTGAGCAATGTCTTTTACCGGCACATGCTCTGTAACCAACGCCACGCGGAAATTGCCTGCACACAACATCATCACCACATCATTTACACTAAAAGCTTCCTTAAGATAGGGCGTGTGACCGGTGTAATTAAAATCGGCCGACTGGATATTCTTTTTATGGATCGGTGCTGTTACCAGCCCGTCGATCTGCTGTTGCTTCAGTGCAGCCACGGCTGTTTGAAGGGACAGGATAGCATATTTTCCTGCTGCGTCTTCCAGTTGCCCCGGATTGATCGCTACTTCCTCCTCCCAGCAGTTGAATACATTTACTTGCTTGTTATTGAGGCGGTTATATTCTTTTGTGCTCTGGTAATTGAAATTGATCTCGCTGATTGACTTCCGGTAAAAATTCACCACTTTATTCGATGCAAAGATCACTGGCGTACAAAGGTCCAGCAGCCTGTTATCCGAAAAAGCTTTTATAATAAGTTCTAAGCCTATGCCATTCAGGTCCCCACAGGATATGCCGATCACGGGTTTGGCGGAAGTGTTAGTCATTGTCTTACAGATTTATGCATAAAAGTACTAACAAAAGTCTGAATAGGACAGGTACTTAAGTCCTGATCTCCTCCATTCGCCGGTTTCGGAAGAATCCCAGCTTACTAAGGGTATCTACTAATAACAAATTCACGGGAAGTACTCAATTTATTTAGGGCGATCTTTCTAATTTACAGGCCAAATCCACTATCAATGAAAAAGCCATCGTTCCTCCTGCTTGTGGGATTAGTTTTGTGTATGTCCTCATTGGCCCAGGTTGTATCGAGCAGGATGAACGAAGTATTCCTCAAAACGGATTTGGTCAATGCCGCTGCCAATCTGCAGGACCCCTGGGAAGTTACTTATGGCCCCGATGATTCTTTATGGGTAACAGAAGCAAAAAGTTATAAGGTCAACAAAATACATCCTGTAAATGGAAGCAGGAGAACGATCCTGGATCTTAGTGATGGCAGCAGTTTTACGCCATCAACTTATAAAAGAGCTTTTAGCTCAACACAAAATCCCTGGCCGCAGGGGGGCATGATGGGGCTTGCCATCCACCCCGATTTTATGACTGATCCTGCAAAGCGGTTTGTATACATAGCTTATGTACATAATTATGTCGGGAATAATGTTACCTACAACGGCGAAACGGTAAATGGCCGCCTTTTTATTACCTGGCTGGTCCGTTTTACTTTCAACACTGCTTCCGGTAAATTAGATAGTCCTGTAACAATCTGTGATACCATCCGCGGAAGCAACGATCATAATTCCGGCCGCCTGATCATTAAACCGGATGGTGGAGTGAATTACCTGTATTATGCAGTAGGCGATATGGGTGCAGGGCAGTATGATAATCTAAGCCGCGCCAACAAAGCTCAAAGGACGAATTCTTACGAAGGAAAGATCCTCCGGTTCAATCTGGAAGAAGACGGTGATGCCACACAGTCGCCCATGAACTATAACCGCTGGATACCAAATAATAATCCATACAATTCCGCTTTAGGTGTACAAAGCGCTGTGTGGAGCATTGGCATGCGCAACAACCAGGGTTTTGCCTATGATACCATCAATGGAACACCGCGTTTTTATGGCACATCGCACGGCCCTTTCAGTGATGATGAAGTAAACATGCTTGAGTCAGGTAAAAATTATGGACATCCATTGGTGATAGGATATAAAAATGATGGTAATTACAATAATGCCAAAGCTGGCCCAAGCGGTAGCTCACTCCCGCTGATCGGTAATGAACTGACGAACGCGAATAATATCGGCCCAAGCTATATGGACCCTATCTATTCAAACTATCCCTCCGTTGCAGGCGATAATTCTACGCCATGGTCCATACAATACATCTATACCAATCAGAATTACTGGGATGGCACACAATATTTATCGGCACAGTCGGCCAACAACTACTGGCATTCCGAAGGATATTCAGGGCTTGGCCTTTATACCAAAAGCTTTATTCCAGGATGGAAGAACTCATTGCTGATTGAATCCCTGAAATGGGGAAGGGTGTTGCGGTTGAAATTGAATGCTGACGGATCAGCAGTAATACCTGTTGACGGCACCGATACTATTGGTTATTTCGGCAGCAGGAATCGCTTCAGGGATGTGGCTGTTGATCCTGATGGAAGATCGATTTATGTAGTGATGGAACGTTCATCCAGCAGCTCAGGCCCCAGTGCCAACAACCCAATCGTTCCTGCCTGTGCTGGTTGCGTGCAGAAGTATACGTTTTTGGGATATAAAAATGATGCTTCGGATAAAAGCACCATTCCCCAGGCTATTGATGTTACAACCGGCACAGCCAATACCTGTACTCCGGGCAGCACGGTGGTGATCAACAGTGTCAATAAGAACGCCGATCTCTGGGTACCCTTTACCGGTCCGGATGGTAATGTGATGGCCGAAGTATATGCCAATGGAAATGATCTGGGTGCTGTCAGTTCTTCTGTGTATGTACACAGCGGTGCGATACGTACTGCCGGCGGAAAGAAATACCTTAACCGGAGTATTACCATTACTCCCACCAATCAACCTCTTGCAGGGCAACCAGTGAAGATCCGCCTGTATATTTCAAAAACGGAATTTGATGCGCTGGATGCCGATGGCGCCAGCCTGATCAATGAACTGGATGATCTGCTTATACTGAAAAACCAGGATGCCTGCGGAGGAAATATTCTTACCTCCACTACTTCCCTTACCCCCGATTACTGGGAAGCACATGGGACCAACGCTTATGTGTTGCAGTATAATAACCTTACCGGCTTTTCCTCCTTCTATTTTGGTGCAAGCAGCATTACATTGCCGCTTCATCTTTTAAGCTTTAAAGGTGCATTGCAGGAAAATGCCACTGCATTGCTGCAATGGGAAACTGCCCAGGAGATAAATACCGACTTTTTTGCCATAGAAAGAAGTACAGACAGCCGCAATTTCACCGGCATCGGTAAAGTGAAGGCCAATGATAATGGAAATGTGAAGAACAGGTATACGTTTACAGACAATACCCTCACTGACCTGCCGGCTTCTGTTGTTTATTACCGCTTGAGAATGGTTGACCAGGACGGGGCTGTTTCTTATTCCAATGTGATCGCTATTTCATTGTCGTCGTTAACAAGGGATATCCTGGTTTCGCCGAATCCGGCTACCAATGAAACAAAGCTGATCATTCATTCCCGGACTGCCGGTAATGCACAATGGAAAATGCATGATAATACCGGTCGTGTGGTAATGCAGGGAACAGAGAACCTTGTGAAAGGGAACAATGTGATCAATATCAGCCTGGCCAGCCTGCCTTCTGGCGTGTACTATCTACAGGTGAACGGGCAGGGCATGGAAGGAAAAGTGAAAGTGCAAAAGCTGAGATAAGGATTATCTTATTTTTGCATTAATGTACACCCTCAAAAAATCCCTTGGTCAACATTTCCTGAAAGACGAGAACATCTGCCGTAAGATCGTATCTGCTTTGCAGCAACGGCCTTTTTCCCAATTGCTGGAAGTAGGGCCGGGCGGGGGAGCACTTACCAAATATCTGCTGCAGTTGGAAAACGTGGATTTCAAAGCAGTGGAGCTGGATGAGGAAAAAGTAAATTTTTTATCAGCTACCTATCCTGCCATAAAGGATAAGATCATTCATCAAAGTTTTCTCGACATAGAAAAGCCTTTTGCAGGCAGTTTTACCATTGTTGGTAATTTTCCCTATAATATCTCCACGCAGATCCTTTTTAAAATACTGGAATGGAAAGAAGATGTGGAATGCATGGTGGGCATGTTCCAGAAAGAAGTGGCACAGCGTGCTGCTGCCCCGGAAGGCAATAAAGTGTATGGAGTGCTGAGCGTGCTGGTGCAGGCATTTTTTAAAGTGGAATATCTGTTTGATGTATCAGAACAGAGTTTCAATCCTCCTCCCAAGGTAAAAAGCGGTGTGATCAGGATGATGCCAAGAAAGGACGTGCCACCCATGAAGTCGGAAAAGGATTTCTTTTTACTGGTGAAAACAGCCTTTAACCAGCGCCGCAAAACATTACGGAATGCAGTAAGAGGTTTATTTGAAGCAAACATACTGGAAGATGAATTGTTTGGTAAAAGGGCCGAGCAATTGAGCGTAGAGCAATTTGCAGCGCTTAGCTTTAAAATGAAATAACAGCAGGAATATACAACATGAAGAAGGTAATCATTACGGGAAAGGCGCATGACCATCTCCGGGAAGTATTGGAAAAAAAAGGATACGAAGTAGTATATGATCCACAGATCAGTTATGAAGAACTGATGGAAACAGTTCATGATGCAGAAGGCCTGATCCTCACCACCCGCATCAAAGTAGATCGCCTGCTGATCGATAAAGCCGGTTCATTGAAATGGATCGGCCGGTTGGGAAGCGGCATGGAACTGATCGATGTGCCTTATGCAGAAAGCAAAGGCATCCTTTGTGTGAGCAGCCCTGAAGGCAACCGCAATGCAGTAGCAGAGCATGCATTGGGTTTATTGTTGTCAATGATGAATAAGATACCTTCTTCATTGAATGAAGTGAGGGGGGGCCTTTGGAAAAGAGATGAGAACAGGGGAACGGAGCTGACAGGCCGCACTGTTGGCCTCATCGGTTTTGGTAACACAGGAATGGCTTTTGCCAAATTGCTGAAATCTTTTGATGTGACCATATTGGCTTATGATAAATACAAGTTTGGTTTTGGCGGAGGTTATATAAAGGAAGCCAACTTGGAACAGATCTGCCGCTATGCAGATGTGATCAGTCTTCATGTGCCATTAACTGATGAAACTTTTCATCTTGCAGGAGAAGGGTTCTTCAATTCTCTGCAACGGTCACCTTATTTCCTCAACACATCCCGCGGCAAAACAGTGGATACACCTGCGGTAATTGAAGCTTTGAAAAACAATAAAATAAAGGCTGCTGCGCTGGACGTACTGGAAAACGAAAAGTTAAATACTTATAAGCCTGAAGAAAAAGCCGATCTTGATTGGCTGCTGGCTCAACCTAATGTGATCATTACACCACATATTGCAGGATATAGCCATGAAGCCTTTTTGAGGATGACAGAAGTGGTGCTGGAAAAATTAGGGCTTTCGTAGAGGTTTATTCATAATACTTTCCTATCTTTGCAGGACTAATACCGCAACGCTTCAGGTAAAAACCTGAGGCGTTGCTATTTTTTTCGTTTATACCCAAGGAGGTTAATCATGAGTAACATTCAGTATGTGACCAAGGAAACCC
>DATAJQ010000336.1:0-18564 GCA_036262095.1 Chitinophagaceae bacterium | reverse complement strand
ATTAAATTTTTACGCCCATTCCTTTACAGCTTCTACAAATGCCTTTGCGTGACTTACAGGTACATTCGGTAGAATGCCATGCCCCAGGTTAGCGATATACCGCTGCGGGCCGAAAGCCGTGATCATTTTTTTCACTTCTTTCTTTATCTCCCCGGGAGATAAGAAAAGCCTGGCAGGATCAAAGTTACCCTGAAGCGTAACATGGCTGCCTGCATATTTTCTTGCACGCTCCGGCGTGATGCACCAATCAATTCCCAATCCATGCGCCCCTGTAGCAGCCATTTCTTCCAATGCAAACCATGCGCCTTTTGCAAAAATGATCGTTGGCGCTTCTTCTTTTACCGCAGCTACGATCTGGCGGATATATTTTAAAGAGAATTCTTCAAAATCGGCCGGGCTCAACAAGCCACCCCAGCTATCGAAGATCTGTACCACATCCGCGCCTGCTTTTATTTGCCCTTTCAGGTATGTAATAGTTGTATCAGTGATCATTTGCAAAAGGCGATGTGCCAAAGCAGGCTGACGGTAGCAAAACGCTTTTGCTTCATCAAAGGTTTTGCTGCCTTTTCCCTGCACCATATAGCAAAGCAGGGTCCAGGGAGCACCTGCGAAGCCGATCAATGGTACGCGACCATTCAATTCCTGTTTGATCAGTTTTATGGCATCAAACACATAATGCAATCTGTCATTCACATCCGGAACAGTGATCCGTTTAAAATCATCTTCCTGCTGAACCGGTTGCGGCAATACCGGCCCTTTGTTTTCGATCAGTTCCACTTCAAGGCCCATAGCCTGTGGCACAACCAGGATATCGGAAAACAGGATGGCAGCATCCACCCCAACGATATCAACAGGCTGCAGGGTAATCTCACAAGCCAGCTCAGGTGTTTGGCATCTTTCAAAAAAACTGTACTTATTGCGCAAAGCAATATACTCAGGGAGATAGCGGCCTGCCTGGCGCATCATCCATACTGGCGGACGTTTTACTTCTTCACCCAGCAAGGCCTTCAGCAAAAGATCATTTTTAAGTTCTTTGTTCACTGCTATTGCTTTTGGTTCAACTGTGTTCATGATAATATTGTATTACAAGTTCTGTCATTTCTTTTTTCCCGGGATTTTCTGCGATCACAATTTCGTTCTGTGTTCTCTCCCGTAAAGCATCGGCAGTGGTGGTGCCGATTGCAAAACACACGGTGTTTTTATCCAACACATTCATCATAAAAAAACTCTCTACTGCACTGCCGCTGAAAAACATTATCCCGTCTGCATCCTTGCTTACCTGCTGTGGGGTAAGTTCAGTATGATATACCACTATTTCTTCCACGGCTATTCCTGCTATCTGCAATTGCTGCGGAATGGTATCCAACCGCTTATTGCCGCAAAAGAAGACAACCGGTCCGGAAGTATGGTTGACCAGTTCTTTAGCCAGTTGTGTTGCATATGGAGCTGTTGCGATCACCTTGCTTTGATCAAAATGTTTTGTCACTGCGTCCAGTGTTGCACTGGCAATGCAGGCGATCTGCCAGTTCACTTTATGATCAATATGTTCTGCAACTGCTGCAACGCCATGCACGCTGGTGAATACAACTGTTACCTTTTGTTCTCCCAGCTTTTTGATCCGCTGCCTGTTTTCTTCACTAACGGATGTATAAGTGCGGATAAAAGGAATGACCTCAGCTTCAAACCCATGCTGTTCCAATCTTTGCAGGTGTTCAACCGGCAATGATGCTGTACTGATGATGTGTATTTTATCCTTCACTATTCCGTATTGCCTCCATTAATTGCTCGCCGCCATTATCCAGTATTTCCAATGCAGCATCCACGCCCAGGCTGTATGATTTTTCCAGGGAAGTTTCTTTTTCCACTTCCAGTTTTTGTGTGCCATCATGGGAAAGGATATTCCCTGTTATTTTCAATCGCCCTTCATTTACACTGGCCAGTGCACTGATCGGTGTGGAGCAACCGCCCATCAGTGTCCTGAGGAAATCACGTTCGGCTTTTACACAGGTAGCGGTGTGCTCATCATTCATTGGCTGGCAGGCATTCCAGGCGTTGCGGTCTTCCAGCCTGCATACCACCATGATGGCTCCCTGTGCAGGTGCGGGCAGCATCCAGTCGAGTTCAATAGAATTCTGGGGACGAAGGCCTACTCTTTCCAAACCGGCAGCAGCAAAAATGGCCCCGTTCCATTCACTCTCCGCCAGCTTTTTCAATCTTGTATTAACGTTGCCACGAAGATTTTCCATCCTGCTTTCCGGATAGCGATGCAGCCATTGGGCTTTGCGGCGGATACTGCTGGTGGCAATAATGAATGGAGAAGCCTGGTCCGGAACAGGCTCATTATTGATGAACCGGATCCCTTTTCCGGCAACCAGCAGGTCTTTATATGATCCGCGTTTCAATACGGCAGCTTGCGTGATGCCCTGAGGTAATACTACCGGCACATCCTTCATGGAGTGAACGGCAATATCAATCTTATTATTCAATAAAGCTATATCGAGGCTGCGGGTAAAAATCCCTTGCACGCCCATTTCATATAATGGAGTGGTGAGGTTGATATCACCTTCACTTTTTATATATACTAATTCTGTTTTGTAACCGCCAGCAGTGAGCAGATCGCTTACTTGTGTAGCCTGCCAGACGGCGAGCTGGCTTTCCCTTGTTCCTATGCGAAGTGTATCCGGCATTTACTCATGACATTTGCAGGTAATCATTAATGGCATTGATGAACTGGCATCCTTTTTCCTGGTTAGTTCGCAAATTTACGGCTAACCTGGTTACGGCTTTCTGAGCCTTTCTGTCGGGCGACAATAATGGTTCTGATGCCATTTCGCAGTATTGCTGCGGCTGCCATTCACTCAATTCCTGCAGTTTGCCTTTCCAGCTTTTTATGTGTAGTGAATATTTATATTCTTCCAGCCAGGTGTAAAACTCCTGCTGATAATGTTCCAGTATTTCCTGTGCTTTGGGAACCTCTGCTTCTCTTCTTGCAATGGTCTTGTCAAGAATGGTGGTAGATATTTCATCCACATCTATCACATGGATGCCCGCCAGGGTCTTCACTTCTGCATGCACATTGGCTGGCACAGAAAGATCAAGCACCAGTTTCTCTCCGCTGCCTGCCAGCATGGAAGGTAATATAGTCGGATGCTGTGCATTAGTGCAAACGATCAAAATATCCGAAGCCTGCATAGCTTCTTCTATTTTATTGTAGGGAATAAAAGCCGCACCGGTTCTTTCGGCTAATGCCTTCGCTGTTTCGTCCGTACGGTTCATCAGCGATACAGCAGTTTGCGGAAGATATTCGCGAAGGTTTTTACAAACATTGCCGCCAAATTTGCCTGCACCGATCACCAGGATCTTCTTTTCAGCAATACCTGGTGTTTCCTTCAGCAATTCAATAGCGGCATATGATACAGATACAGTGCCACTGCTGAGTGCTGTATCGGTCTTGATTTTTTTGGACGCCTGGAAAGCATAGTTTACTGTGCGGTTCATGATCGGGCCCAGCACCTGGTTGGCAGCAGCGGCATCAACAGCCTGCTTCAACTGGCCCAGTATTTCATAATCACCGAGGATCTGCGAATCGAGGCCTGAAGCCACTCTGTATAAATGCTCCACTGCTTCTTTTCCGCTTTTGAGATAAGCATACTGGAGAAGGTCCTGGATATTGCCACGGGTATGTTCGGCCAGCAGTGCAGCCAGTTGCATCACATTTTCCACGAAACCATAGATCTCTGTCCGGTTGCAGGTTGATACTACAAAAACACTGCGGATCAATTGAGCGCGGGCACTTCCGGCGATCAGGGCAAAATCTTCTTTAGAAACAGAAAAGGAACCCCTTACAGCAATATCCGCCTTATGATAGTTGATACCTGCCACGCAAAAGCGGTCGAGGATCGGTGTGGTCATAATATGTGGCTGTAAGGACATAGAGTGTGCAAATGTAAAAAGGGGTTATGGTTAAAAAGTCATCGTTTTGTCATCCGGAACAAAAATGGTCATCAATTGGACCGGCTACCTGATAAATCCGGCCAGAAATTGAATGAACCGTTGTATTTTCTTATATGTCAGGCATCGATACCATATCGGGAGCGCTTGCAGGAAAGTTGCCCTTGCTTTAAAATTTAAACTTCACGAACTTTGCAGCGCATATTATTTTCCGCCATTAATTAATAGATGCAAATGAATCACGTTGAAAAAGCTATCCTGTTAATGAATCTTGGTTCGCCGGACAGCACTTCCGTTAAAGACCTTAAAAAATACCTGAATGAATTTTTAATGGATGAGCGTGTAATAGATGTTCCCAAATGGTGGCGCACTATTCTTGTAAAAGGCATTATTGTTCCGACCAGGGCACCTAAAAGTGCTGAAGCATATCGCTCTATCTGGACAAAAGAAGGCTCTCCGCTGATCGTGATCACCAATCAGTTAAAAGAAGCGCTGGAAAAAGAAACTGACCTGCCTGTTGAAGTTTGCATGCGCTATGGCAATCCATCACCTAAGGCTGCCATGGATAATTTAAAAAAGAATTATCCATCATTGAAAGAAGTGATGCTGGTCCCTTTATACCCGCATTATGCATGGAGCAGTTATGAAACAGCAGCAGAGTATGCCAAAGAAATACATAAGAAGGAAGGATATACTTTCAAATTGAATATCGTTCCTCCATTTTATAAAGACGAAGCATATATTGATGCATTGGCTGAAAGCATGCGCCCTTACCTGCAACAGGATTTTGACCTGCTGGTGTTCAGCTACCATGGGATACCGCAGCGGCATATCACCAAACGTCATGAACCGGGCACACATGATGTGCATTCGCCTGATAGTTGTTGCACAGACGCAGCCGCACAGGAAGTATGCTACCGCCACCAGGTGATCACTACCACACAACTGGTAGCGGAAAAGCTGGGATTGCCTAAAGAGAAATACACGCTTTCTTTTCAAAGCCGCCTGGGCCGCGATCCCTGGCTGCAGCCTTATACAGCCCAAAAACTGGCGGAGTGGCCAAAGCAAGGGTACAAAAGAATAGCGCTGGCCTGCCCTGCTTTTGTAAGTGATTGCCTGGAAACCCTGGAAGAAATGGGAAAAGAAGGGCACCATATTTTTATGGAAGCCGGAGGAGAAAGCTTTACTTTGATACCGTGTATGAATACAAGCCCTGAATGGGTGAAAGGATTACTGACCCTGGTTGAAAAAGCCTGATATTGACATACCTGGTTTATGTACCTGTATATAAAAGCTCTCCATATTATTTTTATCGTCACCTGGTTCAGCGGCATGTTCTATATCGTCAGGCTGTTCATTTATAACACAGAGGCAGGCGAAAAGGAAGAGCCGGAGAAATCAATTCTTCACCGGCAGTTTTCTGTTATGATCCGGCGCTTATGGCTGGGCATTACCTGGCCTTCTGCCGTGCTTACATTGATATTGGGAGTGAGTGTTTGGAGCATGCTGGGCAGTACGCCTGGCTGGCTGATCATTAAATTGTTCTTTGTAGCCGGGCTTTATCTCTATCATTTCAGCTTGCATGCCATTTACAAACAGCAGATGAAAGGTGTGTTCAATTATTCTTCCCAACAACTGCGCATCTGGAATGAAGTGGCCACTATATTTCTCGTGGCGATCGTGATGCTGGTGGTGGTAAAGCAAAATATGAGCGTAGTGTGGGGATTGACCGGATTAGTACTGTTCGTCATCATCTTAATGAGCGCTATCAGGATATACAAGTTGGTCCGTACCAAAAAATAGCTTAACCACACACTGATGTTTAAATATATACTGCTTTCGCTGAGCTTTGCTTCAGCCATTACTGCTTCCGCACAGAAATTCACTGTGTATACTGCAGCCGACATGAAACCCATTTCCATTGACGCTGCTGCACTTTCCCTCTCCACTGCCAATGTAGTTTTCTTTGGTGAGCAGCATAACGACAGCCTTACCCATGTTGCAGAATACGAATTACTGCAGGCACTTTATAAGATCAGGCAGCAGGAACTGGTATTGAGCCTGGAAATGTTTGAAACAGATTGTCAGACTGTGCTGAACGAATACCTTGCCGGTTTTATTAATGAAGACAAATTGAAAACAGATGGCCGTGCCTGGAATAATTATACTGATTACCGGCCGATGGTGGAATTTGCAAAGCTGAACAGGCTACCTGTTATTGCGGCCAATGCTCCGCGCCGTTATGTAAATCTTGTTTCCAGGAGGGGAATGGCCAGCCTCGACAGTCTTTCAAAAGAAGCAAAGGGTTGGTTGCCGCCCCTGCCTTACGACACGCTTGCAGGTGCTTATCATGAAAAGTTCATGAGCCTCATGGGCGGGCACGGAAGTTCAAATATTTATTACAGTCAAAGTCTTTGGGATGCATCCATGTCATATTCTATTTATCATTTCCTGAAAGGAAAAAAGAATAAACGGAAACTGGTATATCATGTTTGCGGAAGTTTTCATAGTGATGGCAAATTGGGGACAGCAGCACAATTAGTAAAAAGAAAATCTTCCCTGGTAATTAAAAATATAACAGCACTTCCTTCTGACATGTACGAAAAGATGACAAAAGAGGAATTGGCAGCAATAGCGGATTTTATTATTGTAACTACACCTTAATTGGATTGACAAAGAAAAAAAGAAAGCAAAAAAAGCCCGCATCAGCGGGCTTAATAGCAATTATTTCAACTATGCTTATTCTACAACAACAATACCTTTTGCAGTAAAGCGGATCTCTTTTTGCGGTTGAGTGATCGCAGCAATTTCTTCTTTCGATTTCTTTGCATCCTCAGCATAATGTTTCAACTCATCTACAGATGTTGTTTTCATCTGGGCCTGGCCATCCAGTACGATCGTTTTTCCTTTAATAGCTTCAGGTAAGAAGAATGCATAATCCTTCATTTTTACAAAAGCAGTGGTGGTGTCATTTACCGCCAGTTTGATCCAGCATCCTTTTTTGGAACATACTTCCAGAACTTTGGCTTTGATCTTTGTATCGAAAGATTCTTTCTTTTCGAGTTTGGCAGGTATTTCAGCTATATTGATCGCTCCGTCAGTCGTTGTTCTTTCACCATACCATTCACCAGGTTTTGCATCACCGGCTGGAGGTTGGGCCATTACTGCAGAAGCGGACAGGGCAAATACAAAAAGAGAAAATAATTTTTTCATGATTACAGGTTTAATAAATATTGGTGTCAAAAATAATTAATATGTCAGTTATTCGGCCATAAAATGGCAAAAAGCTAGGTATTTTAACTAACCGGTTGGTAAAGCGGCAGGTATATCATTCCGGCATTGCCGGCATCCTCATGCGTAATGGTTCTGCAGTGATAGCATTTAAAAAAGAAATGATATCGTCCCTCTCCTGTTTTGTCAGGCCAAGCCGGTGGATCAACCTATCTTTTTTTGGAGACAGCGTATCTCCAACTGCTCCAGCTCCGGGCAATGGCATACCGGCATTATACATGTTCATCAGTTCATTGATATTATCAAAAAGCCCGTTGTGCATCCAGGGCCTGGTGCGTATCACATCCCTGAGTGAAGGTGTTTTGAAGCGGCCTATATCTTCTGCACGGTGAGTAACGGCATAGCGGCCAAGGTCCTCATGTTCCTGTTTATAATAGGTAAGTCCTATATTATGGAAATCATTGTCCGTAAATAGAGGGCCGTTATGGCAATTCATGCAACCTGCTTTGGTACGGAACAGGTGCAATCCCCGCAATGCTGCATCGCTCATTGCATTCTTTTCACCGGAAAGAAAATCATCAAAATCGCTTTTGCGGCTCACAAGGGTGCGTTGAAATGCAGCCAGTGCGCCTGTCACAGTCTCTGGTGATATTTCCGGGCGGCCATAAGCAGAATCAAACAATGGTTTATAACCGGGAATGCGACGAAGCTTCATCATCACTTCTGCCATATCACTATGCATTTCGGTTTCACTGTTGATAGGGCCGAATGCCTGGTCTTCCAGGCTCCTGCTTCTTCCGTCCCAGAATAGTTGTTTGTAATACCATACATTCAGCAGGGTGGGTGAATTCCTTTTATTCATTTGATGATCATGACCCAGTGATTTACTGCGGCCATCGGTCCAGGAAAGATCAGGGATATGACAACTGGCACAGGATATCTGGTTGCTGCCGCTAAGCCTCCGGTCAAAGAACAGTATTTTGCCCAATTGAACAAGATGTTTCAAAGAATCCATGTACGGCTTCAAAGGACTTTCAGGAATGATACCCAGCTCTTTCCATACGATGGTTGAATCAATGAAAGGAGCCGGCCACTTGTCAGACGGCAGTGAATACAAAAAGCGAAGCGTGTCTTCGAAAGTACCGGCCGGTATATTCATTCCTTTCGGCTGAAGCTTGCTCATGGATACAGAGCAGGCCACTACGAAAAAACTGATTGCAGCAATCGCGATTAATTTCCTCATAACCAAAAATACGGCTATCACTTAACCCATTTCACCTTTTCTTCCATAGGCAATCGCGTAGCAGATGTGGAGGGGATGGCTACCTGTCCGATATAGAAAAAACCCAGCAGCTTATCCTGTTCATCCAGACCAAAAAATGATTTGGCAGATGCTTTATAAGTAATGCCACCGGTGGTCCAGTATCCGCCCAGGCCATAGGCTGTAACGGATAAATAAATATTCTGCACTGCGCAGGCTACTGCTTCTATGTCTTCAATTTCAGGAATGGGTTTGCCGGTGGTCCGTTTCATGCCAATTGCAATAATATGTGAAGCACGCAGCGGTTGTTGTTTCAGCTTATTGTAGGTGATCTCTTTGAAATTATCACCTGCTTCGCTTTTGTATAATTCACTTTGAAAATCGGCCAGTTGCTGAAGTCCATTCCCACTGAAAACCGTGAATTGCCAGGGCTCTGTTCTGCCATGATTGGGAGCCCAGGTAGCATTGGTCAGTATTTCAGTAATTATTGCATCATCTACTTTCCGGGAAGTATCAAACTGATCAGGGAATACGGAACGGCGGCTACGGGCCAACTCATTAAAAAGATCGGGGCTCATTAAAAAAATTTCCGCAAAAATAATAAAAGAAGAATTGGTTTATTATCAAAGAATCACTTGCACTACATTCATCCCTGATTCCTGGCTCCAAACTGTTTTTAGTGCCGTCTTAAGACTAAGACCACACCTTTATGATCCACATTTATGATATACTAATGATCTTCGAACAAACGGATTAGTTCCAGCGACTTCAATTCTGTATCTGCTGTTTCCAACATATTATCGAAATCCCTCAGTTCACGCATGCTTAATATCAGTTTCATTCCTTCACAAGGCGTTGGGATAACGATGCAACGCAGGGTGGGGCTTTGTGAAAAATCCTGGTCATTCTTTATTTTCTTCAGCCACCAGCGGAAATCATCAAAATCTCCTCTGCCAAAAGTGACCATCAGGTTGCCATAACCTATCTGTATCTTCTCACATTCCGGGCATCTCACCACATAGCCAGTGCTATCGTTATGATATAGGGTTTGGTAATGGCACATATTCTTTCTTTTGGTAAAAGTGCGGGAAGAAAAATGAACGGGCTTACGATATCCGCAAACACCGTTTACGCAATAGGAAATCTGACATTGGGCTGACAGTTCAGCTTCTCACTAAGATGTAGTTGGAATATCTACGGAAAACAGTTTATTTCTTTAAAGTAAGTGGAACTCCCACCAAGCCACAAAGAGCACAAAGAATTTAATTTAATACCAAACGACTCATATTGAATTTCTTTGTGCTCTTTGTGGCTTGGTGGGCCCCCTCCCTTTTATTCACTTATTCTTCCATTTATTGTGGGAAAAACGATACGGTTTTCACCCTGTTTTTCCCACAGATTTTGTATGCCTGCCCCATCAGAATATAGTCTTTTTACCCCTGACCTCCGGGCCTTTGAGGCAAAAAAAACTATCCACAATTGTTAGAAAGTATGAACGGGTATTTCCTCATTTTACAGCTACATTCGTTTTAGTTCTTGCAAGTAATTCAACCGGTGCAGGCAGCCAAGGCTGCGTGCTTAATAGGGGAATCGTGTGAAAATCACGGGCTGACGGGCAACTGTAATCCGCCAGAACAAAGGTGGAAAGCCAGGACACCTGCCATAATGAATTAATTGTTGGGGACCTTCCCGGATCTAAGGTACCGGCAAAAGACCGATCAACTGACATTACCCTCCCAGGGTGTGGATTTTTCGTCTCTTGTCGTGCCGCATTTTTATCATTGTTCAACTGTAATGCTATGCAGAAAGAAGACGAAGTGCTGTTAAAAGAGAATAAGGATCGGTTTGTGATTCTCCCTATCAATTATCCCAAAATATGGGAACAATATAAGAAACATGAAGCCAGCTTCTGGACAGCTGAAGAAATAGACCTGGGTTCAGATATGAAAGACTGGACTTCGCTGAATGACGGGGAAAGACATTTTATTTCCCATGTTCTTGCCTTTTTTGCCGCCAGTGACGGGATCGTGAACGAGAACCTGGCTGTCAACTTTATGAGTGAAGTGCAATTGCCCGAAGCCCGTTGCTTTTATGGCTTCCAGATCATGATGGAGAATATCCACTCTGAGACTTATGCCCTGCTGATCGATACCTATATTAAGGACCCCAAAGAAAAGGACCGCCTGTTCCACGCCATCGATACCGTGCCTGCAGTAAAGAAAAAAGCCGAATGGGCGCTGCGCTGGATCGAAAACGGGACTTTCGCAGAAAGGCTGGTGGCTTTTGCCGCCGTGGAAGGTATTTTCTTCAGCGGCAGCTTCTGCTCCATTTTCTGGCTGAAGAAAAGGGGATTGATGCCCGGTCTCACTTTCAGCAACGAGCTGATCAGCCGCGATGAAGGCCTGCATTGTGAATTTGCCTGCCTGCTTTACAGCATGCTGAAAAATAAGATGAGCCAGGAGCAAGTGTTCCAGATCATCGGAGATGCTGTAGCAATAGAAAAAGAATTTATTACAGATGCATTGCCTGTTGCCCTGATCGGTATGAATGCCAAGCTGATGCAGCAATACATTGAATTTGTAGCCGATCGCTGGCTGACTGAGCTAGGCTATCCAAAAATGTTCAATGCCACCAATCCATTCGATTTCATGGAAATGATCTCCCTCGAAGGAAAGACGAATTTCTTTGAAAAGAGAGTGGGTGATTACCAGAAAGCCGGCGTGCTGGCGAATAAGGAAGATCAGGCATTTTCAACAGACGAAGACTTTTAAAGAGACCAACAATATAAGGACGGTTCCGGCAGGCCCACACAGATAAATAACTGCTTTCTGCAAAACCTGCCGGAATTTAGAACGACGAAAAACCAATCTCTCGCATAGCTGACAAAACCATCTATTGCGATCGTCCGACGGACATCCAATATCCACTACTATTTGTTGTGAAGGAAGAATGCTGCCATGTACATGAACAATACATGTTCGTTTTTTTCTTTCATGCTTTGTAAACCAAAAGAAAGATCTGCGGTTATTTAAGTTCTTACTTAATAACCCTATCAAAACATTGACCAGGAGAAACTACTAACCTATTAAAATATATCTGCTATGCAAGTGATCAAAAGAGACGGGAAAAAAGAGAGCGTCAAATTCGACAAGATTACAGCCCGTATTGAAAAATTGAGCTATGGCCTCGACAGGAGATTCGTGAATTCAATTGATGTAGCCAAAAAAGTGATTGAAGGCTTGTACGACGGTGTGACCACTACCGAGCTCGACAATCTCGCTGCAGAAACAGCCGCTTCTCTCACAGTGAAGCACCCCGACTATGCATTGCTTGCCAGCCGTATCGCAGTAAGCAATCTGCATAAGAACACGACCAAGAGCTTTTCAAAAACCATGAAAATGCTTTATGAATGCGTAGACGAAAAATCAGGCAAATACGCTCCGTTACTGTCCGACGATGTTTGGCAGATCATCCAGGACAATGCAGAATTGCTTGATTCCACCATTATTTATGACCGTGATTACGGGTTTGATTATTTCGGATTCAAAACGCTCGAAAAATCTTACCTGCTTAAGCTGAACGGTAAAGTGGCAGAGCGTCCTCAGCACATGTTCATGCGCGTGGCTATCGGTATCCATAAAGAAGACATTGACAGCGCCATCAAAACCTATAACCTGATGAGCGAACGCTGGTTCACACACGCCACTCCTACGCTCTTCAATGCAGGCACTCCCAAACCACAGATGTCATCCTGCTTTCTGCTCACCATGAAGGAAGACAGCATTGATGGTATTTATGATACACTGAAACAAACAGCTAAAATATCTCAAAGCGCCGGCGGAATTGGTTTGGCTATCAGCAGCATCCGTGCCACAGGCAGCTATATCGGCGGCACCAATGGTACCAGCAATGGCATCATCCCCATGCTGCGTGTATATAATGACACTGCCCGCTATGTAGACCAGGGTGGTGGGAAACGCAAAGGAGCATTCGCCGTATATCTTGAGCCATGGCATGCTGATGTGTTTGAATTCCTTGATCTGCGCAAGAACCACGGTAAAGAAGAATTGCGCGCACGTGATCTCTTCTATGCACTGTGGATCCCTGACCTGTTCATGAAACGCGTGGAAGAAGATGGCTCCTGGAGCCTGTTCTGCCCCAATGAAGCACCCGGACTGCAGGATTGCTGGGGCGAAGAGTTTGAAAAGCTGTACGCACAATACGAAAAAGAAGGCCGTGCACGCAAAACCGTTAAAGCGCAGGAACTCTGGTTTGCTATCCTCGATGCGCAGATCGAAACAGGAACACCTTACCTGTTGTATAAAGATGCGGCCAACCGGAAGAGCAACCAGCAAAACCTGGGAACAATCAAAAGCTCCAATCTCTGCACAGAGATCATGGAATACACTTCACCTGATGAAGTAGCGGTTTGTAACCTGGCTTCACTGGCCCTTCCCCGCTATGTGATCAATGGCAAATTTGACCACGATAAATTATATGAAGTAACTTATGAGGTTACTAAAAATCTCAATAAGATCATCGACGGAAACTACTACCCTGTAGAAGAAGCACGCACTTCCAACCTGCGCCACCGCCCCATCGGTTTGGGTGTGCAGGGCCTGGCTGATGTGTTCATCCTGATGCGTCTGCCATTCGAAAGCGATGAAGCAAAACAGCTGAATAAAGAGATCTTTGAAACGATCTATTTTGCTGCAATGACTGCCAGTAAAGACCTGGCTAAAGTGGACGGCGCTTATGAAACTTTTGCCGGCTCTCCTGTATCAAAAGGCATCTTCCAGTTTGACATGTGGAACGTTGAACCAACCCTCCGCTGGGATTGGTACACGCTGAAAGCAGAAGTACTGAAGCATGGTGTCCGCAACTCACTGCTGGTTGCACCAATGCCTACTGCGTCCACTTCACAGATCCTGGGCAACAATGAATGTTTTGAACCATACACTTCCAACATCTATGTACGCCGTGTACTGAGCGGAGAGTTTGTGGTAGTGAACAAACACCTGCTGAAAGACCTGGTTGACCTGAACCTATGGACAGACGACATGAAGAACCATATCATGAGTCACAATGGTTCCATCCAGAAGATCAATTCGATCCCTGATGAGATCAAAGCGATCTACAAAACCGTTTGGGAGATCAAACAACGTGCGATCATTGATATGGCTGCCGACCGCGGTGCTTATATCTGCCAGTCGCAATCCCTCAACCTGTTCGTAGATGCCCCAACTGCCGGCAAACTGACTTCCATGCACTTCTATGGCTGGAAGAAGGGATTGAAAACAGGTATGTACTATCTGCGTACCAAAGCAGCTTCACAGGCTGTACAGTTTACCGTGGAAAAACAAGGTGGCAAATCCGTAGAGCCACTGATCGACAAAACCAACCAGATCAGTACTGAAGGAAAAGCAGGCGATGCGGCGATAGCAGCAGCAGCGGCTAATATTGAACCGACCTTTGTGGAAGGAGCAGTTTGTACAATGCAGGATGGTTGTATCAGTTGTGGTTCTTAATAACCAAGCTTAATCTGGACTATTGTATAGAGCATGTTGCGAAAGCGGCGTGCTCTTTTTGTTTTAGTTATACCGGTGTTTTTTCGCCTGTATCATTCTAATCACATCATCATGCTGCTGACCATCTATAATATCTTTTAAATGGACTTGTTCTTCGGCATATTGAAGATGGATACGCCAGCCAGAGATTTTATCAATATCAGCTCTATACACCTTTTGTTTAATACCGGCGACCTTATGTAATCTGGTCTGCGGAAACTGGCCCAATCTATGAGCACTGTTATCTTCCAGTTCAGCCAAAGACTCCAATAGTTGTATTCTCAGCCGGTTATCCGGAAGCATCTTATTCGCCTCATGAATAATTCCGTATTCGTCCAGCAATGGTTTTATCTCTGCCATACATTATTTCAATAATCCCTGATTTTTATACAATTGCTGCCCAATTTCTTTATAAACCCTATCTCCTTTTTCATTATCAACCAGTCGAAATAATGTCAACGATAGTTTATCAAAAATTGGATCATCATCCACCGCTACTATCATCTTTTTCCCTTCTCCTACTTCAACAAGGTATAACGAACTGGTAAGCCCCTCTTTCAAATTGAACAGGTAGGGCATTGTAGCTCTTTCCGTAAACTTATCTTTTCCATTCAATAAAGAGCCGGATATAGAATTGATCGTTCTTTTTATCCGTTTCTGCAAAACCGGTAAAAGAGATTTCATGTCCTTATCAAACGGTTCCGTTATTAAAAACTCCAGATGCATACATATAAAGTTATATTTTACGCAATCTATATTGCCTGCAAAGAGCACCAAAGGGAAAAACACCATCATAAAATGTTTTTTCCTCAAAAGAAAATCCCATTCCGTTTACACGGAATGGGATTCCCCTATCTTCAACAAAACCCTTAAGGCTTTGTCCACGTATTATTAGCTCCATTCGCATCCGGCAACACTTTATCCGGATCTATCACCACCTTCGTTACTTCCTCATCCGTTGGCAAAGCAAACTTCCAGGTTGCATTATTCTGCCATATTTCCACTGGCAGTTTCTTACGCCCTGTCTTTCCACTCGCTGTTGTATACTCCACTGTTACCGGCATAGCCATTTGCTCCAGGTTGTCGATTGTCACCAAAGCACCTTTCCTGGGATCACCATCAATATATTCCACTTTGCTGATTGCCTGATCCAGCTGATAGGTTTCTATAAATACTGCTTTCCAGAACCAGGCCAGGTCCTCACCTGCAGAGTTCTCTATGCTGCGGAAGAAATCCCAGGGAGTAGGATGTTTGTATGCCCAGTCGCGGATATACTTGCGGAAAGCATAATCAAACCGGTCCTGCCCCAGCACCTCATCACGCAGCAATCCCAATGCAAAACCGGGTTTGCTGTAGAGCAGGCTGCCGATATTTCTTTCAGTCATACCGTCTGGCGTGTTCAACACAGACTCAATTGTGCTGCTAAACAAACGGCTGCCGTGTGCACTCCTTTTCTGTTGCGCATATTCACCTTTATTGAAATCGTCGTCAGCAATACCATTGATGAATGTATTGAAACCTTCATCCATCCAGCCATATCTTCTTTCATTGCTGCCTACGATCATCGGGAACCAGGTGTGGCCAAACTCGTGATCGGTCACGCCCCACAAGCCTGCAGTGCGTGCACGATAGCTGCAGAATACAATACCCGGGTATTCCATCCCGCCAATATTTGTAGCCACATTCACGGCACAGGGATAGGGAAAAGGGAACCAGCGTTTGGAATAGTTCTCAATGGAACCTTTGGTATATTCTGTAGCACGGCTCCAGGCATTTTGACCGTTGGACTCAATAGGGTAAGCAGAAATAGCCAGCCCTTTCTTTCCGCCAGGCAAATTCATTCTCGCTGCATCCAGTATAAATGATTTGGATGATGACCAGGCAAAATCACGTGCATTGATGATCTTGTATTTCCAGGTCAGCGATGGTTTGGAAGGCCTTGATGCAGGATCAGTTATTTCTGTGCTGTCACGTATAACCACTGTGGCATCACTTTGCTTTGCCTGGTTGTAGCGCTGCAATTGTTTTGCAGTAAATACTTCCTGCGGGTTCAGCAATTCGCCGGAAGCAACTACGATATGGCTGGCAGGTGCTGTAATGTTCACTTCAAAATCACCATATTCCAGATAAAATTCACTGGCACCCAGATAAGGATCAGTATTCCATCCGCGAACATCATCATATACGCAGAGGCGGGGATACCATTGTGCAATGGCATAGATATCGCCATTCTTCGTAGGTTGGATACCGGTACGGTCTGCACCATACTGGGGAACGGTATAAGAATATTCAATCTTCAGTTTCAATGCTCCGCCTTTAGCTGCCAAAGCATTGGCAAGCCTTACCTGCATACGGGTGTCGTTAACAATATAGTCTGCATTGCTGGCAACAGTGCCATTCAGCACCTGTACGGACTTGATCTTATAACCACCGTCAAAAGTGCTTTTGGAATCGCCATAGCGGCTGCGGCCGGTTGCAGGCATCTTAGCCTGGCCACGGGAGTCTTTGGTAAACAGGTTCTCGTCCAGTTGCAGCCAGAGATAAGGTAGTTTGTTCGGACTATTATTCTTATAAGAAATGGTTACAGTTCCGCTTACTTCATTCTTCGTGTCATCCAGTTTTGCGTTGATCTGGTAATCCACTTTGTTTTGCCAGTAAGCAGGGCCGGGTTCACCGGTGGCAGCGCGGTATTCGTTACCACTCTGCGTGTAAAAGAGCGGGGAGAATAAAGCATGGGGATCATACTTTGATTGCGTTGGGGTGGTAGCTGGTTGTTGCGCATTTAATACGCCTGTAGCCAGCAATGCTCCCATTGCCCATGCGAGCCTTGTTTTCGTCATTTGATTGAGTTGTTTTTAAACGGCGGGGTAATATGCTGCAGATCCGCCGGGTGAATGAAGCACTGAAAGTAAATAAAAAATGGAAACGAAAAAGGCATTTTATTTGAATGGGTTATAACACCGCAATCAATAAGAAGGCAATAAATAAAAGAGGAATTATCTCAATAAGAGCTCACAAGGCTTTAATCCTGTATGCTTTTTAAAAGCAGTGGAGAAATGTGAAATAGAAGAGTAGCCCAGCAACAGGGACACTTCTGTTACGCTCAGTCCTTTTTCATACAAAAGATACTTTGCATGCTCCATTCTCTGGCTTTGGTAAAAATCAAAGATGGTAGTGCCAAACATTTCCTTGAACCCTTTTTTCAGGTAGCATTCATTCATGGCTACTTTCCGGCTCAGTTCCTTAATAGTGATCGGCTCGCCGATATGTTGGATCAGCACTTCCCTTGCCTTCATGATCTTGTCGCGGTCAGCTTCATTGGCCAGGAACTTGCAACTGATAGTGTCAATTTCCTTTTCACCGATCATGCAATCCAGGCTATGGAGCAGCAACATCTGGATCTGGGCATTGATAAAGATATTTTCGAGAGAACCTGTGTAAGTATTGTTCAGCATTGCTTCCAGCACTATTCTCGACTTACCGCAAAGCGGTAAGATCCTGGTAAAGGAAGAAAGTCTTTTAAAAGCCATCACTTCATCACTGATCATCGTATCTCCGCTGAGGCGGGGCTTTACGAACTGGGATAATTGTGCCGGGGTGAATTTAAAACTCAGCAGGTCCACACTTTCTTCTTTGAAAAGGCAGTCTTTGGAGGTATTCAGGCGGCATTTATCGCATTCTGTTTCTTTCTGGCGGCAGTAAACATTACCGCTGATGCAGAATTTCAGTTCAAGATAGCTTTCCCGGCCTTTGTCCTTTTCGTAATGGTACACCATCATGCCCGTATCTTCCATATTCCATTGGGCATTACGCTTATAGCGCTTAATGGTATATTGCACTGTCCCGGGCACCTGTTGTTCCTTTTCATGCAAAAGGAATAGCTGCTCCTGCATGGGCGCCTGCTTATAGGCCAGTGTCCATATATCGGGGGGCTGGTGCATTGTGTGGGGTTTTAGTCCATAGACCAAACACGCCAAAAGATTAAACAGTTTGCAAATTTACACAAAAAACTTCCATTTTGGGTTGTAAAAGCTAACTTTGCCCGTCACGTTCACTAACAAACGTGGCTTTTTTGTAATACGACTCATGATCCATCCACATACATACATTCATCCTAATGCAAAATTGGCGACGAATGTGAAGATTGACCCCTTCACGGTTATACACCAGGACGTTGAAATAGGTGATGGCACCTGGATCGGCTCCAATGTAACTATTATGGAAGGAGCCCGGATCGGCAAGAATTGCCGGATCTTCCCGGGCGCTGTGATAGCCGCTATTCCGCAGGACCTGAAATTCCAGGGTGAATATTCCCAGGTATTTATAGGCGACGGCACTACCATCCGGGAATTTGTGACCGTTAACCGGGGTACCAAAGACAGGGATAAGACCGTTATCGGCAAAAACTGCCTGATACAGGCTTATTGCCACCTGGCCCACGATTGTATCGTAGGCGACAATTGCATTATGAGTAATAATACCCAGGTGGCGGGTCACGTAGTGATCGGCGATTGGGCCATCCTGGCCGGCATGTGTGCCGTGCACCAGTTTGTA
>DATAJQ010000335.1:0-2230 GCA_036262095.1 Chitinophagaceae bacterium | reverse complement strand
CATTTTTTACTAGAAAAATTGATCCGGGGTGCCCGGGATGTATAAACAAATTCCGCAAAATTAAGGGAATCGGGTGGTTTAGTATTAGCCCAATTTGAATAATTTTCCCACAAAGACGACGAAGACCACAAAGAAATATTTATATCTGTCCGGGAAGATGCTAGGGCAATTCTTTGTGGTCTTCGTCGTCTTTGTGGGAAACGTAACTGCTAAAACTGAGTCATTACTAATGGTTTGCCGGGACACAAAAAAAGCGGCACAGGCCGCTATAGTATGTTTTTATAGGGATCGTGTGGCCTAACTATGATAAGTAGACATTTCAATCTCATCCAGCATAATTTCCGGCATTGCCGTTTTTTTCTGCATACCCCTCTTTTCTTCCTGGCGATTTTTCATTTTCGCCACCCATTTCTGACGCACCTGCTGTCCTTTTACCATTCCGATAAATAATCCTGCAATTACAATCATCCTAAACATAGCCGAATAAAAAACTTTCCTCATAACACTATTCTTTAAGCAAGTGAAAAAATATGATACTGCAATCTAAAATTTCGTGCCACAAATTACAATACCACGATGGTGGTATTATTTATAATATAATTCTAACAACAGAGGGGGTTTATGGTTTGAAATAATGGTTTTTATTTCGAAACGGTCATCTAAAAAAATTTGGTCTTAACTTTATTTTAATGATTCGAACAATTACCACTACACTCGTTAGTTTTTTATTGCTACAGAATGCTGTTATTTCCCAGAAACCGATTTATCCACAAGGTTATTTCCGTTGGCCATTAAATCTGTCTCCCCAAATAGTTGCCAATCTCGGTGAGCTCAGGCCCAATCACTGGCATATGGGGCTCGACATAAGGACCAACCAGCGGGTAGATCAACTCGTGTATGCAGCCGCTGAAGGATATGTGGCTTATATGGGAATACGTCCTTTGAGTTTCGGCCGGTTTATTATCATCAATCATCCCAATGGTTTATCTACCTTATATGCTCATCTGAACGATTTTGCACCGGAGCTGGAGAAATATGCAACCGAGCAGCAATACAAACAACAGAGTTGGGCGGTGGAATTGGGTATACCTGCCGGCATGTTCCCGGTAAAAAAAGGAAGTTTTATTGCTTACAGCGGAACCACCGGTGGATCACAAGGGCCACATGTGCATTTTGAAATAAGGGATACCAAAACTGGAAAATGCCTAAACCCTTTATTGTTTGGTCTTCCATTGCAGGATAATGTGCCGCCAACAATTACCCGGCTGGCGATGTATGACCGGACGAGCTCCATTTACAATGCTTCCCCGCAGCTTTTTCCGGTAAAAAAAACCACAGCAGGATATGTGCTAACCAAACCAGGCGCTATAAAAACGGGGAAAAGTAAGATCAGTTTTGCCATCCAGGCTTTTGATCGCATCAGCGGATCAAATAACGAGGATGGGATCTATTCAGCCTGGTTGTATTTTGATGACCAGTTGGTGAATGGTTTTGCCCTCGATAGTATCGGGTATGAACAGACCGGTTACCTGAATGCCCAGATCGATTATACACTTCGTTATAACGGAGGCCCTTTTGTGCAACATCTTTCCCGTCTTCCGGGCAATATCAGCAGTGTGTATCATCCCGAAGGTGTAGAGGGCGTGCTATTGTTGCAGGACACCAACCAGCATAATATCCGTATTGAGGTAAGGGACGCTTACCAGAATTTATCTGTATTGAACTTCACTGTTCAGTTCGATGAAAAACTTGCAACAGCTCCGGCAACGGCTTCTTCGTTTAAGCCATTTATCCCCAACTATGTAAACATCCTGGAGAAGCCCGATTTCGAAATGTATCTGCCGGATAATTGTTTGTATGATACAGTTTATCCTGCTTACTATCGCACAGCATCTGCTGCTGCCAATGCAGCTTCAGCCATACACCAGGTGAATACTCCTGCGATCCCTGTAGAAGGGCGATTGACGGTGCGTATTAAACCAGATCAGGCAGTGCCTGCAAACTGGCGCGACAGGATGGTGATCCAAAGAAGTTATAAAAACAGCAAGGAAGCAAAAAAAGCCAGTTGGAGTAATAACAATCAATGGCTTTCAGCAGAGTTTGGAAATTTTGGCAGTTTCCAGGCTTTTGCGGACCTGGTGCCACCAAATGTGAATGAATTAGGAAAAGGTGATACGGTTAATCTCAGTGCTGCAAGCAGGATCGTTTTTACACCAACAGATAATTTCGG
>DATAJQ010000334.1:0-2511 GCA_036262095.1 Chitinophagaceae bacterium | reverse complement strand
TGATACCAATAAATCGCAGGTCAACAGCATTTCCAAAGAGATCGGCCAACTGATGGCCAAGGGCCAGAAGGAAGAAGCGGAAGCAAAAAAACAGGCAGTAGCCGGCCTTAATGCCTCCCTTCAGCCTATTGCCGAAAAACTGGCAGAAACGGAAAAGCAGGTGCATGATCTTTTAATAAAACTGCCTAACCTGCCATCAGATAAAGTACCTGCCGGCAAAACGCCGGCCGACAACGTGGTGGTGAGGGAAGGAGGCATTAAGCCACAGCTTCCTGCCGGTGCTGTACCGCATTGGGACCTCATCCGCCAGTATGATATTGTTGATTTTGAAACAGGTGCCAAGATAACCGGCAGCGGGTTTCCTTTATACAAAGGAAAAGGTGCGAAGCTTCAACGGGCACTGATCCAGTATTTCCTTGATTTTAATACATCAGCCGGTTACACGGAATACCTGCCGCCATTTATGGTGAATGAAGCCACTGCTTATGGAACAGGTCAGCTTCCGGATAAAGAAGGCCAGATGTATTACATGCAGGAAGATAACCTGTATATGATCCCTACTTCTGAAGTGCCGGTTACCAATATCTACCGCGATGAAATTGTGAAAGCCGATGACCTGCCTGTCCGCATGACGGCTTACTCACCTTGTTTCCGTCGTGAAGCCGGAAGCTTTGGAAAAGATGTAAGGGGATTGAACCGTGTTCACCAGTTTGAAAAAGTGGAACTGGTGCAGTTGACGCATCCTGATAAAAGTTATGAGGCATTGGAAGAAATGGTGAGTCATGTTGAGAAGCTGTTGATCAGCCTGCAGCTCCCTTACCGCATACTGGCGCTTTGTGGTGGTGATATGAGCTTTACTTCAGCCCTTACCTACGATTTCGAAGTGTATAGTGCAGCACAGGAAAGATGGCTGGAAGTAAGTTCTGTTTCCAATTTTGAAGCATATCAGACCAACCGGATGAAGATCCGCTTTAAGGATGCGGGTGGCAAAATGCAGTTGCTGCATTCATTGAATGGCAGCTCACTCGCCCTGCCCAGGATCGTTGCCTGCCTGCTGGAAAATAATCAAACAGCAGCCGGTATACAATTGCCGGAAGTATTGCACCGGTATTTTGGCGCGAAGCTGATCGACTAATTGGTTAAAGATTTATAAATGGTTTTTGAAATAGAGCCGTATACTGTATTTTACTGGTAAAATTTAAACACTACAATGAGAAAAACATTTTTGTTTGCTGTTGCCGCTGCGTTCATCTTCATGGCTTGTCATCGTAAAACAGTGCCTACCGTAGCTGACCGTACCGAAATTCCTGCTGCTCCTGCCAAACCTGCTGAAGCTGTTGCATCAGCAGCAGATATCGAAGCTGGTCATGCGATCTTCACTACAAAGTGTTCAAAATGTCATGCTACAAAGCCTGTAGATAAATGGACTGTTGAAGGCTGGCAGCCTATTTTAAAAGCGATGATCCCGAAAGCAAGACTTGACTCTGTACAAGCAGCACAGGTTACAGCATATGTTAAAGCAAATGCAAAGAGAGGATAAGCTGCATTCAACGTATTTTAATTTTAATTAAGATAAAACGATGTTAAACGAAATCAACCGTATGGTTGGTTTCGTTTTTTGTTTTTCATATTTGTGCTGATATGTATTCACTAACCAAAATCAGCCATTATGAAAAAGCATTTACTCTCACTTACAATTGCAGTTGTATGTACTTTATCTGTAACACACGCTCAGATAAAAAAAGGGGCTACATTCCTTGGTGGTAGTATCAGTGGCACTACAACGAAAACTGAAAGATCTGATACGCTTTTTTCAAAAGAAAAAGGACTTATAATCTCTCCTGCATTCGGAAAAGCTATTAAGGAAAACCTGGTGCTGGGCGTCGATCTCTCTATTCGGGTCTTTAATAACGATTTCAGGGGAAATTCGCTTGAACAGAGAAACCATTCTTATGGCGGTGGTGTCTTTCTAAGGAAATATAAACAGCTTGGCAGTAGTGGTTTTTCAGTCTTTGGACAAGGGAGGCTTGGTGTTACTTTCGACAAGTATAAAAATAATTCCACTAGTATGACTTATTCAGAGATAACAAAAGGTTTTGGCGTTTTGCTCAGCTTTTATCCAGGTCTGTCTTATTCCGTCAGTAAGAGACTACAGTTAGAAACTGGTTTTTATGATCTGTTATCTATCAATTATTCCAGAAGTAAAAGAACTGTAATCAACCCCACATTAAACGAGTATAAAACAACTGACTTTGGTGTGTCCAGCAGTCTATCCAATGCTTCTCCGCTATATCTTGGCTTCCGTTTATTGTTGAATTAAACAATACTGCCTTTTACAAGCCAATCCACCCTTGACGGGAGGGCCTATAGCAAAACCAACCATTAACCCTGATCTTATCCCGGGCTGCCATTGGCAGCCCTTCTTTATTTACAGGATTAAACCTCCTCATTTTTTCCCGGTCTTACCCCAAAATTGACGCATGTCATTGACCAACCAGTTAAAAAATCAGC
>DATAJQ010000333.1:0-3671 GCA_036262095.1 Chitinophagaceae bacterium | reverse complement strand
AAGCAAGTTCTAAAGTCCAAAACATCTTTCGAAAGGTTTTTTAAATTTTAGGAATCAGGTGTTCCGGGGCGGCGTCCGACCCCCAAATTTTCCGCAAAACTAATTTTATTAACGAATTTTCCAAATCATTAGTTGCAAGGGTGGAGGCCGGGCTTAAAAGTTGGGTGTCTGTATTGGGTTTTAAACTGTTAAATTTTAGATGGCAACCGGGGAAATCCCCAAAATAAGGCCTGCGTATTGCAAGAACCATCAAAAAAGCCTTTAAAATGAAACGCCGGCTTCATTTGGCTGGGGAGGACCGGAAACCAAAAGGGGGATTTTATGCCAATCCCGCAATGGGTTTTCCCACAAAGACAACGAAGGCCACAAAGAATTTCTGTATAAAATCTTTTTACCCCTGGCTTCCGGATATAGTAGTAAATGTGGGATATCTCTTTGTGGCCTTCGTTGTCTTTGTGGGAAAACCCCATTGCGGGCAACCCCGGGTTTTGCTGGTGAAGCTGTTTTATAGATATTTGAGACTCAAAACCCTTTCCCCAGATGATAAAAGGAACGAATATTCATAAAAGATATGGCGCAGTAGAAGTACTGAAAGGTGTGGACATGGAAGTAAAAAAAGGGGAAGTTGTATCCATTGTGGGGCCGTCCGGGTCAGGCAAAAGCACCCTGCTGCATATCCTCAGCACCCTGGATTATCCCGATGCCGGACATATAGAAGTTAGTGGTAAAACCATCGAATATCAACCCCGTTTAAATCTTCAGCCCGCAGCCTGGTGGAAAAGGGCGGTTAATGCGGTGCTGGACATTGTGTTCATGGGAACCCTGGCTTTTCTCATTGCCAAAGCATTTTCCATTCCCCTGGTTGAGCTGGACCAGGATATTGCCCCCACGGTACTGGATGCAGTGGCCGGGTTCACCCTGGCAACCTATCTGTACCTGGCTGCTGTGATCATTCTTTATTATACGCTGCTGGAATGGATCACCGGCCGCACGCTTGCCAAGTATATTACCCGTACCAAAGTGATCGTAGAAATGGAGGGTACCAAACCTGGCCTGCTTGCCTGCTTTATTCGTTCCGTCTGCCGTTTTCTTCCCGTTGAATTTGTAAGTGCTTTTTCAGCCCGTCCCATAACTTGGCATGATAGCCTGGCTTCTACTATGGTAATAGATAGCGGCTTATCTTACCAGGAAAAACTCAGCCATAGTCTGAGTGCAAAACAATTGTCGCTTTTCCGGAGCAAGAATATCGGTTTTGTATTCCAGTTTCACCATCTTCTCCCTGAATTCACTGCTCTCGAGAACGTGTGCATACCCGGCTGGCTGGCTGGCCGGCGGAAGAATGAAGTAAAGGCCGAAGCGGAGAAATTGTTGAAAATGCTGGGGCTGGGGCATCGAATGGAAAACAAGCCCAATGAACTGAGTGGTGGAGAACAGCAGCGGGTAGCTGTGGCCCGTGCCCTGATCAACCAACCCGTGATCGTTTTTGCTGATGAACCAACCGGCAACCTCGACTCTGCTAACGCACGTGAATTACATCAGCTTTTTTTCGACCTTAGAAAACAGTTTAACCAGACTTTCCTCATTGTGACCCATAATGAAGAGTTGGCTCAGTTGAGTGACAGGGTGCTGCACATGAAGGATGGGAAGATCGTGTAGGAGCGTTGTCCGGAAGAATGTTGATTGCGGTAACCTATTCCTTGTACATCTCGGACAACGGTCAACGAGCAACGGGCTTACACCCTTGGTCTCCACGCAAGTTCCGGCACTTGCAATTGATGCCCTGCAAAGCGTGCCAGCATAAAAAGATAATCGCTGAGGCGGTTGATGTATTTGATAACGATCGCTTCCACTTCTTCGCCTTCTGCGTCCAGCCTTACACAGGCTCTTTCGGCGCGGCGGCAAACACAGCGTGCAATATGCAGATGGGAAATAACAGGGTGGCCTCCCGGCAGAATAAAGAACTTCATCACCGGCAGTGCTTCTGTCATCCGGTCGATTTCTTTTTCCAGTAAGCTGATATCTTCTTCTTTCAGATCAGGGATCTTCATTTTAGGCTCCTTCTCCGGATCACAGGCAAGCGAAGAGCCTACAGTAAATAACCTGTCCTGCACTTCCTGGAGCAGGATAGTATCTGTAACACCGGTAAGCAGGTCTTTGCAAAGGCCGATATAGGAATTCAGTTCATCCACTGTTCCATACGCTTCAATCCTGAGATGTGCTTTGGAAACCTTGGTGCCGCCGATAAGTGAAGTAGTGCCGCGATCACCAGTCTTGGTATATATCTTGGATGCCATGCTGTAAATCGTTGGCCGTTGAGCGTTGGCCGTTGGCCGAAATTCAACAGCAATCAATAAAATTTTTATTAATAATAGTACGTGATCAATTTAAGGATTTCGGCCAACGGCCAACGTTTCAGGCAACCATCAGCCCGGAATATGCTCCATCGGAGCATTCATTTTATCACTTTCAATCAACCCATCGCGCAAGCGCACTACGCGGCGGGCATGATGGGCAATATCCTCTTCGTGTGTTACCAGCACCACCGTATTGCCGCGGCTGTGGATATCTCCGAAAATGGACATGATCTCGTAAGAGGTCTTGGTGTCAAGGTTGCCTGTAGGTTCATCTGCCAGGATCAGGGCCGGATCATTGACCAGGGCCCGTGCTATGGCCACGCGTTGCGACTGGCCACCGCTCAGTTCGTTGGGTTTATGATGGCTCCGCTGGGTGAGATTGACCATATCGAGCACATGCATTGCTTTTTCAGTCCTCATCTTTTTGCTCATGCCCGCATACACAAGGGGCAAAGCCACATTTTCCAGGGCAGTAAGCCGGGGTAAAAGATTGAACTGCTGGAATACGAACCCGATCTCTTTATTGCGGACATCGGCAAGGGCATTATCCTCCATCTTGCTTACATCCTGCCCGTTCAGTACATATCTGCCGGAAGTGGGGGTATCAAGGCAGCCCAGGATATTCATCAGCGTACTTTTGCCTGAGCCGGAGGGGCCCATCAGCGCCACGTATTCATTCTTGAAAATATCCAGGGATACACCTTTCAGTACCTGCAATTCATTTTTGCCCATGAAATAGGACTTGCGGATCTGTTCCAGATGTATGATCGAAGAATTCATATTCAGTCGTTGGTCTTTAGTAGAATGGGCAGCAGCGCGGCTCAGGAAGCGTCCTTATTTTTTTATCACCTTGGGCACTTTGAAAAACTGGTCATCATGCGAAGGGGCATTTTTCAATGCCTGCTCCCGGCTTACGGAACCTTTTACCTCATCTTCTCTCAGCACATTCACTTCCCCGCTCATGTGGAGCAACGGGGCCACTCCATCCAGGTCAAGTTCATCCAGTTTTTCCACAAAAGCGATCATGCGTTGCAGGTCGGTCTTAATCTCCTGTTTCTCTGCGTCATTGAAACTGAGCCGGGCCAGATTGGCCAGTTTATCCACCATTACATCATTCACTTCCATCCAACAAATATAGAGGATAGATGGCAGATGAGCTATGATGGGGAACCTGCCGGGAAAAATTAACTTTCTTGTTATCTTCGCCGCCCCCAACCATTGCAACCGGCTGGCAATTTAGATTATGGAAAAGAAGAAAGAAATAGTTATGAGCGGGATAAGGCCCACGGGTTTTTTACACCTGGGGAATTATTTCGG
>DATAJQ010000332.1:0-56408 GCA_036262095.1 Chitinophagaceae bacterium | reverse complement strand
GTGGTTTATAGTCGCGCTGAACGCCTGTAAACAATAGACTTAAAATCATAAGATCATGGCAAAAGCAGCTTCAAAAAACTCAAAAGTAAAAGACCTTAAAGCATCTGCAGAAGCAAAAAACTGGACCAAAGTGATCAAGGCTGTAAGAAGCCCCAAAACTGGTGCCTATACCTTCAAAGAGCAGATCGTTCACAAGGACAAGATCAAAGAATTCCTCGCGCAGAAATAATTTCCGTGCAGGCAAACATATTAAAAGCTATCCGCAACAACGGGTGGCTTTTGTTGTTTTATTCTATTTATAATGCTTAAAGAAATCAAAATTCAAAAGTAAAAAAACTCAATGCGGATCTTTTGAATTTTTACTTTTGAATTTTGACTTTATCAATTAGTTATCATGGGGTTCTTCAATAAATTATTCGGAAAAAAGGAAAAGGAATCGCTCGATCAGGGTCTGCAGAAAACCAAAGAAGGTTTTCTCGCCAGGATCACTAAAGCCATCGCCGGTAAAAGCACTGTAGATGAAGAAGTGCTTGACAACCTGGAAGAAGCCCTGGTAAGTGCAGATGTAGGCATTGAAACTACTGTTAAGATCATTGAGAGGATTGAAAAACGGGTAGCGAAAGACAAATACATGAACACCGCAGAGCTGAACAAGCTATTGCAACAGGAAATGGAGGATATTCTTGTAAACGCTCCTGAATCAAATAATTATAATTTCGATACAGCCCTTCCCTCGAAGCCTTATATCATACTGGTAGTCGGAGTCAACGGCGTAGGCAAAACCACCACTATCGGCAAACTGGCTTACAATTTCAAAAAAGCCGGCAAGCAGGTGTTGCTTGGTGCTGCCGACACATTCCGGGCAGCCGCAGTGGACCAGCTTACGATCTGGAGCGAACGCGTAGGAGTGCCGATCGTAAAACAGGACATGGGATCCGACCCTGCAGCCGTTGCCTTTGATACTGCTCAGAGTGCCGTTGCCCGACAGGCAGATGTAGTGCTCATCGATACCGCTGGCCGCCTCCACAATAAAGCCCATTTAATGGAAGAGCTTTCCAAGATCAAGCGCGTGGTCCAGAAAGTGATACCCGACGCCCCGCATGAAGTGCTGCTGGTACTCGATGGCTCAACCGGGCAGAATGCATTGGAGCAGGCCAAACAATTCACGGCTGCCACAGCAGTTTCTGCATTGGCCATTACCAAACTGGATGGTACTGCCAAAGGCGGCGTAGTACTGGCAATCGCTGATCAGTTTAAAATACCGGTGAAGTTTATCGGTGTAGGTGAGAAGATGGAAGACCTGCTCGTATTCGATAAACATGAGTTTGTCGACAGCCTGTTCAAACTCTAAGCTCCGCGATGGATGATCTTAATATTCCCGTCCATATATGCAGTATATAATCGGCATAGATATCGGCACTACGCATACCAAAGCTGTTGTTACCACAACTGCCGCTGAAGTAGTGGCTGAAGCAAAAGCCGGTTATCCTTCCCTGCAACCGCAACCCGGCTATCATGAACAGGACCCGCAGCAAATAATGCAAGCTGTTATTGAGGTACTTTCCAAAGCCATTCATGCTGTTCCGGATAAAAAAAATATTATTGTTATCAGTTTTAGTGCCGCCATGCATAGCATGATGGCTGTGGATAAGCAAGGGTATCCGTTAACGAATCTGTGGACATGGGCTGATACGCGCAGCCAGGAAATTGCAGCGTCATTAAAAAACACTTCTGCAGGCCATCGCCTCTATCAGCAAACAGGAACTCCTGTTCATCCTATGTCGCCGTTATGCAAAATAGCCTGGATAAGAAGGGAGGTGCCGGAACTGTTTGCCCGGACGCACAAATTCATTTCCGGTAAAGAATATGTGATACATCAATTGACCGGACAGCATATCATCGATACGGCATTGGCTTCTGCCACCGGTTTGTTTGATGTGCAGGAAATGGATTGGAGCGAAGACGCACTTGCATTTGCTGGCATTGGGCCTGATAAATTATCTATCCCTGCAGAGCCGGTGGACCGTTTGCCCAAATTGAAAAAAGAATACCTGCAATTGCTGGGCCTGCCGGCTGATACAGCTTTTATAGTTGGGGGCAGTGACGGCAGTCTGGCAAATATTGGCGCAGGCGCTGTATGGCCTGGTGAGGCAGCATTGACCATCGGTACCAGTGGTGCTGTGCGGATATTAAGTGATCAACCGGTACAGGATGCGGCCCATCGGTTATTCAATTACCGGTTAGACAATAAAACATATTTACCCGGTGGGGCCATCAACAATGGCGGCATCCTGCTGGAATGGTTCTATGAAACATTTACTGACCGGCTTCAGCGGTTCGATTCTTTCCTTAAAGAGTTCTTGCCCCAGGCAGGAGTTATTGAACCCGGTGCTGAAGGCCTGATCTTTCTTCCTTATATCCATGGAGAGCGGGCGCCTGTGTGGGATGCCGCAGCAAGCGGAATGTTTATGGGCATCAAAGCCATGCATACAAAAGCGTATTTCCTGCGGGCTGTGCTGGAAGCCGTTGGCTTTTCACTCAGGCAGATACTGGAAGCGTTGGAAGAAAATAAAGTAGTGATCAATAATCTTTATGCCGGTGGTGGGTTTATTGAATCTCCCGAATGGCTGCGCATTATTACGGATATATTGGGAAAAACGGTCAATATCAGTCATAATGCCGATGCATCTGCAATGGGGGCGGTTTATATGGGCATGAAAGCGACCGGTATGCTGAAAAGCTGGGAAGACATAAAGCAATTAGTGGGGCATAAGGAAACGTATAAACCGGATGCCGGGAACCATGCTGCGTATCAAAAGAATTATAATATTTATCAAAAGCTGTATGGCTATCAGTTCCAGTAAGTTAGAATTGAAAAAATAATATGCCGGCCGATAAAGCAATTGTCCGGATATTATAGCGGTTAAGTTAACTTTGCAGCGATTTTTCCTGCTCGGCAGGTATCTAAACTGAATATAATTGAAAACGAAAACACTTAAGAAAGACAAGGTCAATATCATTACCCTGGGTTGCAGTAAGAACATGGTGGATAGCGAAGTGCTGAGCGGCCAGTTGAGGGCTAATGAAATTAATGTGGTGCATGAGAACAAAAAATCCGATCACAATATCGTAGTGGTAAATACCTGTGGCTTTATTGATAAAGCGAAGGAAGAAAGCATCAACACCATTCTTGACCAGGTGGAATTGAAAAGAAGAGGTAAACTGGATAAAGTGTATGTGACCGGTTGCCTCAGCGAACGCTATAAAAACAACCTCGAAACAGAGATCCCCGAGGTAGATGCTTTTTTTGGTACCATGGAACTGCCGCTGATCCTGAAACAATTTGAAGCAGATTATAAATCGGAGTTGGTAGGTGAGCGCCTGCTCGCTACTCCAAAGCATTATGCTTATCTCAAAATATCAGAAGGGTGTAACCGTACCTGCGCTTTTTGCGCCATACCCCTGATGCGCGGTAAACATACCAGCAAAACCATTGAAGACCTCGTAAAAGAAGCGGAAGGGCTGGTAAAGATGGGTGTGAAGGAAGTGATGCTGATTGCACAGGAGCTTACTTATTACGGACTGGATATCTACAAGAAGAGAATGCTGTCTGATCTGCTGAACCGCCTTGCAGATATCAAAGGATTGGAATGGATCAGGCTGCACTATGCTTATCCATCCAAATTCCCATTGGAAATACTGGATGTAATGCGTGAAAGGGAAAATATCTGCAATTACCTGGATATGCCTTTGCAACATGCTGCCAACAATATACTGAAAGCGATGAAGCGCCAGATCACAAGGGAAGAAATGGAAGAACTGACAACAGCTATCCGTGAAAAAGTGCCGGGTATTTGCCTGCGTACTACACTGATCGCTGGTTTCCCCGGTGAAACACTGGATGATGTGGAAGAGCTCAAACTGTTTCTTCAACGCCAGCGTTTCGACAGGGTAGGGATCTTCTCTTATTCCCATGAAGAAGGCACTTCTGCCTATGACCTGGTTGATGATATTCCTGCTGAGGAAAAAGAACGCAGGGCGCAGGAGATAATGGAAGTGCAGCAGGAGATCTCTTATGAAAAGAACCAGGAAAAGATCGGCAAGACCTTTAAGGTGCTGATCGATAAAAAAGAGGCAGGCCGCTATCTTGGCCGCACTGAATTCGACAGCGTGGAAGTAGACAATGAAGTGATCATTCACTCTGATAAGAAACTGGCGATAGGAGAGTTTGTGCAAGCCCGGGTGATCAAGGCTTATGATTATGACCTGGAGGCTGAAGTAGTTCGCTGACGATCCTTTTCTTTTGCCATTTGTCAAAAGAAGCAAGCCGGAAAAAGAAAATCAAACGATATTTAAACCACTGAACATTGCTCTGTGCAATGTTCAGCAGTAAGCGTGCAATCATTTAAACCTTGCTATATGCGTTTTTTCCTGCTCATTCTTTTTGCTTCCGTTTCCTTTTTTTCTTATTCCCAAAAATTATATAAACCCCGCGATGTGCAGAAGGCCTTTGATAAAGGCACACGCTCGCCGGACGGAAAACCTGGCGCCAGGTACTGGCAAAACAAAGCGCGGTACACGATCAATGTTACGGCAATGCCGCCCGACCGCACTATCAAAGGCAGCGAGCAGATCAGCTATATCAACAATAGTCCCGACACGCTTCGTGTCGTGTTTATCAAACTTTTCCTGAACATCCATAAACCAGGAGCGCCCCGTAATGGCGGCGCATTGCCGGATTATCTTACTTCAGGTGTGCAGATCGATCAGTTTGCTATTAATGGAGAAGCCCGTCCCTGGCGGCAAAGTCCTTACGCTTATACCAGCGTTGGCGTGAGGCTGCCAAAAGCTTTGGCGCCACATGATTCCCTTCAGTTGTCTTTCGACTGGCATTATGAAATATCCCTGCAAAGCAACCGTGAAGGGATGATCGATTCCACTACTTATTTCCTGGCTTATTTCTATCCCCGCATAGCAGTGTACGACGATTATAATGGATGGGACAGTATGCCATTTATGGAAGACCACGAGTTTTACAGTGATTTTAATGATTATACCGTCAATATCACCGTGCCCAATAATTATATCGTATGGGGTACAGGCACATTGCAAAAACCAGAGACTGTATTACAACCGGAATATCTGAAGCGTTTTAAAGAATCGTTGACGAGTGATAAAACCATTCGTATTGCCACCAAAGAAGACCTTGCTTCAAAGAAAGTGACGGCCAATTCATCCAATACCTGGCAGTTCACCGCTTCTCATATCCCTGACATGGCATTTGGATTAAGCGATCATTTTATATGGGATGCGGGTAGTGTAGTAGTGGATAGTGCAACAGGCAGAAGAGCCAGTGTGCAGGCGGCATATAACGATACGGCACAGGATTACCATCAGATGGTTGAGTTTGGTCAGCATGCTCTTCATCTCTTATCATTCAAATGGCCTGGTGTGCCTTATCCTTATGAAAAGACCACCATTTTCCAGGGGTATGCCGGCATGGAATATCCCATGATGGCGAATGATGAGACCTATGAGGATCCAATGTTCTCCCGCTTCGTGGCAGAGCATGAGCTGGCACATACCTATATGCCGTTCTATATGGGCATTAATGAAACCCGGTATGGATTTATGGATGAAGGCTGGGCCACTACTTTTGAATTATTGCTGGGTTATGAAGACCTGGGTAAAGAAAAAGCAGAAGAACTGTTTAAGCAATTCCGAGTTGCCGGCTGGATAGAGGATCCTTCCGCAGACCAGGACATACCCATCATCACTCCGGCCGATGTGCTCACTGGTGCAGGCTTTGGAAATAATATCTATGGCAAAGCCGCCCTGGGATATATTGCAGTAAAAGACCTGCTGGGGGATGCATTGTTTAAAAAATGCCTGCATGAATACATGCGCCGCTGGAATGGTAAGCATCCCTTGCCATGGGATTTCTTCAATAGTTTCAATGCAGCAGCAGGAAAGAACCTTGATTGGTTCTGGAATAACTGGTTCTTTACTTCAGGTTATATTGATCTGGCAATACAAGCAGTGAAAAAAACCTCAACCGGTTATGCGGTGTCGTTGAAAAATATCGGTGGTTTTACTGCGCCGGCCGACCTGGTGATCACTTATAAGGATGGCAGCACAGAAACAAAACATTTCACTCCTGCCGTATGGGAAAAGGACCAAAAGCAAGCCAGCGTATCCATCACTACCAAAAAGCAGATCAAGTCTGTAAAGTTGGATGGCGGAATTTTTATGGATGCGAATGAGGAGGATAATATATATCCTGCAGATAAGAAAGGATTTTAGTTTTGATTTTATAAACCTTTATGTTCTTTGTTGTCTTTGTGGGAGATTCTCCCACAAAGACAACAAAGAACATAAAGAAATTATTAATGTATGCGTTTAATTGTTTTGTTTATTATCACCCTGGTGGGAATAAGTATCAATGCTCAGACACTGTTGCCTACACCCAGGAATATACAGGCTACTTATAAAAAAGGAACCCGCTCATTGGATGGAAAACCCGGAAAGAATTACTGGCAGAACACAGCCAATTATGATCTGGATATCCATTTTGATCCTGCCAGCCGTTTATTAAATGGAACAGTCAATATCGTTTATTTTAATAATAGCCCTGATACTTTAAAGCAGATCTGGTTTAAACTGTATCCGAATGCTTATAAAAAAGGAACACCCCGCACGTTCAATGTGAGACCGGAAGATGAAAGTGATGGTGTGTCGATCGACTCATTATGGGTCAATGATGTGCTAACACCTGTGAAAAGTTTCAATGTGAATGGTACCAATGCTGTTCTGTCCCGCCAATCACTTGCTTCTGGTCAGCAGCTTCGATTCAGGATCGTGTATCATTACACTTTAAATAAAGGGTCTCATAACCGTACGGGCGAGATAGAACCAAATGCAGACTTTATCGCTTATTTCTTTCCGCGGGTGGCCGTGTATGACGATATAGACGGATGGAACACTTATCCGTATATTGGTTCGCAGGAATTTTACAATGATTTCTGCCATTTCAATGCTGCTATCACCGTGCCCGCAAATTTTATCGTATGGGCTACCGGCGATCTGAAAAACGGCGCAGAGGTACTGAACCCGGTATACTTCAACCGCCTGCAGGAAGCTGAAAAAAATGACGGCATCACTACGGTCATTGATACCACTGAACTGTCCAAAAAGGATTTTACACCTTCGGGTAAAGCATTCAATACCTGGAAATATGAGGCCGGTAATGTGACTGATTTTGCTTTTGCTACCAGCGATCATTATGTATGGAAATCATCCAGCCTGGTAGTTGATCCAAAAACCAACAGGAGAACAAGAGTGGACGCCGTGTTCAATCCTCAACACAAAGATTATTTCCATGTAGTGAGTGATACCCGCAAAACCGTTGAAGCAATGAGCTATCGTTTTCCTGCCTGGCCATTCCCTTATCCGCACATTACAGTAGTGGATGGGCTTGACCAGATGGAATACCCCATGATGGTAAATGATAACCCGGTTGAGGACAGAACGGAGAGTATAACGCTTACCGACCATGAAGTGTTTCATACCATGTTCCCTTTTTATATGGGCATTAATGAAACAAAATATGCCTGGATGGATGAAGGCTGGGCCACGATTGGAGAATGGCTGATCTCGCCTATGATCGATTCCACCATCGTGGATGAGTATGGGGTGATGCCGTATGCATTTTCTGCAGGAAAAGAAACCGATCTTCCGATCATTACACTCAGTACGGAACAGAACCGTGCTTATTTCACCAACTCTTATCCGAAGCCGGCAATGGGTTATCTGTATGTAAAGGACATGCTGGGTGATGCTTTATTTACCCAAGCACTTCATCATTATATAGCCCAATGGAATGGCAAGCATCCTATGCCGAATGATTTTTTCTATAGCATGAATGAAGGTGCTGGCCGCAACCTCAACTGGTTCTGGAAAAAATGGTTCTTTGAAGATGGTATACCTGATCTCGCGATTTCCAAAGTGAATAAGAAAGGGAATGCGTATTCAGTAGTTGTTGCTTCCAAAGGAAACAAGCCTGTTCCTGTTGACCTCACTGTTTATTATGCTGATAATACGACGTTGAAATTGCACCGTAGCATTGCTGTATGGGAAAAATCCAGCACAGTGACCATTCCTTTTACTGCTGCCAAAGCTGTAAAGAAGATTGTACTGGGAGATCCGCATACGCCCGACAGCGAGCCGGATAACAATGTTTTTGATCAGAATTAATCGATCAGATCTTCAGTTGCTGCAAAAGCTCCGCCGGATCCATCAGAGTCCTGTTCATCCCTTTGTGAGGAGCGGCCTCCTGTATTGTTCATTTTCTCGCCGTCTTTCACATCCAGGGCTGCAGTTTTCTTTTCTTTTTTTGTCTGTGGCCTGATGATCTTTTCTTTAGCATGCCCATGTGGATAGCCTGAGAAATCCTGATCGATCCTTTCGTCAGGGTTTTGGGCCACTTCTTCTTTATGGCGAATGGCGCGGGTAGTTTTTTTATGTTGGAGGTATTCCCTGAACCGTTTTGTTTTCATATCCTTTTCTTATTAGCTATTACAAAGCCGTGCCAGATTTGAATGATAAAAATTTATTCCGCCGGTCCGCATTTCGCTATTTTTGCATTAATCGTAGCGCAATGAGAACTCTTATTTCCATCGCGATTCTTGTCCTTCTTTCTATACGCTTACAGGCACAGCAATTGGACCAGCAGGCTGTTTCTTTCAGTGAACATGTTACCCTTGCCAATACAGAAAAACCTGAAGCCCGTTTTTCCTTTATTAAAAACGGTATTATCACTGAATCATTAAATGAACGGAAATTATATTCCGGTCATGTCAAACGTAAAAAGCTGCATGGTAACTGGGAAAGCTGGTACCAGAACGGCCAGCTTTGCGATTCCGGAATACTGGTTTCAGGCCTGCCGGATGGAGAATGGAAATACTGGAACGAACAGGGGCAACTGCTTGCTTTACGCACTTACAGTGCTGATAAATACAAGCGTATACAAATGGAATTGAGCCGGTATACACCAAAAAGAGCAGCTTACCCGCTGACGGTGATGTATCATAAAGACAGGTCTGCCGCATCAAAATACCTTCACTCATCCTATTCATTTCCGCACACCATTAAACGGATCGACGATCGGTCGTTGCAGCAATGGGTAACTGCCAATATCACACCCGGCAATTCATATCATCCTGTATTTGATCAAAGCCTCCATCATGGATTATTCATGAACTTCTTTCCCGATGGCCAGGTAAAAGATTCCGGTTATTACGAGAATGGCTTAAGGCAGGGGGTATGGGTACATCGTGAAGCCCCGGACGGCACGAGCCAAATGGGCGCATATAAAAATGGCTTCCGGATAAAAGAATGGAGAATTTATACCCATTCCGGCAAACTGGCGGGGATGATCTTCTACAATAACAAAGGAGAAGAATATAGCAGGAAGGATTTTGACAAGTAGGCCTCTTTCTTAGCTATGTTTTTTCTTTTGCAGCGTCAAATAATCCAGGAAATAGATCACTTTAAATGAAAGGCTGTTGAATGATGGAGCATCCACAGCTTTGCGCAGGTTGCGGTAATAGCGTTCCTGTATCAACTGATCGTATAGTTCAGAAGCCGTTTTCCAGGTCAGGTTGATAAAGCTGCCCGGAGCAAACTGCCAGGTGTAGTTCATGTCTATATTGAACAGGTTCACATTGATATCTGGGTTGCGGCCGGTGTTGGCAACACTTTCCACATTGCCATCCGGTTTAAGGTTCATGAAGTCGGTATATCTTACTTTACTCCAGTAGTGACGGACACGGAAAGTGAGCCACATTTTATTAGAGAAACTATACTTCACATTCCCGATATTTTCTGCTGTTCTTATCCTTCGCAGGCTCATGAACACACTGTCGGCATCTTCTGATAAAGCAGCAAAGCCAAAATTGCGGTTATGTATTTCAAGGTAGTGAGATAAGCTGACATTGAGTTTAGGACTGAAACGATAACTGTTGCTTAAGAACATCTCCAGGTTGCTGGTATTGTAACGGCCGGAAACACGGTGATACATTTCCAGAGAAACCGCATATTTCTTTGCAGAATTGGTGTTTACCCAAAATCCTTTCATCCAGGACGCAGGTTGTTTTACTTTCCATCCATCCAGTCTTGCTTCGTAAAAATCATTCTTGTTTGGACGCACATCCCAGTTGATGCCGACAGTCCAAAGGTTCTTCAATTGCCCATTTACATTTCCATTGAAAACAAAGTCCTGGTATTGACGGGGTTTGTACAACTGGGTATAATTCCCATTCAGGTTAAGGTAAATATTATTGTAAAAGCTTTTTGGCTTTACCCATTTATAGCCTGCATAAAATCCATGGGTCACGTAATTGTTGTTGGTGAAGTAACCCATATCGTTCTGATTATACTTATCATCATTCAGGAACCGGTGCACATCAAAGCTGAAACGTCCTTTGAGTTTGCCAAAGAATACCCGGTACATATTTCCGGCTAGGGTCTTCCCCGGTGCTTCATATCCGATCAGCCTGCTATGTGCTACCTGGCCCCAGAAATTCCAGTTCACATTATTATCGTAAAGATCCCAGTCGATAGAACTCACGTTAGCATCGTATGTTTTGCCACTGCGCCATACATTGGTATTGATGAATGTGATCCTTGAGTTGTTTTTCAATCCCTGGTCAAGTACAAGGATATTATAGTTGGTGAGAGGGCTGGTTTCCACGCTGCGCTGTTCCTTCATCCCGTTTTCAATAAGAGCATACTGAGCTTTGGTGATGGCATTGAAAAAGCCGATACCCAGTTTCTTTTTGGTGCGCCCGCTGATCTTGGTCGCATTGATCAGTTTGGTTTGAACAGGGTTTTCCAGCACTTTTTCATCCGGCGCCAGGTTATTATATGCAGCGCCGTAGTTGACAGGCACACCGCCGATCCGGCGGCTGTAGAAGAGATTGCCTTTATTGAACAGTTCAGTGCCTTCGTTGAAGAAAGCCCTGTTCTCATTAAACTTTACTTCAAAAGGTGAAAGGTTTAACACCTGGTTGTCACTTTGCACCTGGCCAAAATCGGGGATCAGGGTCATGTCCATGGTAAAGCCATCGGAGATGCCATATTTTACATCCATACCGCCGTTCACAGATGTTTCCCATTTATCGGTGGTGGCATGATTGCGGGTCAGATAAGTAGAGAAATAAGGCGAAAAGGAAAGGCGGACCGGAGGTTTGATATCCGTTAAGCCCGTCCATACCCCTGCCTGGTTCATAAATCCGAACCTGGTTGGGTCCACAGGGCTCCAGGAAAGCTGCTGTGCCAGCTTAGCCCTGCGGCGGATAATATTGAAATTCCAGTTTTGTACCTTTTCCTTACTAAAACGGATGGCGGAGTAGGGGATGCGCATTTCAAAGGACCAGCCTGTATCAGTGAGCCGGGTTTGGGTGTGATACACCGCGTTCCAACTCATGTCCTCATCTCCGGTTGAGTACTTCATATCAAACTGTTCGTTGAATGGAGTTACATAAAGCCCAAGCCCGTTGATCTTATCCTGGTAAGTATCAAAAATGATCCCGATAAAATCATTCACGCCTATTTCATCCCGGCCGGAAAGCTGGGCAGCCACACTGTCTCTGGTTCTTTCGTAATTATACCCTCCGAAATAAATGAAATTGTCGTCGTATAAAAGATATACTTCTGTCCTGCTTTCCGGTGCTTCTCCGCGTCCGAAATGAGGTCTCATCTCAACAAAATCTGTAATGGGAGGCGATTGTTTCCAGGCGGGTTCATTGGGTATGCCATCGAGCGTAATAGGAAGTGTGGAACGGATAGCTGCAACCTGTTTAACTTTTTGTGCAAAGATGGTCATGCAGCATAGCAAAAGAATGCCCGAAAAAAAGAGTTTCATCAGAGTGGTTGAGGTTGTTGACAAAGAAACGTTGCTTTTAAAAAATAGTTACAGCACTCTTGTTAAGAATTGTACAATGCTGTATTAATGGTAACTAATTAGTATGAACGGAAAGTGTTTTCAATACGGCCATTTCTCATTTCCATAACATAACAGGACAAAGGGAGGAAACATGAAGCACTGCTGAAAAATATTTACATATAATGCAGGAATAAATTGATAAAATACCAGGAACCGGAAGAGCCGGTAATGAATGGAAGGGATGTGTTATCTTTATTCTCTCCGTAAACTAAAAAATACTGATCATGTTCAAGGATGCAAGCATTGCAGAGATAGAACTTGCTTTACAAGACGCCTGGAAAGCATTTCATATATACCGCAAATTATCCCTGAAGCAACGGGCTGATTTTATGCGGATGGTGGCAAAGGAAATTGAGGCAATAGGAGATGAGTTGCTGCAGGTGGCAGCAGAAGAAACACATTTGCCGGAAGCGAGATTGAGGTCCGAACGTGCCCGTACCATATTTCAATTGACCAGTTATGGAGAAGCCTGCGAACGTGGCGACTGGCTGGACGCAAGGATCGATGCGGCCATTCCTGATAAGAACCCTCCCAAACCAGATCTGCGGAAAATGCTGGTGCCTTTAGGGCCTGTGGTAGTGTTTGGCGCTGCCAATTTTCCCTTTGCTTATTCAACAGCAGGAGGTGATACGGCCTGTGCATTTGCAGCAGGTTGCCCGGTGATTGTAAAAGCTCATCCTGCCCATGCGCGTACGAGTGAACTGGTGGCACAGGCGATCCACAAAGCAGTAAAGGGGGCCGGTTTGCCTGCAGGCGTATTCTCCCATTTGCATGGGGTTTCTTTTGAAGTAGGTAAAGCATTGGTTGAGCATCCTTATACAAAAGCAGTAGGTTTTACCGGTTCATTTAATGGCGGCAAGCAATTGTTTGATTGGGCCAATCAGCGCAAGCAGCCCATTCCTGTGTTTGCAGAAATGAGCAGCATTAACCCGGTTTTTCTTCTTCCCGGGAAAATGAAACAAGCCGCCAGTGACACAGCTGAATTGTATGCAGGTTCCATTACGCTGGGCGTTGGGCAATTTTGTACCAATCCCGGTCTGATCATTGGGATTGATAACGATGATCTGCAAACTTTCAGTGATACGTTGGCTGCGGAGATCGTTAAAGCATCACCTGGTATGATGCTGAATACCGGCATTTTCAAGAACTATGTGGAAAGAAGGGCCAATGCACTGTCGCAGGAAGAAGTGGCTACAGTAGCAGTGTCTGCCACAGACCCGCAACTGGAAGAAGGGGTACCAACCATTGCATCAGTCGCTGCCCAGGTGTTCATGCAAAACCCCATTCTTCACCAGGAAGTGTTTGGGCCTTATTCACTGATCGTAAAATGCAGGGATATAGCAGAAATGCAGGAAGTGGCGACGCATTTGGAAGGACAATTGACTGCCACACTGATGGCAACAGAAGGAGACATACTTCAACATGAGTCGCTGGTGGAAGAAGTGAAAAATATCTGTGGCCGGTTTATCCTGAATGGAGTGCCAACAGGTGTGGAAGTTTGCCTGAGCATGCAACACGGCGGTCCTTTTCCTGCAACAACAGACAGCCGTTTTACTTCTGTAGGAGCAGATGGCATCAAACGATTTGCAAGACCAGTCGCTTTTCAAAACTGGTCAAATGAATTGCTGCCTGCAGAATTAAAGAATGAAAACCCTTTGCAGATCTGGCGGGTGGTAAACAATGAAAGGAGCAGGTCTGGTATTTGACAGGTATTTATTTATTGTACGGCCATTACCCTCTTCCGTATCTGTATCGTCCACCAACCGGTGACGAGCAGGGAAATGATAAAATAACCTTCCAGCAAATAAGTGATGAACGGAGCATAGGCCTTTGCTCCAAACCAATCATTTTGCAGCACCAGGAAACCAATACCCATACTGCAGCGGATAAGTTCAAATACAAATGCGGAAACATTTCCATCCATTAGATCAGTAAGTGCATACACGCTCAAAAAGATAAACCCTCCATACCAGAATATATAGGAGCTGTCGATATTTTTGATGAGTGCAATATTGCCAAACAAATAGCTGACAAAAAGCAGGACCATCAGCAATTGCATCCAGCACCAGGCTTTGAATGCGCCTGATGCCGGTGTATTGTATTTTTCAAAATGATATACATCTTCGATCTTGTAAACAGGATATTTTGCCGCCACATCAGCCGGGCGATAGCCGGTAGGTTTAAACCAAAGTGTGAATTTATCTTTCCAGTTGGCGGTTCTCCAGGAATCTTTTGCCAGGAGCCATACATGCTGAAAATTTATTTTGATCGGGTTCCAGGTGCGGGCAGGCCGGGTAATACCATATACTGGCGGCACATCAGGCAATTCTTCCTGGAAACTGCCAAACCATTTGTCCCACCAGATAAATATCTGTCCATAATTCTTATCGAGATATTCAGGGTTGATGGCGTGATGCACCCGGTGATGGGATGGGGTGACAATGATCTTTTCGAGGAATCCCATTTTGTTTATATGCTGCGTATGATACCAGAACTGGGCAAATAAATGAAGAGGGGCAACTACTTCGATCACCTGCTTAGGCACACCTAATAATGCTGCCGGCAACAGGAATATCACAAAGATCCTGACTACGGAAGAAATACTTTGCCGCAAGGCACAGGCCAGGTTAAATTCTTCGCTGCTATGATGAATGATATGTCCGTTCCAGAAAAAATTAGTGACATGTTGGATACGATGCACCCAATACCCGGCGAAATCGAGTGCGAGAAAAGCAATGATGTATACAATAAGGGAAGAAGAAATATGTGTGAGCGCAAGATGATCTACCAGCCAGGGATAGGAGATCAATACAAGGTAAATGCCCAACACATCTTTGGTAACATTGGTAACCCCACTGCTAAGGCTGGAAAGCATGTCCATAGTATGGACCGTTTCCTTGTTTTTATACCAGCCATACCATTTTTCAAATAATACCAGCAGAAGGAAAGCCGGCATGGCTATCAGGAGTATTTTTCCGTAGGTTTCCATATTGGAGCAATCAGTTACCAAATCTACTAAATTCCCGGGTTTTACATTCCCACAAAGATGACGGAGACCACAAAGAAATACTGACGCCTTTTTCTTCTTCAATGGCTTTATGGTGCCGTAAAGCAGGACAAAATATTTTCTTTGTGGCCTCCATCGTCTTTGTGGGAAAATTGACTGGAAGCAATAAATTGCCCTAAACTTTTCATTCCCTGAACTTTTTAAACTATTATTGGAAGGTGGTGTATTTTTGAAAACATTTTTGTGAATTATGTGTTCTTGCATGCTGGAACACGATTATGAGGAGCGGGCAAAGTAATGTTAATTTTGCCCAGGCAGGTTTTACTCTTTTTATTTTTACAATACTTATGGACTGTACATCTACCCGGTTGTCTTATGCAAAAGCAGGCGTGTTTTCCAAAATAGTAACGGAGTATGTTTCCCAGGCTGCAGACCTGCGGCCATTTTTCCAGCATTCTCCAACACTGGACGGCATCCGGAAAGCTATCAGCGAAAGGCAGCAATTCCCCACCAACAGGAAATTACTGGTGGAAGAACTGCAAAAACAATATGCGACTGTTTCGCGGAGCAAGGCAGTAACAGAAAATATCCAGTCCTTATTATCTCCTGATACTTTTACCATCACAACCGCTCATCAGAACAATATATTCACCGGTCCTTTATATTTCATCTATAAAATACTTCACACGATCAGTCTGTCTGCACAACTGAAGCAATCATTGCCGCAATATCATTTTGTACCGGTTTACTATATCGGTTCAGAAGATGCAGACCTGGAAGAGCTCAACCATATCTATCTCGATGGAGAGAAGCTGGTATGGAACACGCAACAAAAAGGAGCCGTTGGCCGGATGAAGATAGATGCTGCTTTGCTGCGGCTGATCGACCGGATGGAAGGGCAGCTTTCTGTACAGCCCAATGGAGCGGAGATCATCAGCCTGCTCAGGCAACATTATAAAAGCGGCGATACGGTAGAACATGCCACTTTTGGTTTTGTGAATGCTTTATTTGCCGAGTACGGCTTACTGGTATTAATGCCCGATAATGCTGCATTGAAGAAACAAATGATCCCGGTGTTTGAAGATGATCTGCTTCATCAAACCGCATCAGGCATTGTAGGAAAAACGGCGGAACGCATACAGGCCGCAGGTTATAAAACTCAGGCGCATCCCCGCGAGATCAACCTGTTTTATCTGAAAGATGATATCCGGGAAAGGATAGAACTTCAGGGAAATGAATACCAGGTACTGAATGAAGGGCTCCCATTTTCCAAAGATAAAATGCTGGCAGAATTGCAATGGCATCCTGAACGTTTCAGCCCGAACGTGATCCTGCGCGGAATTTACCAGGAAACCATTTTACCTGATATCGCTTTTATCGGCGGGGGGGGAGAACTGGCTTACTGGCTTGAGCTGAAAGATCTGTTTACGCATTATAAAGTTCCTTATCCAGTGCTGGTGCTGCGCAACTCATTCCTGGTGATAGAAAAGAAATGGCAGGCCAAGATGGATAAGCTGGGCTTCAACATGGAAGATTTCTTTTTGCGTGAACAGGAATTGCTTAACAGGTTGGTGAAAAGGGACACTGTCAATACACTGAAGCTGAGCGGAACGCTTTCACAAACCGAGGCCCTGTATGATACCATCAGGCAGCAGGCTGCAGCAATTGATACTACCCTGGAAAAACATGTGGAAGCCCTCCGGCAAAAAACTGTTTACCGCTTGCAGGAATTGGAAAAGAAAATGCTCCGTGCTGAAAAAAGAAAATTCAGCGACCAGCAGCGGCAGATACAGGGGATCAGGCAAACACTTTTTCCAAAAGATGGATTGCAGGAACGTTATGACAACATGAGCTATTTCTATGCAAAATGGGGGAGATCGTTTATTGATCAGTTATACAAACACTCGCTGGGATTGGAGCAGGAGTTTGTTGTGCTGAAAGAGAAATGAGATGATGAATGAGCCTGCCTGTTTAATCGAAACTGTTTTCCCAGCCTTCTTTTTTCAGTTTCCCTACTTTTTCAAGCACTTCTTTTTCCAGTGAAGCTTTGTATTCACTCATTTTCCTGCTGACCGTTTCGTCAGCAGTACCGATGATCTGCGCGGCTAATAGTCCTGCGTTTTTGGCGGCATTCAATGCCACTGTTGCTACGGGCACTCCGTTAGGCATTTGCAGGATGGACAATACAGAATCCCAGCCGTCAATGGAATTGGATGATTTGACCGGCACACCGATCACGGGCAATGGCGTAATGGAGGCGACCATTCCAGGTAAATGTGCTGCACCACCTGCCCCGGCGATGATCACTTTCAGACCCCTGCCTTTTGCTTGTTTGGCATATTCCACCATCCGCAAAGGTGTTCTGTGGGCCGACACTACCGTTACTTCAAAGGGGATACCTAGCTGTTTTAATACATCAGCAGCAGCCTGCATTATAGTTAAATCACTGTCGCTGCCCATTATTATCCCAATCTGCGGATTCATTGAAGTGTCGGTTTTGAGTTTAGGTAAACTGATCCTGCCGCTAAATTAAGGCAATTCAGCTTATTTGATGATCTCACCCTTCAATCGTAGTAGCTCCGTTTCGGAAAGTTTGGTGGCATATCGTGCAGCGATCAGCCGGTTGTTGGCATCTTCCAGGCTGTTCTGCGCCTCGCGTAATTGCACAAGCGTTGCAGCGCCTAATTTATAGGTCTGGAACACGATGTCAACGTTCTCTCTTGCCAGTAAGATGTTTTCTTCTTCCAGGGCCAGTGTTTTTTTCTGCTGTTCATATACTCTGAAAGCATTTACCACACTCAATCCGAGGAAGGAACGTTGGTTTTCGAAGCTAAGCTGCTGGAAGTTCACATCCAGTTGTGCCTGGCGGATCAGCCGGCGTGCATTTAAACCGTTGAAGATAGGAATAGATGCGGTGAAGCCGTAATTGAAACCGTTTGACTGGTTAAATAAAGTAGAGAAGGGATTGATCACCGTTTGGTTATTGGTGCGGCTGTAGTTATAAGCCGAGTTGAACGAAACAGTTGGCCAGCGTTCGGCCTTTCTTTCTTTCAGCGTTAGTTGTGCAATGTTGATATTCTTTTGAGCAATCAGCAAGGAAGGGTTTGTTTTTTCAATATCCAGTTGGATATCGCCAAGGCCCAATCCTGTATTCAAGGGGATAGAATCGCTTACTTCAAAAACAGTCCCCAGTTTGGTATTCATAGCCTGGTTCAATTGATCTTTCAACTGATCTATTAAAGTGAGCTGTTCAAGTTTCATGGATTTTTGTGCATTCAAATCCACTTTGCTTTGCAGCACATCGGGTTTGGCCCCGGTTCCAATATCGAGTTTGTATTGTGAAAGCCGTACACGTTCTTCATTGAGGGCGATCTGTTCTTCCACAGCTTTGAGTTGCTGTTTTTGCCTTACAATATTGTAATAGGTATTTACGACGTTCGCTACAGTATTGACCACCTGCTGTTTTACAGCGAGTGAGCCCAGGTCAACTAACTGAGCTGCTTTATCGCGGGTGGCAAACATCTTCAGTCCGTCAAACAAGGTCCATTGTAATTGAGCAGAAGCAGAGGAATTGTGGGAGCGCAACCCGTTTTGTTCTCTTTTTGATCCATCTGCCAGTGTCTGTCGCTGGTTATTATTATTCCAGGTGGTGCTGGCCGTTGCATTCAATGTTGGGTAGAATACCATATTCCTGTAAGAGTAGTCCAGCGCAGCTACCATTGAATCATTCTTCGATAACTGGATATCGTAATTGTTTTGTAAAGCGGTGGCAATGGCTTCTTCCACTGTCAGCATACGTTGTGCTGATGCAGTAAAGCAGGTGCATAGTAAGATTACCAGCAATAGAGGATTCACTCTTGTCATGTATTTCTTTTTATACGGACTCGGCATGTGTATCAGTGACAGGGGTTTGGTGGTGGGTATTTTCCGGATACAGTTCTTCCATGGCACTTTTCTTTTTACTTCCGGACATATAACTGTACATAGCAGGAAGGATAAACAGTGTCAAAACCAGGGAGAATAGGATACCGCCAACGATCACCACACCAAGAGGGATGCGGCTGGTGGCAGCAGCACCCAATGATAAAGCAAGCGGCAAAGCACCGAGTGACATCGCCAGGCTGGTCATCAGGATGGGGCGAAGCCTTTGCGTGGCCGAATAAATGGCTGCTTCTGTTTTCTTCATACCCTTCATCCGGTTCTGGTTGGCAAACTCCACAATAAGGATACCATTTTTCGTTACCAACCCGATCAGCATGATCATACCTATCTGTGAAAAGATATTCAGCGTATGTCCGAATATCCACAATGATAACACCGCACCAGCAATCGCCAGAGGCACCGTGATCATGATGATGAACGGATCTATAAAACTTTCAAACTGTGCAGCCAGGATCAGGAAGATCAGACCCAGCGCCAACAGGAAAGCAAAGCTGGTATTGCTGCTGCTTTCAGCAAAATCGCGGGAAGAGCCGGAGAGTGAGGTAGCAAAAGTATCATCCAGCAATTTTGAGGCGATCCTGTCCATTTCCTTAATGCCATCACCGATTGTATATCCGGGTTGAAGACCTGCGGAAACTGTTGCCGATTTGTAACGGTTAAAGTGATAGATGGTGGGAGGGGTGTTGGACTCTTCCACATTCACCAGGTTGTCCATGGCAATCATTTCGCCACGGTTGTTGCGAACAAACAAATTCTTCAGATCTTCCGGGTCATCGCGGTCATTGCGCGCCACCTGTCCCATCACCTGGTATTGTTTCCCGTCTTTATTAAAATAGCCAAGCCGGCGATTACTGTAAGCCAATTGTAATGTTTCTGAAATATCACTTACACTGACGCCCAGTTCACTTGCCTTTAAACGATCGATCGATACCCTTAATTCAGGTTTATTGAATTTAAGATCGATATCTGCCTGCTGCAACACCTTGCTCTTACTGGCTTCTTCCAGGAATTTAGGAAGAATGGCTGTGAGCTTATCGAAATTATTGTTTTGTATCACGAATTGTACGGGCTGACCACCACGGCGGTTCACCTGTATCGTTTGTTCCTGCACGGCAAAAGCCCGTCCTTCATTATATCGCGGCAGGTTACGGTTGATCATGTTCACGATCTCTTCCTGCGAGCGATGTCTTTCCTTAGGATCATTGAGCGTTACCCGCACCATGCCATTATTGGCATTGCCGCCGGAAAAGCCCGGAGAAGTGATCGTAAGTATGATCTGTTTTTCCGGCACTGAATCAAGCATCAGGTTGGAAATGCGATCTACATATTGATCCATTGCATCAAACGAAGTTCCTTCCGGTGCAGACAGTTGGAGACGGAACTGGCTGCGGTCTTCCATAGGGGCCAACTCTGATTGCAGGTTCCTTCCGATAAAATAAATGATCGCTACGCAACCAAGAATAAGGATAAATGATACCCAGCGTACCCGCATATATTTTGTCAGAGCCTTCTGGTAAGAATTTTCCATCCATTGAAAGAATGGTTCTGTTTTGGTATAAAACCAGGAATGCTTATGGATATTTTTCTTGGTAAGCTTTACGTTCAGTACCGGTGTAAGGGTCAACGATACAAAAGCAGAGATCAATACTGCTCCGGCTACCACGATACCGAACTCACGGAACAGGCTTCCTACAAAGCCCTGGAGGAAGATGATCGGCAGGAACACGACTGCCAGTGTAATGGATGTGGCAATAACGGCGAAGTAGATCTCTTTGGAGCCTTCCATTGCAGCCTGCCATTTGCCCATGCCTTTTTCCATCTTCTTATAGATGTTTTCCGTAACCACGATACCATCATCCACCACAAGACCTGTTGCCAGTACGATGGCCAGCAACGACAATACGTTGATCGTATAGCCCATGATATACATGATGAAGAAAGCACCGATCAGCGATACCGGGATATCGATCAACGGCCGTATGGCGATCAGCCAGTCGCGGAAGAAGAGATAGATGATCAGTACCACCAGCACGATGGCAACGATCAGGGTTTCTTCCACTTCGGAAATGGAGCGTTTAATGAACCTGGTTTGGTCGAGGGCAATATTTACAGAGATATCTTCTGGTATATCTTTCTTGATCTGTTCAAGGCGTTTATAAAATTCATCAGAGATAGCGACATAGTTCGCGCCAGGTTGGGGCACGAGTGCCAAAGCGATCATGGGAATACCACTTTCCCTTAAGGCTGTTTCTTCGTTTTCGGGACCAAGCACCACTTCTCCAATATCTTTGATACGCACATCAGCGCCATTCACATTCTTGATGATCACATTTCCGAATTCTTCTTCTGTATTCAGGCGGCCAAAGGTGCGTACGGTAAGTTCAGTTGTATTACCTGAAATTTTACCGGAAGGCAGCTCCACGTTTTCCCGGGATAATGCGGCCTGCACATCGCCGGGTGTAAGGCCGAAGGCGGTCAGTTTGGCCGGGTCGATCCAGATACGCATGGCATATCTTTTTTCACCCCATATCTGAATACCGCTTACGCCGGGAATGGTTTGCAGGCGTTCAACCAGTACGTTGTTGGCATATTCGGTGATCTGCAAAGGATTCCGGGTGGAACTTTGTACGGTCATGGAAAGAATGGCATCGGAGCTGGCATCTGCTTTTGTTACCACAGGAGGCGCTTCCAGGTCGGGCGGGAGAGAGCGTTGTGCCTGTGATACCTTGTCACGCACATCATTGGCTGCTGCTTCGAGATTGATGCCAAGATCAAATTCCACGTTGATATTGCTGGAGCCGTTGCTGCTGCTCGAAGTGATATTCTTAATACCGGCTATACCATTGATCGCTTTTTCAAGCGGTTCTGTTATCTGCGTTTCGATGATATCAGCGTTGGCTCCTGCATACGAAGTGCGTACACTGATATTGGGAGGATCGATAGCGGGATAATCCCTTACCCCCAGAAATTTAAAAGCAATAACACCGAACACAATGATGATAATGTTCATCACTATGGCAAGCACAGGTCGTCTTAAACTGAGTTCGGAGATATTCATCGTAAATTATTTATTAATGATCTGAGCTACCTGCACTTTGGCGTCGGGGCGCAATGTCAGCAAACCGGTAACGATAACAGTGTCGCCGGCTTTCAAACCTTGAGTTACCTGCACTCTTGATGAGTCGCGCACACCGGTGGTGACATCCACAAATTTTGCTTTGCCTTCTTCGAGAAGGATTACCTTCTTACCCCTTGCCTGTGGCAGGATGGCTTGTGTGGGAACCAGGATAGCTGCCGGATCAGGATCAAAACCCAGTTGCACTTTGGCAAAAGCGCCGGGCAGCAATGCTGCATCTTTTGCCTGTATCAATGATCTTACTTTCAGGCTGCGGGTGTTTTCCATTACAGCTGATTCTGTAGCGATGACTTTGGCTGTATATTTTTTATTAGATCCTTCGTAAGTGAAACCAACTACCTGGCCGAGTTTGATCCTGCCTGTATATTTTTCCGGCACGGTGAAATCCAGTTTAAGTTCACCGGTCTGGTTGATGGCTGCAATAACGGTGGCAGGAGTTACATAAGCACCTGGACTGATATTTTTCAGGCCCAGTTTACCGCTGAATGGTGCGCGGATCTCTGTCCGGGTGATCTGTGTACGGATGATATCGATATCCGCTTTGATATTATTTACGTTCAGCAGGCTGGCATCATAATCGGCTTTGCTGATACCCTGTATCTTCAACAATTGGGCAGAGCGCTCTTCATTGGTATTGGCGATCTGCAACTGCACCTGCAGTTTTTTCAATTGGGCCTGCAGGTCTTCATCATACAATTTAGCGAGCAGGGTGCCTTTGGCTACCTGGCGGCCTTCTGCCACATTCAGGCTTACGATACGGCCAGACACTTCCGGGTGGATCTCCGTGGTTTCATTGGCAATAACAGAGCCAGGCACTTCAATATTTTCTGCAAAAGGCTGGGGAGAGACCAGGTAAACGTCTACCCGGGCAGGTCCCTGGGGACGGCCAGACTGTTGCTGAGGCTTTTTGTCATTATTCGACTTTCCTCCACAGGCAGCGAGCAGGCTCAGTGCGGCAACGATAAAGCAATAACGTAAAGGTGGATGTGTTCTCACTTGTGTATTAGTTTATTAACAGTCCGGTCGGCCCGGAAATACCATTTTAAACGATTGAAAAACAAACTTGCTTAAAATCCGGTTGTTATTGGACGTCAGGCGATTGTCATCCCTGCGCTCATCCCCGTACTAATTATAAAAGGTTTTTAAACGGGATGGCAGGTTAGGCTTTCACGATCAGCCCGTGCTTGACTTTATTCGATTGGTAAAGCAGGTCCTGCTTGTCTTTGCTCAAAATAGTGACATGCCCCATTTTGCGGCCGGGTTTGGTTTGTTTTTTCCCGTACAGGTGAACAAAGGCGTTCTCAATTTTCAGGACATCCTCCAGTCCCTCATATATAGCATTCCCGGAATATTTGTCGGCGCCGATCACATTGACCATGATCGAAGGGAGAATTGCGTCGGTATTTCCCAGGGGATAACCGAGCATTACCCGCCAGAGCATATCGAACTGGGAAGAATAATGGGCTTCGATGGTATGATGCCCGCTATTGTGTACACGCGGGGCTGTTTCATTGACCAGCACATCCCCGTTTTTATCAATAAACATTTCTATGGCAAAGATGCCGGGTGATTTGAAGTTGCGGACAACAGACAGGGCAATGGCTTCCACTTTCCATAAAATACGTTCGTCGATCTCCGCAGGGCAAAGTTGGTAGTCCAGCAAATTCAATTGCGGATCGAACAGCATTTCCACGGGCGGGTATAAGGCCGTTTCCCCTTTATCGTTTATAGCTACCATCTGTGCGATCTCCTTACGGATATCTACCATTTTTTCCAGCACGGAAGGTGCATCAAATCCTTTTGACAGGTCTTCTTCTTTTTTTATGAGTTGCACACCGCGGCCGTCATAACCGCCTTCGCCCAGTTTATGAACCGCAGGTAAAAAAGCAAGCTGCTCTTTCAGGGCAGCTGCATTGGGGGTAACAACGAATTCAGGAGAAGGTATCTGGTGGGTTTTGTAATATTCTTTTTGAAGGATCTTGTTTTTAATGGTCTTCAGCACAGAAGGTTTGGGGTATACGCGCACACCTTCTGCTTCCAGTTTTTCCAGGGCTTCCACATTCACGTTCTCAATTTCGATGGTGATCGCATCGAGCTGTTTCCCGAAAGCGTATACGTCATCAAAATTTTTGATATCACCTTTTATAAAATGCCGGCAAAGATGTGCAGCTGGGCATTCCGGATCGTTTTCCAGTACAAAGGTTTCAACAGGATAATTGGCTGCTGCCTGCAGCAACATCCGGCCCAGTTGGCCGCCACCGAGAATACCGATTTTTTGCATGGCGCAAAGATAGGAGATCGGAATTTGCATATCCCTCGCATTTTTCTACATTTGCTTATGCGTCCTGATTTTCCTCATAAACGCTTTTCCGATCACCGGAACCTGTTCAGCCTCCTGATGGAGACAATGGCTATGGGCAGTTGCTGATGCCTTTCCCGTTCTAACCACCCTGATCATTTCATTGAATTCCTCCGGGAATCATTATTGTTTTATAAAATCATTGCAGATGTCAACTATAACCAAAAAAATGGACACGCAGGAAGCTGTTCATGATTTCCTTCCCCTGGAAGGCACCGATTATGTAGAATTTTATGTAGGGAATGCCAAACAGGCCGCTCATTATTATATGAGCGCTTTTGGTTTCCAGGCCCTGGCTTATGCCGGCCCCGAAACCGGCCTGAAAGACAGGGCAAGCTATGTAGTGCGGCAACACAAACTCACTTTTGTGCTGACCACTCCTTTGCATCCGGGCAATGATATGGCCGATCATATATACAAGCATGGCGATGGTGTGAAAGCACTTTCCTTAAGAGTGAAAGATGCGGAATCTGCCTGGAAGGAAACGACCAGCCGCGGCGCCAAAAGCTATATGAAACCCCAGCGGTTAAAAGATAACGATGGTGAAGTGGTCATCAGCGGCATTCATACTTATGGAGACACCGTGCATTTGTTTATCGAAAGGCAAAATTATAAAGGTGCTTTCATGCCTGGCTACAGGGCATGGAGCAATCCTCTTTTCAGTCCTGCAGACACAGGCCTTCTTTATGTAGACCATTGCGTTGGCAACGTAGGCTGGAACCAGATGAACCCCTGGGTGAAATTTTATGAAGATGTAATGGGGTTTAAAAATATCCTGTCGTTTGATGATGAAGATATCTCTACTGAATACTCTGCTTTGATGAGCAAGGTAATGAGCAGCGGCAATGGCTTTGTTAAGTTCCCGATCAATGAGCCTGCGGAAGGAAAGAAAAAATCGCAGGTCGAAGAATACCTTGAGTTTTACAGGGGCGAAGGCGTGCAGCACGTAGCGCTGGCCACCAGTGATATTGTAACCACTGTTCGCGCACTGATGAGCAGGGGAGTGGAATTTCTGAAAGTGCCTACCACTTATTATGATGACCTGCTTGACAGGGTCGGGCAGATTGATGAGGATCTTGAACCATTAAAAGAACTCGGCATACTGGTTGACCGTGATGATGAAGGATACCTGCTGCAACTATTTTCCAAACCGGTTGAAGACAGGCCTACGCTTTTCTTTGAGATCATTCAACGCAAAGGGGCCAAGAGCTTTGGAAAAGGAAATTTCAAAGCCTTGTTTGAGGCGATTGAGAGAGAACAGGAGGCAAGAGGAAATTTATAAAATCCGGGGCAGCAACGCCCCGTTTCTTTTTTTAGGCCTTTATCAGGCAACGATCGGAGCGCTTCAGTGGTCAGCTATTAAAACCATTGCTTATGCGTAGGATACTCCTTATTTCAATGATAGCATTGATGATTGGATCTGTCTCCTGTTCGAAAGGTGATTTGCCGGATAGCTTTGTCGGAGAATGGACCATTAGCCAGGTATATGCCAATGATTCCTGGGGGGCTCCGTTTTACTGGCAGAACGCATTGACAGATGTCAGGATCAGGTTTACACCGGCTAAACAGTATTTCAGGAAATACCATGGAGAAGATACGTACACGCTCATTGGAACGTACCGTGTGTTGCCGGATAACAAAATAGAGATCACCTGGGACACTCCTCCAAATCCGTCTGTTCCAACTTACAAACTTGATTATACTTTTGAAAAGGGCGGCTTTATGACCTGGGGAATACTGGCTTCAGAAGGAGTTATAAAAGAGAAGTTCAAGAAAGGCTGGTGAACGGAATTATAAAACTATTCTTACCAACTGCATATTGATGCAGGAATTTCAATAGTGTCAGCATCTGGCCAGCCTGAAACCTGCAAGCGATAATATTCCGATAAGCTTAAAATCATTTTAAAAATCAGGAACTGGAAACGGTTCCTGATTTTTTTTAAAAAAAGCGGAAAAAAAATGCGTAACTGAACGATTACCTATATATTTGTAACCGATTAGTTACAAATAGATTTATTTTCATGAGAAGAGATGTATTCCAGGCGATCGCTGACCCCACAAGAAGAGAGATAATCGGGTTGCTGGCAAAGCAGCCGCTCAACCTGAATGCTGTTGCAGAAAACTTTGCGATCAGCCGCCCTGCTATTTCCAAACATATCAAGATACTGACAGAATGCGGCCTGATATTGGTTCGTCAGAAGGGGAGGGAGAGGTATTGTGAAGCGAAATTCGATAAGCTGAATGAAGTGTCTGATTGGGTGGAGCAATACCGTGTTTTCTGGACCGGCAAACTTGACGCGCTGGATAAATTCCTAAGCATAAAGCAATCACCTAAAAAACGTAAATCAAAATGAATAACAATCCCGTGATCATCGAAAAGCTCATCAATGCGCCTGTTAAGAAGGTCTGGCAGGCCATTACTGATAAAGACCAGATGAAACAATGGTATTTTGATGTGAGTGATTTTAAACCTGAAGTAGGATTTGAATTCCGGTTTGCCGGCCAGGGGCGTAAAGGGGAACAGTACATACACATTTGCAAGATCACTGAAGTAGTGCCTTTGAAGAAACTGCAATACAGCTGGCAGTACCTTGATCGGGAAGGCTATTCACTGGTGACATTTGAATTGTTTGACGAGACTGGTAAAACCCGCGTCAAACTCACTCACACAGGTCTCGAGACTTTCCCGCAAGACAGCGCCGATTTCGCGAGAGACAGCTTCAATGCAGGCTGGACCGAGCTTATTACGGTCTCGCTCCCGAAGTTTGTAGAAAACAAATAAGACAAAAACTGGATAGAACGTCCCCCTTCCCGTCTTCCCGCCTTACCGGTAAATTTTTACCGGTGAGGCGGGAAGACGGGAAGGATATCTGATGGCTGTATATCCATGTCGACTTTGGCTTGAACTGAAAACTAGTTACTTATAAATTAGCCCGGACTTTTCCCCACCTGTTCATTTCTTTACCGGTGCCCTGTGTGTCCGTTCTGGTGTATCTTTACGTTTCATTAATAATTGATCAGTACTAAAACAACTGCCAGGCCGTTAATCAATTTAAGGATGTCCCGCATGAAAAACATGAAAAAACTGTTCATACCTGTTTTTGTTTCCCTTTGTTTTACTGTACCGGGTGGTGCGCAAACTTCTGTCAGAAGTGCTGCATTGAGTACTTCTTTTATTGACTACCAGAAAAGCTTTCCGCGCCCGGACGAATCGTTTAAACGTAAAGAAGACACTTTACAAAAACAGTTTGCCGCAAAAAAACTGAAGTGGCCGGCAAAATATATCTATATCCGTTCTTTCAAATATGACAGCAATATGGAAGTATGGGTAAAAGATGAACTGAATGAGCCTTTCAAACTGTTCAAGACCTATAAGGTTTGCGCCCTGGCCGGTACGCTCGGGCCAAAAAGACTGGAAGGTGATTACCAGGTGCCGGAAGGGTTTTATTATATCAATGAGTTCAACCCCAGGAGCACCTATTATCTGTCACTGGGCATCAATTATCCTAATGTATCCGATCAGATACTCAGCGATTCTCTCAGGCCCGGCAGTGCAATTTATATTCATGGCAGCTGCGTTACGGTAGGCTGCATCCCCATTACAGACCAGCAGATAGACGAACTCTATATTCTGGCGGCCCATGCCAAAGATCAGGGGCAGGATTATATACCTGTGCATATTTTCCCTATCCGTTTTAATGTAACCAAAAGCATGAACTATCTGAACAACCTGGCTAAAGATGATCCTGCATTAAGGAAGTTTGCCACACGTATGGAAGACGCGTTTGATTATTTTGAAAAATATAAACAACTGCCCGTTGTCCTTATTAATGACAAAGGTGATTATATCATCAACAATGCTCCGGATAAAAAAGCCATAGCAGAAGCTCCCAAACCTGTCAAAAGAGAACCTGTGCAACATCGCACCCGTTCCATCACGGGCATGGTTGACGCTGTTCACCAATGGCCACAGTTTCCTGGTGGAAGTGATGGCTATGCAAAATATCTTGACAAATTAGGTAAGGATATGGGTACTAAACTGCCCGAGGGCATCAAGAAATCATATGTGCAGGTGGAGTTTATTGTAGATAAGGATGGTGTGCCCACCAATTTCAAAGTATTGAAAGGCCCCAAGGACGAGGATTTCGCTGATGCACTGATCGAAGAAATGGAAAAAATGCCTGAATGGAAACCAGCACTGCTGAACGATAAGCCTGTACCGAAAAAAATGGTACAGACAATAACAGTGGAGGTAGTAGAGTAATAGCTGTTCATGCAGATTAACCAAATCTGCTTTTCAGGTATGATATTCAGCCATCTGATATTTTACTTCATTAGCACCTGAACTGTTTCTTGTGTCTGCTGTTTCAACAAAATCGTTTTTCCTGCCGTCAGCTTATCAAAAAATTCTCCTGTATAATGCCGGATGGTCAGCAATGAAAGGTCTTTTGTCACCTGCGTATCAAAAATGGCAGCGGCCTCCATTGCCAGTCTTTCTGTTTTTTCTCCCTGGTTATCTACCACACATACAAAGCTGATGGCGCCATTCTGTGTGAGGTTCGGTTTTACTTTGATCTTTTCAAACAAATGATACAATTGCCCTACATGATGCTCGCCTACAAAAGAAAAATCTTTTGAGTTCAATTGCAGCATCACCTGTTTTTCCTTCAGTACAATGATCGGCGGCAATTGTTTCAAATGCTGATTATGTATCACTGTTCCGGGTAATGAGGGATCGAGAAAGCATTTCACATACAGTGGGATGCTTTTGTTTTGCAATGGCTTGATGGTTTTGGGATGGATCACCTGTGCTCCATAATAAGCCATCTCTATCACTTCATTATAGTTCAGTTCCGGTAAGGGTTGTGCATCGGGAAACTGTTTGGGATCTGCATTCATCACGCTTTCCACATCTTTCCAGATGGTCAGGCTTTCGGTTTCAAGTATATTGGCAAATACAGCAGCAGTATAATCACTTCCCTCGCGTCCCAGGGTAGTGCTCTCATTTTCGTCGGTTGATCCGATATAGCCTTGTGTGAGCACAATATCTGTTGAAGCAAACAGGGGCTTCACATTTTCATTGATCTTCGCAGTCGTATAGTTCCAATCGATAGTGGCATCCCTGAAATTGTCGTCCGTCCGGATAATATCCCTTACGTCCAGCCATTTGTTGGCGATCTCCATTTCATTCAGGTAATGGCTTATGATGGAAGTAGAGAGCAATTCCCCTACGCAAACCACCTGGTCATAATAATAATCATATTCCCTGACAGGATTATCATGCAGCAGCCATTCCACTTCAGTGAAAAAATCCCTCAATTGCTTTTCGCAGGCCAGGTAATGTGTTACCAGCAGGTATTTGGCGGTGGCGAGGTGCTGTTGTTTTACCTGTTCAAACAATGCCAGCGCCTCTTCTTTCCGGTTGGCATAAAATGATTCGGTCACTCTTTCCAGGGCATTGGTAGTTTTGCCCATGGCGGAAATAACGACCAGCAGTTTCTCGCCTGCATATTCTTTTAGTATTTCGCCCGTATTTTTTACTCTTTCTACGCTGTTAACAGATGCTCCGCCAAACTTAAAGACCTTCATGTATAAATAAATTATGACCGGTATTTCCCGGTGGCTGCAAATGTCGCAAAAAATAGGGTCTTTTTTGATGTACCAGGCACACATCTGTATGGGAGTTCTCCCGTTTACCCCTTACATTTGTTAGCCTTATTAACGAACTGCTATGAGTTTCAACAGAAAGATCCTTACGCTCGACGAGTTTACCATCCAACAGCTCCGTCATATCCCCAATGCTACCGGTGAGTTAAGTACCCTGCTAAGGGATATTGGCCTGGCAGCCAAAAGGGTGAATGTGGAAGTGAACAAAGCCGGCCTGGTTGACATACTCGGCGATGCAGGCAGCGTGAACGTGCAGGGGGAGGACGTAAAGAAGCTCGACCTTTTTGCCAACGATCAGTTTACCGGTGTGCTGCAGCACGGCATCAGTTGTGCAGGCATTGCCAGCGAGGAACTCGACGAGTATGTGGCATTTGAAGACTCCGTAAGCCAGAACTCCAAATATGTGTGCCTCTTTGATCCGCTCGATGGCAGTGGTAATATAGATGTGAATGTATCCATTGGTACCATTTTCGGTGTGTACAGGCGGGTAACCCCCAAGGGGCACATTGCTTCAAAAGAGGATTTTCTGCAAAAAGGCACTCAGCAGGTTGCAGCAGGGTATATCGTATACGGTTCTTCTACGATGCTGGTATACGCTACCCGCCGTGGAGTGAACGGGTTTACACTTGATCCGTCTATCGGCGAATTCACGCTTAGCCATCCCGATATCAAATGCCCGCCATCCGGAAAGATCTATTCAGTGAATCATGGCAATTTCTTTCAGTACAGGGATGGTGTAAAGAAATACATAGATGCCTGCCAGAAAAAAGATAAAGCCACCGGCGGACCTTATACCCAGCGCTATATCGGCAGCATGGTGGCTGATGTGCACCGCAATCTTATCAAAGGCGGGATCTTTATGTACCCTGGCACTATCGACAAACCCAAGGGAAAACTGCGGCTTTTATATGAATGCAATCCTTTTGCATTCATCATCGAAGTGGCAGGAGGGCGCGCTACAGACGGTACTCAACGAATTTTAGATATACAGCCAACAGAATTGCATCAGCGCACACCGATGTTTATCGGCAGCAAGGATATGATGGGAGAACTGGAAACGCATCTGAGCCGTGAAACTGCCAGGGGGTAAGTCAGGCCAAACAGTTTACCGGTTTTAGGGTTAGCGGCTGATAGAAACCTGTTAACTTTGGGTATGCCTTCATCAATTGATATTATCCCTTACCAATCCCAATACCAACCTGTATTTAAAAGTCTCAATCTTGAATGGCTGGACAAATACAATCTTACAGAAGATCATGACCTGCAGATACTGGACGACCCCCAGGGAACGATCCTTGATAACGGAGGATTTCTTTGGCTGGTGAAAGCAGGAGAGGAGATCATCGGTTCGGCAGGTATCATGAAGGATACGGATACCGTGTATGAACTGGTTAAAATGTTCGTATCACCATTATGGCGGGGTAAAGGGATCAGTAAGCAGTTGATCGAAACCTGCCTGGCAAAAGCAAAAGAAATTGGTGCGGAGAAACTGATCCTTTTTTCCAATCATCAGCTGGAAACTGCATTGAAGTTGTATGAAAAATACGGTTTCCGGCATGTGGAAGTTACTGACGCCCCTTTTGAAACAGCCGATGTTAAAATGGAACTAATACTGTAAGATTCCGTTTTAACAATATCACAGCAACAGAAGCTTTGCTTAATGAAAGGTTGGTATTAATCTTGTCATATTCCGGTATCAATAAGACAAGACCCATGACCCGTACTTTTTTCTTTTTATCTTTTTTCCTACTCCTTTTTTCTTCCTTTTCGCTGAATGCTCAAAGCATCCGGGAAGATGTGCTCAAATACACGAACGACCTCCGCCGGTCAAAAGGACTGCCGGCCCTGGAAATGAAAGATGGCCTCAATAAACTCGCGCAGGAGCATAGCTCCAATATGGCCAAAGGAAAAACCAGCTTCGGTCATGATGGGTTTATGCAACGCCAGCAGGCTGCACATAAATTCTTTTCAACAGTAAACGCTTTTGCAGAAAATGTAGCGTATGGTGCCAAAACCGGTAAAGAAGTGGTGAAGGGATGGCAGAGATCCCCCGGCCATCGCCGCAATATGCTGGGCAAATACAAATACATCGGTATAGGTGTTGCCCGGGATAAAAAGGGTACCCTTTATTACACCCAGGTGTTTGTGAATTAATTCCTCCGTTTTGCAGTAACTTGCTGCCTGATGGAAAAGAAAACGATCATTTCTGTAAGGGATCTGGCCAAAAAATATGGCCAGTTCCAGGCCGTAAAAGGCATTTCCTTTGATGTATATGAAGGCGAGATCTTTGGATTGCTGGGCCCTAATGGTGCCGGTAAATCCACTACACTGGAGATTATTGAAACCCTGCGGGAAAAAACCAGCGGGGAAGTGATCGTAGATGGATTGAACCTCGATAAGCAGCCTGCCGAAATCAAAAAGATCATTGGTGTGCAATTGCAGACCAGTGGTTATTATCCCGGTCTTAATCTTTTGCAGTTGATCGAACTGTTTTGCGGTTTGTATAACCGTAATGTTGGTGCTATGGAACTCCTTGAAATGGTGAACCTGAAAGACAAGGCAAAGGCCAAATTCAAAGATCTAAGCGGTGGCCAGAAGCAACGTTTTTCAGTGGCTACAACCCTGATCAACGAGCCCCGTATCATTTTTCTGGATGAACCAACCACCGGTCTCGACCCACAGGCAAGAAGAAGCCTTTGGGAGCTGATCCGTACCATCCGCGACAGGGGTACAACAGTGATCATTACCACCCATTATATGGATGAAGCAGAATACCTGTGCGACAGGATCGCTATTATCGATTCAGGTAAGATCATTGCACTGGATTCTCCCGACGGTATGATCGACACATTGGTGGCTTCAGGTTTTGAACGGCCGAAGGAAGTAAAAAAAGCCAACCTGGAAGATGTATTCATTAATCTTACCGGCCATTCGCTCCGGGAAGAATAAAGCAGCTAATTTTTAAATGATTCAGCAATGAGTATTCAGAATAAATTGAAAGAGTTTATGAGTGGTAAAATTGATGCGCAGAAAAGCGCCGGTGAGGCATTCCTCAATATCAATAAAGATAAAGAAGGCGTTGTGCAATTGCCCGAAGGATTGCAATACCAGGTGTTGAAAGAAGGTACGGGGGCGCAACCTTCCATCAAAGACAAAATAAAAGCGCATTACAAAGGCGCTTTGCTGGATGGTAAGGAGTTTGACAGCTCTTTCAAACGCAACCAACCTTTTACTGCTCCATTAACAGCGCTGATCAAAGGATGGCAGATAGCCATTCCTTTGATGAAAGAAGGCAGCCACTGGAGGCTTTGGATACCATCTCATCTGGCTTATGGTGATCGTGGAGCGGGAAGTGATATCCCTGGTGGCGCAACGTTGATGTTTGAAGTGGAGCTATTGGAAGTGGTCAAATAGTTCGTTTACGTATAAATATTTTCTTATGCCGACCGCAGTTGATCCGCGTTATCCTATCGGGCAATATGAGGCACAGCCTTTTTCCATTGAAAAGAAAGTAGAATGGCTGGCTGATATCAAATTCCTTCCCCAGGCGCTCGAAAATGCAATACTCAACCTGGATGAGGAGCAATTACATACACCTTACCGTGAAGGAGGCTGGACGATCCATCAGTTGGTGCACCACGTAGCCGACAGCCATATCAATGCATATTGCCGTTTCAAACTGGCGCTTACAGAAGATAATCCTACCATCAAGCCTTATGAAGAAAAGCTTTGGTCGGAGATGAATGATGTACAAAAACTACCTGTTAATATTTCCATCACCCTGCTCTACGCATTGCATGCCCGCTGGTATGAAGCCCTCAAATATGTAAAGGATGATGAATGGAATAACCGGACGGTGTTCCACCCTGAGCAAAAGAGGACCATGCGCCTTTGGTATCTCCTGGGCAATTATGCCTGGCATTGCAGGCATCACGTGGCACATATTACGGCATTGCGTGAAAGAAAAGGCTGGTAGATATCAATGGTAAATCACGATAACTTATGAAATGGAAAATCCTTTCCTCTGAATACCTGTTTAATGACCTTTGGTTCAAAGTGAGAAGAGACCGGTGCCTGACTCCTGAAGGAACGATCGTTGATCCTTATTACGTATATGAATTCCCTACCTGGGTCACTGCTGTCGCTCTTACTGAAGACGGTAAAGTGATCATGGAACATCAATACAGGCATGCGCTGGGTGAAGTGTGCCTTGAAATACCAGGGGGCTGCGTTGATGATTCAGATGCAAGCCTTGAAGATGCAATTAAACGTGAATTGCTGGAAGAGACCGGCTACACATTCACCTCTTATGAATATTTAGGAAAAATATCAGCCAACCCCTCCACCAATTCCAATCTCATGCATATGTATCTTGCCAGAGGTGGAAAGAAAGTGACAGAACAGCATCTTGATGCAAACGAAGAGATCAAAATCTCTCTTTATACCATTGAAGAAGTAAGAGAGATGCTGCGGAAAAACGAGATATTGCAAGCCATGCATGTAACCTGTTTAATGTATGCTTTGCAGAAGTTAGAGAATTAAATTACTTCTGCTACAAGGAACACGCTTCCACACACCAGCACCAGGTCATTTTCTTTTGCTTTTGCCATTGCTTCTTTCAGTGCAGTGTTTACATCCGGATAGACTTTTCCTTTCAAACCAGCCCCTGTTGCTTGATGTTGCAACTCTTTTGCATCCAGGGCGCGGGGAATACCTGCTTGTGTAAAATAATATTGTGCAGAAGCAGGGAGCAGTGCCAGCACTTTATCGATCGCTTTGTCTTTTACCATTCCCAACACAATATGCAGCTCATGATAATCGGCCAGTTCGAGTTGCTCAACCACTTGCTGCATGCCTGCCTCATTATGTGCCACATCAAGAATCACAGGAGGATGCTGATGGACAAGTTCCCAGCGGCCATGCAGCCCGGTCAGCTTTTTGACCTGGTGCAAGGCGGATTGAATAGAGGGCTCCTCTATTTCCCAACCTTTCTCCTGCAACACTGCACAGGCTTCCAATGCCGTAAGCAGGTTTTTGGTTTGATACAAGCCGGGAAGATCGAGATGGTAGAGCAGGCGATCTGTTCTGTGTTTTTCTGCAACCTGTACCACCAGTTCATGCTTTTCCCATTTCCAATCTGTTGCCTGCCTTTTTTGTGATGCAATGGTAAGCGGAGCGTTTTTTTGATGTGCAACGGTTTCGAATACCGGGGCTGTTTCTTCTGTTACTTCTCCTACTACAACAGGGATACCTTGCTTAATGATACCTGCTTTTTCTCCTGCTATTTTTTGAAGCGTATCGCCCAGCAGGTTCATATGGTCCCAGCCAATATTGGTGATCACAGACAGCTCGGGTGTGATAATATTGGTACTGTCGAGCCGCCCGCCAAGCCCGGTTTCGATCACAGCTATATCAACGCCTTCCTGTGCAAAATATTCAAAAGCCATGGCTACGGATATTTCAAAAAAACTGGGATCGATCTCTTCAATCACCGGCTTGATCTTTTCCGTGAAATCAACCACAAATTCCTTGGGTACCATTTGACCATTGATCTTTATCCTTTCGCGGAAATCTTTCAAATGAGGGGAAGTATGCAAGCCGGTTGTATAACCCGCGGTTTGCAGAATGGATGCCAGCATATGACTTGTTGAGCCTTTGCCATTGGTGCCTGCGATATGTATGCTCTTAAATCGTTTATGCGGATTGCCAAGGAATTCGCAAAGGCGGATGATATTGGTCAGATCTTCTTTATATGCAGCAGCGCCTAAGCGGCTGAACATAGGCAGGCGGGTAAAAAGATAATCAATTGTCTGTTCGTAGCTCATATAGTTCATCCAAGGATTTCTTTGTAAAGTTGATAGTTCTCTTCGTCGAAGCAAACAAAGTAAACTTTTTTGATTGACAGGTCAGGTGAAAGCCAGGCATTCATTGATTGAACCGCAATAGACGCAGCTTCTTTCTTTGGATAGCCGTAAATGCCTGTGCTGATATTGGGAAAAGCAATGCTTTCCAATGCGTGTTGGGCAGCCAGTGCAAGACTGTTATTGTAACAGGAAGCAAGCTTTTCGGCTTCCTGGTTCTTTCCATTATTCCAAACAGGACCAACCGTATGTATTACATAACGTGCCGGTAAGCGCCCTGCAGTAGTGATCACTGCTTCACCGGTTTTACACGAGCCTTGTCTCGCAATGATCTTCCTGCATTCTTCCAGTATGGCGGGGCCGCCTTTACGATGAATGGCACCATCTACGCCGCCGCCGCCCATTAAAGATGAGTTGGCTGCATTAACAATAGCATCTACCTGGATAGTTGTGATATCGCCTTTCAGAAGAAAAATGCTTTCATTCATGAAAGCAAAATTAGCGAGAAAGTATAGTTTATCTGATCAGGTTTATCCTCCCAGGAGGAAATTGAACTGATAAACTACAATGGATTCTTCCGCAGTTTTATTAAAACGGTTTCTTCTCAGCCAGTCCTTGATAATGGAAATGGCTTCGCCATTAGTGATAGTTGACCCTTGCATCCAATTGAGATAAGTGCCTACTCCGTCGGGGGATACTCTTATCTGAGCCAGCACTTTTCCTCTGAGATTCTCACCGGCATCCATGGGTTTGGGGCTGATCACTGTCCGGCTGCCGCTTATCCGCAAAGGCCCATTGCCACGTCCGCTGCCGGAACCATTCCCGCCGCCAGAACCTGTGCCGCTGCCCCCACCGGAACCACTTCCGTTACCAACACCCGAGCCAGTACCACTTCCACCAGCCCTGTCGTAGGTAGTAGCTACACCGCCACCGCTTCCTGAACCAGTGGTTGTTTTACCCAGTACTGCTTTAGGAACAGGTTTGGGTTGCGGAGGAGGGGGATTGGGTTTGGGTTCAGCCTTTACGGTTGACTTGTTCTCATTTATTTTAGTTGCCTTAGGCTTGGGGTTATCAGGCTTAAGGATAGCCGGCGCTGCTTTTTCTGTCGGATCTTCTTCAATATCCTTCGCATCTTCCTGTGTACCGGGTTGAGGAGGCGTTTGAGGTGCTGTGCCTGCCGGGCCAGAAGCTTCTACCGGGTTGCCGCCACCTCCGCCACCACCCAATTGCTTTGCCGGGGGGATTTCTTCTTCCGGGATATTCAGTTCCACCATGATCCCCTGGTCAGGCGGCATGGGCACAATAGCGGGAATCGTCCATGACCACAGGAACATGATCAGCAGCAACAGACCTGCAAAGCCGATCGTGATCATGATAGCCTGTGAATTCTTCTTTGCTTCAAAAGAGGCAGACATACTGTAAACGTTATTCATACAAATGTACAGGTTGATGACCCGGCATAAAAGCCGTTGTTGTTCACACCTGTTATTAACGTACAAGGACTGTGCAACTTGTCCCGGGGGCTGGCTATAAAATGTTAAATTCCTGACGGCCGGGATAACGAAAAAGACATTCCATCCGCAATTTTCTTTTGTTTTATGTCCGGGCAGGCTATTTTCGGACCTCAAATAACCATATAATGAAAAAAATTATCCTCTTATCTTTTGTTATTTCAGCACTTGCGATCAGCCCTGCAGCTTACAGCTGTACCACTCCCGGTAACCCAACCAATGACTCTACCTATATCTATATTTACCGTACCGGCCAGTTTAACGGAGCAGCGGCCAACTGGGCCATTTTCCTGGACGGTGAAAAGAAATGCAAACTGAGCAATAACCGCTTTATGCGCCTGGCCGTTGCACCCGGCAAACATACAGTGAGTGCCAAAATAGGAGGAGCTTCTTTATTCAAGAAAGAGACCGAAGTGGAAATAGAAGCAGAAGCCGGAGGCAGTTACTATGTAGCCTGCAACGTAAAACAAAGTATTACCCGCGCCCGCCTCGAACTGATCGAAGTGGCCAAAAGCACGGCCAACAAACAGATGGAAAAAATGGTGCTGGACAATTGCCAGGAAAAGATTGATGAGGGTGAAGGGAAGTAAGGATCAGAATTTATTGGCGATCACTAACCCTGCCAGCACGATCAGCATACTGATGATATGAATAATGCTGAATTGTTCATGCAAAATGATTACAGCTTCCAGGCTGCTGAAGATGGGGATCAGGTTGCCGAATAAAGCTGTGCGCCCTGCTCCAAGTATCCGGATACTTTTATTCCAGATAAGAAAGCTGGTAATGGATGCGCCGAGCCCCAGATAGAGAATAACACCGGCCAGGGATAAATTCCAGGTCACCTGCTTGTCTGCACCTATTTCAAAGAGAAAGACCGGAAGCAGCAATAGTGTTCCCAGTAAAAAAGAACTGAACAACAGGTTGAGCGGGGAAATGACCGCAGGCCTCTTCTTTACCAGGATAGTATACACTGCAAAAGAAAGGGCTGCCAGCAATACCCATGCATCACCTTCGGAAAAATGCAGATTGAGCAGGTTCTGAAGATTGCCTTTGGATAACAATACCAGGATGCCCACAATGCAGATCAGCATGCCGCTTATTTTGGCTATTCCCAGTTTTTCCTTTAGAAAAATACGGGCAAGTATATTGGCAAAAACGGGGGAAGACGTGGTGCCGATCAATGCCAGATTGATAGCAGAAGTATAATGCCCCGCGATATACACAAGCGTATTGAACAATGAAATACCTGTAAGTGAGATCCAGAAAAGGTAGGGCAGGTGTTTTTTCAGCTGCGGCCATTCTGCAATGCAGGTCTTTAATGCAAAGGGAAATAATAAAATCGTAGCCGTAGCCCAACGGTAAAATGCAAGCTGAACAGGAGTGATCTCTTTATGAACGCCCCTTGCAACAATAAAATTGCCTGACCATATCAGGGTGGCCAGAACAGCAAGCGCAATGCCCTGCAGGTTGTTTTTCTCTTTCAATGTATTCCGGTCAATGATGTGCAAAATCCAGATCAAACCTTCCCTTAATACGTTCTATCGGCGGGTTGAAATAACCATACCGCAGATCAGGGAATTCTTCCTTAAGTATTTCCTGCAATTGTTTTACGCCCATGCATTCTCCTGTATCGCCCACACCTATTTTGCCTAAATACCAGTCGGGATCAATGTTGAAATTACGCCACTGGATCATTTTCAACCCTGTTTCTTTTATCAGTTTGCGCAGCGCTTCATATTCGGCAATACTGTCCGTCATGCCAGGGAAAACAAAATAATTGATCGATGTCCATCCTCCAAAGCTGTTCACTATTTTCAGGCTCTCAATAATATCATCGAAATCGTAATTATTAGGCCTGTAATAAGGCATGTATATTTCACGCCTGGCAGAGTTGGTGCTTACCCTGATCGAATCAAGCCCGGCTTCACAAAGCTGTCTTACTGCATCAGGTTTGGAGCCATTGGTATTGATATTGATACTTCCTTTTGATGTGTGTTTGCGTATTTCAATGATCGCTTCGCGGATGGTTTCCCACATCAGCAGCGGCTCACCTTCGCAACCCTGGCCAAAACTTACAATAGGATAGGGCGCTTGCTCCAGGTGAGGCACTGTATATTCTACAATTTCTTCAGCAGTAGGTTTGAAACGCAACCTGTCTTGCGTGGATACGATAGGTTCCTCATCCGGTTGCAAAGAAATACAACCTACACAATTTGCATTGCAGGCCGGCGATGCGGGTATGGGGCATTCCCAGCGGCCCAAAAAATAGTTCCGGGCGGCTGGACAGTGGTAAGTCAGTGCACAGTTATTAGCAAGATGATTCACCAAACGGTTATGCGGATAAGCCTTTAATAAACCTTCTACACCTGATTCAACTTTTGATTGATCGTAGCCTGCACAATCCTGGCGGATATCCGGTTCAATACGGGTGGCCGGTACATAAAACTTGTCGTTGTACCAACCTGCTGCAGTGTAACAAAATAATGGAAGGGTAGGAGCATCAGGTGCAGTTTCATATGCGGCGAGATAAAACCCTGTATGTGCGGGAGGAATAAAAGCTGCAACTGCCCATCCTTTTTCGCAAAGCCGCATTTCGCCTGTGTTCACATCAATGCCGATACCGCGACGGCCAGGCAATTCATACAGAGAACCTCCATCCGGGAGCTCGATCCATTCATCATTGAGAATTTCCAGTGCATCCCATCCGCTACGGCCGGTTACATAGAGCGACCGGTCTTCAAAGATGTTTCCTTTGCCGTCCGAATAGAGGATATAGGGTGAATGGGAAAAAGATGTCATAGTCATTGTTTAGTGCAACTGCTCGCTGCAAAAGTCGTTAAATTCTTTTTCATTCAGTTGCGCTGATGAATTGATGATCTCCGATTGCAGTATTTTATTGTTTTTAAAATCAATGGTAAGCAAACCGTCTTTGAGTATAAGATTGTTAAGCTCATTCCATTGGATTTTCCTTTGCGGAAAAGATGGATACAGGATCACGTTTTTATCGATACTGACTTTTAGCTGTCGTTGTGATACCTGGAAAAGCAATGCCAGCACCACATTGATAAAAGCCGCCCACCAATTGCCCAGGGCGATCCAGGTAATAGTGATGAGCAAAAGGCAAAGGTCACGGTAAGGTTTTCCGGTATTCTTTTTAACAGACCGCAGATAGGAATCGATCCCTAATGCTATTGCACAAAGAACAGCCCCTGCAAGAGCTTCATAGCGGACATTTTTTTCTGCTGAGTTAAAAAAGAAGAGAACAAACACGGCAATATTGAGCAGGATGATGAACAGGGCCATACGATCGTACTGCCTCGCCTTATCATTTTTTAAAACTACTTCAAATCTTGCCATTTGTTATTTACAGTTACTTGCTACCAATAAATTGCACAGTTTGAATAATACACGTGCTCCCACATTCGCATTCCAATCCGTATCACTGATACCCACTTCTGTTAAATCAAATCCTATGATGGTGCGGCCGCTTTCAATCACTTTGCGGAATAAATAAAACACTTCTTCTGTTTCAAACCCTCCCGGTACAGGTGTACCTGTATGTGGACAAAGCTTACGGTCGAGCCCGTCGATATCAAAACTGATAAATACTTTTTGTGGCAATTTGCTGACGATCTCTTCCGCTATCTGTTTCCAGTTCTCTCCTTCGTACTGGCGGTATTTAATATCCCTGTCGAAATAAGTGGTGATGCGGTCATTGTTTTGCTTAAGGTATTCCCATTCGTCGCCACCATAATCACGCACACCTACCTGCACCAGTTTACTAAGCTGTGGTATCTCTGCAAGCGCATTATACATGATGCTGGCATGAGAATAGGTGAATCCTTCATACGCTACGCGGAGATCGCAATGCGCATCTACCTGGAGTATCCCGAAATTATCATGCTTTTCTGCAATGGATTTGAAATAGCCGAGAGATACACTGTGGTCGCCACCGAGTAGGCCAACAAGCTTCCCTTTGTTGAGCAACACTTTGGTTTGATCGTATACCCATTGTTTCAGGAATTCACCGCCTTCGTTCACTTCCTTGATCGTTTTGCTCATGAACTGATTGGCGGAAACTTCTTCACCACGGGAGATATAATCGATATATAATTCAGCTTCTTTGCGCAGGTAATCGCTTTTCATCAGCAGCTTCCTGTCTACCGGGCGCATATAATATCCCTGTTTCCACCCTTCAGGAACTTCAGAGTCGAAAAGATCAACCTGCAAAGCTGCCTTAAAGATGGCTTCAGGTGCCCTTGCCGTACCGGCGCCATAACTTACTGTTACTTCCCAGGGAACAGGCACTATCACCAGTTTCGCATCATCTTCAGATGTGGGGAGCCCGAAAATATTATTGTTGGGATTACTGACACTGTTGGGGTCGTAATTAGCTAGATCTACCATTTTCTTGTATTGAAAAAACGGTGCAAGTTACAACTAAGTGTTGAAAGAGAAAAAGAGTGTGAAGAAAGAGGTATAATCATTTAAATATATGATCCCTAGTGGTTTAGAGAGGCTCCTGCTGGCTCAGGCAGTGAAAACTCCCCAATCCCCAGATAATTTCTGTTGAATCGATCCCCACCACTTCACGGTCAGGGAAGCAGCTTTGGATGATCTGAAGAGCCTTATCATCTTTATCACAACGGTAAGTGGGTACGATAACGGATTTATTAGCGATATAGAAATTGGCATAGGAAGCCGGCAACCGTTGATCTTCCCAGATCACAGCATCTGGCATGGGAAGTTCAACGATATTGAGCTGTTTGGTATTGAGCAGCCGCATTTCTTTTAGTTGCTTCAGGTTGTGCTGCAGCAAAGCATAATTCTCATCCTGTTTGTTCTCTTCAACTACGGTGAGCACAGTATCGGCATTTACAAAACGGATCGTATCATCAATATGGCCATCCGTATCATCACCTACAATGCCTTCATCTACCCATAATATCTGCTCCACACCATAATAATTGCGCAGGTATTCTTCGATCTGGCATTGGTTAAGACGCGGGTTGCGGTTTGGATTGAGCAGGCAGGCAGTGGAAGTGAGTAAAGCGCCTTTACCATTAAACTCAACTGAGCCGCCTTCCATTACAATGCCGGGATGGAATACAGGCAGGTTGAAATGTTTGCCGATCAGTGTTGGTATCACATCATCGAGATCATAAGGGGGATATTTATCTCCCCAGGCATTATAGCCCCAGTCCACAATGGCTTTTCCTTTTCCTGCCATTTCATTTACCAGGAAGGCTGGTCCATGGTCCCTGCACCAGGCGTCATTGGTGGGATGAAAATAAAACTCCACTTTTGAAAGGTCCACATTCGCTTGCTGAAGATGAACGAGCGCAAATTGCTTCATCGCTTCATCAGCCACATTGATCCGTACCAGTTCTCCACGGGTCAGTTCCTTGATAAAAGCGGCATAATAAGGATAGATCGCATTGATCTTTCCCGGCCAGCTTGCTTCCTTGTGGGGCCAGCTTAACCAGGTGGCCAGGTGTTTTTCAAACTCAGCAGGGAAATAATAGCCGAGTTCATGCGGCGTGGAGAGATTATTGGGATTTTGCGAAAGTGTGCTCACGGTAATAATGTTTATAGCTTACCAGATAAGTTAAGTTTAATTTCTCAGGGGTGAAAATGAATGGTTACCCACAAAGACACGAAGCCCACAAAGAAGTATTTCAATACCTACAACATTCATCACAATATCGAAAGTAATTACTATTTAGAATCTGTGCATACTCCTGGATAGTATTAATCTTCGTCAATATAACGCTTGGTGATAGGCTGATAAGAATCAATCCTCCTGTCGCGCAGGAAAGGCCAGTGTGTTCTGTACTTGTCGGAAAGGCTCAGGTCAAGCTCTTCCACATGCACTTCTTCCTGGTCGTGCGAAGCTTTGTAAACGATGGAGCCAAAGGGATTGGATACAAATGATCCTCCCCAGAATTTCATGGCGCCGTTTTGTTCAAGGCCGACACGGTTAACACTTACAACGTGCAGGCCATTGGCCACAGAGTGGCTGCGCTGAATGGTTTGCCAGGCGTTGTATTGTTCTGTATTTGTGTTTTCATCCTGCGAAGTGGCCCAGCCAATAGCAGTGGGATAGAACAATACCTGTGCGCCCATCAGGGAAGTAATGCGCGCTCCTTCAGGGTACCATTGGTCCCAGCAGATCAGTACACCGATGGTCGCAAATTTTGTTTTGAATACTTTATAACCGAGATCTCCCGGGGTGAAATAGAATTTCTCGTAATAAGCCGGATCATCCGGGATATGCATTTTGCGGTATTTGCCAAGATAAGTGCCGTCGGCATCCAGTATGGCAGTGGTGTTGTGGTATAATCCTTCTGTTCTTTTTTCAAACAGTGAAGCAATGATCACCACACCCAGCTCTTTGGCGAGTTTGCTGAGCGCATCAGTAGAAGGGCCGGGAATAGGTTCGGCAAGCTTGAAGTTGTCATAATCTTCCACATCACAGAAGTAAAGGGAAGTAAACAATTCCTGCAAACAAACGATCTGCGCACCTTTGGCTGCAGCTTCTTTTACCTTATCCATTGCCTTTTGCAGGTTAGCTGCTTTATCAGCAGAGCAGCTCATCTGAACGAGGCCAACTTTTACTTTTGACATGCTAAAAAATTAATGTGCAAAACTACGAATTTCTGACAGGAAAATGCCTTTATGAAATGCTTACGCTTATGAAGCCGCTGTTAAATTATTTAAACAAAAATGGCAGACCTTAAAGCCTGCCATTAATATTTCTGTTCCGACTTCTGACTGCCGGCTAAAGACTACCGACTCTCATTCCTTCCCATCTGCCGCAGGAAAGATACATGCGAAGCCACTGCATACCGTACACGCCTGTATTCGATATACTGGATGCCGTATTCCTGGCAGGCTTTCTTGATGATCTTGCTGATAGCAGGATAGTGTACGTGGGATATTTTAGGAAACAAATGGTGTTCAACCTGGAAATTAAGACCGCCCACCAGCCAGCTTACCAGCTTGTTGCGGGTGGCAAAATTGGCAGTGGTTTTCAACTGGTGTATCGCCCATTCATCTTCCATTTTACCTGTAGCATCATTTGGCATGGGGAAATGAGTATGCTCAACAGTATGCGCCAGTTGAAACACGATGCTCAGTACAAAACCGGCTACCAGTGCCATAGAGAAGAAACCAATGATCCAGGGCACGAACCCGATGGTATAGATCGGTATAGCTACAAAAAGGAAAACGTGCGCCAGCTTATAGAACCAGAAGAAGAAATGCTCTTTAAATGTCATTTTTCTAAGAGGGGTTTCGCCGATGCGCAGGGTGAAATATTTTTTATAATCAGCTACGAACACCCACCAGATATAAAGCAAGGAGTAAGCAGCCCAAAAATAAAAATGCTGATACCGGTGGATCTTATAATGTTTTTGCTCATCGCAAAGGCGAAGGAAAGGGCGTGCTTCAATATCATCATCTATGCCGTGGATATTCGTGTAAGTGTGATGGATCACATTGTGCTTAGTCTTCCACATGTGCTGGCTGGCACCAAGGAAATTGGCGAAATTGGAAGCTGCACTGTTCACCCATTTATAGCGGCTGAAGCTGCCATGCGCGCCATCATGCATCACATTAAAACCGATAGCTGCGATAAGGCAGCCAAGCAGAACGCATTCCAGTATTGCCCAAATGGGAGCGGGTGTAAAAAACACCAGATGCGTATATACAAAAAGAAAAGCTGATATCAGTATGATCGCTTTGAAATACAATTTAAAATTACCTGTGGTGGCTTTCCCTTTCTGCTTAAAATACTCACCGATCCTTTTCTTTAATTCACCGTGAAAGGAAACGGGAATTTTAGGGAATTTTGGACTTGACATGTTAACTATTATGGGTTGAGATCAAAGGTAGTTCAGTTTGCTCACAAAACATTCATAAAGCTGTAAAACCTTCGCATTCAATCACGTTTCATTTTGGATCAATGCATCCAGGTTCTTTATCCCGATCTTTTTGTCGGTTGTGAACCCTTCAGCATATTTCACGCCAATTCTTTTGCCCAGCATCCTTGCCCTGGCTATGATGCTTTCGAGGAAATCGGGAGTGGAGATATAGGTTTGAGGTCCGCCACCGCCGGAAGTACCGGTATGGAATTGCGTAGCATAAGCCTGTATGGCCTGCATCTTCTGTTCAAACGCATCACTGATATCGATCAGCAGGTCCGGTTCATGATACCAGTCCTGCATATATTGAAGAAAATAGCGTGGACGCCATTTTTCCTGAGCTTTGCCATCTTTCCCAACCGTTTCTATTTTGGCGAGGCCTGAAAGAAAACAGGCATCACTGATCAGATGCCCTGCACGCCCATGGTCCGGATGCCTGTCATGCAGCACATTTCCCAATACAATATCCGGCCTGTAATGGCGGATGGCGCTGATCAATTTGAGCTGATGCTCTTCATCATTCTTAAAAAAGCCATCGCGCATCTTCAGGTTTTCCCTTTCCTGTATGCCGATGATCCCTGCTGCATTCGCCGCTTCCTCATACCTTGTTTCTATCGTTCCCCTCGTGCCCAGTTCTCCTTGTGTAAGATCCACAATAGCAGCTTTCTTTCCATTCCTGATCTCATTGATCAATGTGCCGGCACAACCCAGTTCTATATCATCGGGGTGAACGCCAATAGCGAGTATATCCATTTTCATGTCCGCAAGATAGTTATAAGTATCTTTTGTCTGGAAGAGACTTATAACTGCCGACTAACGACTCCCGACTATCCTGTAAGGATTTCCATACCACGCCCCATCAATCTCCCGAACAAAATTCTCGATCTGGCGGTCGGTTTTGTCGTTGAGGTCCCATTTTTGTTTGAGGTTGCCGCCAACAAAGAAGGCGACTGTCTGGTAGAAGCGGGCATTGAGGCCGCCCTTGTATTCTTTGATGATCTCGTAGCAGTTGTTGCCGGTTTGCCGGTTGATCAGTTTCATCAGCACCTTGCCCTGGTACACGGAAAGATTGGTGAGCGGCTCGGAGAATTGTTTGCGCAATTCCTTTTCCCTCGATTTGATATATTGCTTTCTTTCCTTTTTGGAAAGAGCGGCTGATTTGGCATTGATATCATTGATGGTGGCGCCCGCAACCCTGGCATAAGGATAGGTTACATACACCGCATTGCGGAGGCGGTTCCATTCCTGCTTATACTTTTCCAGCTTTTCCGGTGAAAGATTAGAAACCCAGACCATTTCCCCTTCTTTGTAAGACAGCATTTCCCGGTTGTACCAGACTGCATCTACATAGATCGTATCATTCGGCCCCCATTTTTTTGAGCGCTCTGCATAGGACGGCATCGGGGGAATAGTATCGGTACTGACAGGCGGGGTTTCTTCCTGGGCTCTTAATTCTGCGGTCAGCAATGGTACGGCCAGGAATAAAAGAAATAACCGGTATAGTGATAGACGCGGCATGGGCATCATAAATGTACAAAAAGTCAAAATTCAAAAGTAAAAATTCAAAAAAGGGGCTCCATTTTGAATTTTTACTTTTGAATTTTGACTTTCTAGATCAGGCTTTCCTCAGGCGGTTCAACTGTACCCTGCGGACCATGCTCATAAGAATACCTATGGCCGTAATAATGATGCCCAGCCATAACATGTTTATATAAGGGAATTTGTAAGCCTTCAGCGTTACATATTCCAGGATGGAGTTGGATTCTTTCACCCCGATATCGGCAGTATCTCCATCTACTTTGTTCAGTTGCAGGATCAGGCTTTCCGACATTACTGTATCCGGAACAGAAAACTGCCGGCCGCCCTGGTCGATCAACAGTGTTTCTGCTGTATAGGAACTGCTATTGAATGCATGCACCCGAACGGTGGCCACCGTAGCCCTGTCGCCCGGCTTAAAACCTTCGAATGGCAGGCTGTCGCGGGAAGATAACTTTTCAAGTACTATATACCCTTTGGAGTAATAAATGCTGTCGCCGGGTTTAACAGGGTTGCTCTTGAAGCTGGCTGTATCCTTATTCTTTTCGGGATTGGGTAAAGCCGAGATGTAAGTGAATACATCATGACCCAGGTAATGCCTTGAATCAGGATTGGCCATCAATCCCTCATTGCCTTTATAGTTTACAAAAGCATTGGGTCGGAGGGTGAACTCTTCATCATCCTCGCGGCTTTTGAAATGGATAAGATAATACCACTGCTGTTTTTTCGGATGCGAGGAATCCCTCAGATAGGTTACGTCAAACTTGCCCATCTTCATGGGGAAACCTTTAACCAGGGTCAGGTTTTCTCCGGTTTTCTCCTTGCTGTCCTTACCAAAATCTATAGCGATGCCACTGGTATTTTTGGAAAGGATCTCTTTCTTGGATGAAGAAATAAGAATGCCCAGCAAAACAAGGCCAAAACCCAGGTGAGCGATCGATCCGCCGGAAAGCTTGAGACTTCCCTTTACGCCGAGCCAGATATAGGCTGCATTGGCGATTATTGCATACACGGACGCAACAATTGCCAGCCAGATAGCACCGAGAAAGCCGGGGCCATGTTTCAGGTAATTGACATTCCCGAATGCCAGAAGCAGCGTTGCCACAACAATGGAAAGAATGGTTGGTATCCAGATCTTTTTCCAGAAAAAACGGCTGCTGGTGTCTTTATAACGGAGGTATTGGGTAATTGCTGTAAGCACCCCAATAATAACTGCCACAAAGATCTGTATCTGGTTGTATGCAAACTCCTCATCCTCAGGGGCTGCAATCTTGGTACCGAATATTTTATTGAAGACGGGGAGCGAGGTCTTCGCACTGATCACAATAGCTGCCAGGAAAAAGACCAGCGAACCGATAAACATCCAGAATTCGCGGGAAGAAACATTCTCTTCTTTCCTGATCGAGGGTATTTCTTTATAGCGGATAAAGAATAATATTATAGAAGGAAAGAAGAACAGAACAAGAAGGCCGACCAACTGCACATTCATTCCGGAATCAGTGAATGCATGCACAGATGCTTCTCCCAACACTCCGCTCTTGGTCAGGAAAGTGGAGTAGAGAATAAAGATAAAGGTCAGGATCATGAACAGGAAAGTTGACCTTAATGAATGCCCGCTGTGTTTATAGATCAGCAATGTGTGAATGCCTGCCGCCAGTATCATCCAGGGCACCAGCGATGCATTTTCCACAGGGTCCCATGCCCAGTAGCCACCGAAGGTGAGCGACTCATAAGCCCATGCAGCACCCATCATAATGCCTACACCGAGCACAGCCAGGGAGAAAAGGGCCCAGGGTAAAGCTGGTTTTGTCCAGTCGCTGAATCGTTTTGTCCATAAACCGGCAACTGCAAAAGCGAAAGGAACAATCGTAGATGCAAACCCCAGGAACAGAACGGGAGGGTGGATCACCATCCAGTAATTCTGCAGCAGGGGATTAAGGTCGTTCCCGTCTTTTATAAAGCTTAAATAATCGGGCCGCAGTGGCTGGGTCAGGTCGGCATTGATGTGTAAGCCAACAGCAGAATCGAGCACCCCTGAATCACGCAGCAGCGTAAAAGGATTGGAACCCATTTTCCAGCCGAAAACATAAAGGCCTGCAAGCATGGTGGCCAGGCAAAACTGGGCGAAGCTTACAACGGTCATTACCGGTGCTTCCCAGGTTTTGGAGGTTTTGATCAGGATCAGTCCCAGCACGCAATGCCAGATGCTCCAAAGCAAAGTACTTCCTTCCTGGCCTTCCCAGAAGCAGCTCAACAGGTATTTTACCTCGAGAGAGCGGCTGCTGTGTTGCCAGGCATATTTGTATTCAAATAAATGGTTGTAGATAATGTAGAACAGGATGCTGAAAATGGCGGCTACCGAAACCACTTCAATGATAAAAGCGGCCCTGGCCAGTTTTTTCCAGTAACCTGCATCAACAGAGGATGCAGTGCGGGTAACTTTGAAATAGGCAAAAGTGGCCACAAGAGAAGCAACCAGGGAGAGAACGATAAAAAAATGTCCCAGTTGCCCGGGTAAAAGATGCTCGCCAATATAATCCATCAGGAAAATTCGGTTTTAGTGAAAAAGTTGGGGCGATAAGGCTGAATGTTCATTACTTGTTTTCAACTGCCTCTGATACCTGTACATTCTTCTTGGCTGCTTCCATATCATCCTTGTATTTGGAAGGGCATTTGGTTTGTATGCTTTGGCAATCGAAATAACCATCTTCGTATTTTCCTTTGAGTACCAGTCTTTCGCTGATCTCAAAATTTTCTGGTTTGGGCTGGTGATAAACTACTTTAACGGATTGGCCCAGGGTGTCTACAGCTGTAAAGCTCAGATAATTGGGATTCTTCAGGGCATCGTATTCAAGGGGAGCTGATTTATCCCAGCGGGCCATCAGGTGGACGAATTTGCCGGGTTTTGACTTTGCCGTCGCCACGGTATCATAAGTACTTGTGTTTTGCAAAAAACTGATCAGCACAGCAATGGTGGCTGCTATTCCTACAAGTAAAATGATATGGATCTTTTTCATCTTGGGGGCTTTGGGGTTTATTTGAGCCTTGCCCGCCTTCGCTGAAGCTTCGGCGGGCAAGCAAATTTATGTCAAAATACCGTCATGAACGGCGATTTCTCCAACAACAGGGTAATGGATTGATTGTTCACGGAAATGGAAATATTTTTTTTAATTGGTAATTTCTTGGACTGTTGTCCGTTGCGCGTTGACCGTTGACCGGATGGCCGATAGCAAGTGAATACGCAACCCAGAACAGTAGTCTGTGTTAAGTTACTCGACCATCCGGTCAACGGTCAACGCGTAACGGACAACGTAACATTTAAAGACCTGTAACTTCTTATCTTTGGCGCGCTTAAAAGTAAATTGCTATATGAATTTTGATTTATCCGAAGAACAATTAATGATCCAGCAGGCAGCACGTGATTTTGCCCGCAATGAATGTTTGCCCGGCGTTATTGAGCGCGACGAGCAGCAGAAATTCCCTAAAGAACAGATACTGAAACTGGCCGAACTCGGCTTTATGGGCATGATGGTTGACCCGGCTTATGGCGGCAGCGGTCTCGATACCGTCAGCTATGTACTGGCAATGGAAGAAATTTCCAAGATTGACGCCAGTGTAAGCGTTTGCATGAGTGTGAACAACAGCCTGGTTTGTTATGGCCTGCAGCAATATGGAAACGAAGAACAAAAACAAAAATACCTGACGCCGCTGGCGCAGGGACGTAAAAACGGAGAACTGTATATCGGAGCTTTCATGCTCAGCGAGCCCGAAGCAGGAAGCGATGCCACTTCACAACGCACCATTGCGGAAGATAAAGGAGACCACTACTTGCTGAATGGTACCAAGAACTGGATCACCAATGGCGGCTCGGCTTCCGTGTACCTGGTGATAGCACAAACTGATCCTGCAAAGAAATCAAAAGGCATTAATGTACTTATTGTAGAGAAAGACTGGCCGGGTGTTACGGTTGCCGCTAAGGAAAACAAACTCGGCATCCGGGGAAGCGATACACATACTGTAATGTTCACCGATGTAAAAGTGCCGAAGGAAAACAGGATAGGAGAGGATGGCTTTGGTTTCACTTTTGCCATGAAAACACTGGCCGGCGGCAGGATCGGTATTGCATCGCAGGCATTGGGTATTGCCAGCGGAGCGTACGAACTGGCAAAAGCTTATTCCAAAACCCGTAAAGCATTCGGCACGGAGATCATGAACCACCAGGCTATTGCCTTCAAACTCGCAGATATGGCCACCCGTATAGACGCTGCCCGCCTTCTCTGCCTCAAAGCAGCCTGGGAGAAAGACAATAAGATCGATTATACGCTTAGCTCATCCATGGCTAAAGTATATTCTTCCGAAACTGCCATGTGGACAACGGTGGAAGCTGTGCAGATCCATGGCGGGTATGGTTATGTAAAAGAATACCACGTCGAGCGTCTGATGCGCGACGCGAAGATCACGCAGATATATGAAGGCACCAGTGAAGTGCAAAGGATCGTGATAAGCCGAAGTATTTTAAAATAAAGTATGCCTGTAAACAAAGAACGCTATTCTGAACTTAAAGAGCAGTTGAACAGGTCCGGTACTACCCTGGTAGCAGTATCCAAAACAAAACCTGTAGAAGATATCAGGGAATTGTATGAACTGGGGCATCGTGATTTTGGAGAGAATTATGTACAGGAGCTGGTGGATAAGCAACCGCAGTTGCCGCATGATATCCGCTGGCATTTTATCGGGCACCTGCAAAGCAATAAAGTAAAATATATTGCCCCTTTCGTACACCTGATCCATGGTGTGGATAGCGCAAACCTGCTCAGGGAGATCAATAAGCAAGGGTTGAAGAATAACCGGGTGATCGATTGCCTGCTGCAGGTGCATGTTGCCCGGGAAGAAACAAAGTTCGGCCTCGATGAAAAAGAACTGGATGAACTGACAGCGATGCCGGCTTATCCTCATGCCCGGATCAGAGGTATAATGGGAATGGCTTCTTTTTCTTCCGACACAACCCTGGTGCGCCGGGAGTTCAATATATTGAAACAATTATTCACCAAACACTCTCATGCCCATCCGGAATTCAATATACTTTCCATGGGCATGAGTGGTGATTATAATATTGCAATAGAAGAAGGCTCAACGATGGTGAGAATAGGAAGTTTGTTGTTTGGAAACAGATAACCGCATCAGTTGGAATAATTGGGGATATTCTTTCCCAGGTAAATATTTCTTTCTGCTTTTATCATGTTTCCGGCACCTTTTATTGTAAGAATTCCATTGCCCCCTCTGTTCTGTAGTTTTTTGCGCTCCTTTTCACCAAGCAGTGGATCATCATCAAACAGGTAATCATCGATCCAGTATTCTGATTTTCCCGGTTCTTTAATAATAGCGTGAATATGAGCAGGGTTGTGGCCTTCAGGGTAAGAGCCGGGGCGAAGCGTAAAGAATTTATATTCTCCCAGTTCATTTGTTTTCATCCACCCCCGCAGATAGCCATGCTTTCTGGCAATGCCTTTTTCATCTCCTTTTGTGGGGTAAACGCCTGTGGAATCTGTGTGATAAATATAGATGACCACATTGGCAGCCCTTGATCCGTCTGGCCGGAATACGGTACCATTTACAGCCAGTCTCCGGCCTTTCTGTTCCCAATCACTCAGCCAGACCATATTGGGCAGTTGCTCAAAAGGTGCAGGACTTTCATAGATCGCTTCACAGTCTTCACACCTGTCGCCTACCTTGATATCAGTCCCGGGTTTCTTTTGTGCACAACTGCTGGTGCAAAACGTTGCAACAAATAAAGCTAACAGCAACAATGGTTTCATGTTCGTAGTTTTTTCCAAAGCTGGCAAAGGCGGTATGGCTGAACAAATAGATTACACCAACAGCAGGGCAGGCTTGATGTTCCGCTGATCACCGACTGATCATCAAGGGAGTTGCACTATTCGTGTAATGTGTTTTCCCGAAAGGAAAACGTAATTTTATTTTGACATCATGCAACAGTCTGTATTGCTGAAATATAAAATCCATCATGTTTTTTTCTGGATGCTGGTATTTGCTATCTGGTATTTCCTGCGTTATGAGGATTATAGCCAGCCTTATATCGCTTTCCGGGTGACGTTGATAAAAGTGGTGGACCTGGCACTGATGGTGTATATCACCAATTATTTGCTGATCCCACGGCTGCTTTACAAAAAGCGTTACCTGGCATTTGCAATTTGTTTCCTGCTGCTGATCATTGTTAGCAGTTTTGTGAAAATGAATATCCTTGGGCGGGTAATGCATGCACCTGCGCTGATGAATTTATCAGGCAACTGGAAAACGCGCATTTATGATAACTTGATCCCGCATTTCTTCCTGGTCACTGCCGGGGCAGCCATACAGTTGATGATCGACTATTTCCGTTTGCAGCAAAGGATGGCAGAAACAGCCAAAGAAAAAGCAGAAGCAGAATTGAATTTCCTGAAATCACAGATCAATCCTCACTTCTTATTCAATTCCATCAACTCTGTTTATTTCCTGATAGATAAACAGAACCAGGAGGCAAGGGAATCTTTGCATAAGTTTTCAGACATGCTCCGCTACCAGCTTTATGAAGTGAATGGCAACAGGGTGACGATTGAAAAAGAAATACGTTACCTGGAAGATTATGTGCATCTGCAAAAACTGCGGAAGGATGAGCAGTATGAAGTTTCGTTCCATTATTCACCACAAGTAAAAGGCTTTACCATTGAGCCGTTGATATTGATCCCTTTTGTAGAAAATGCCTTCAAACATGTATCCGCCCATGCCGGCCAGCCCAATTACATCCGCATCAACCTGGATTATAATAATGGCCGGTTTGTTTTTTCAGCAGAAAACTCAAAAGAAGCAAAAGCATCTATAGATGCTTACAGCGGCATAGGTTTAAGAAATGTAAAACGCAGGCTTGAATTGTTATATCCTGGGCGGTATGAGTTGACAATAGAAGATAAAGCAGGATCTTACAAAGCAGAACTGGTCTTGCAATTGGATAAGGAGTTACACCCCCAATCAACAAAATAATCTTACGATCATGAAAATAAACTGCCTGATCATAGATGATGAACCACTGGCCCGGAAGGGATTGAAAGAATATGTGGATGAAGTGGAGTTCCTGCAACTGGCCGGTGAATTTGAAAACCCGTTAAGGGCAACTGAAAAACTTGGGCAGGGTGGGATACAATTGCTGTTTCTCGATATACAAATGCCTAAAATTTCAGGCCTCGATTTCTTCCGTTCGCTGCAGCCTTCCCTACCCGTGATATTCACTACGGCTTATCCGCAATTTGCCCTGGATGGATTTGAATTGAATGCTCTGGACTACCTGGTAAAACCTGTTTCTTTTGAACGCTTTTATAAAGCAGCATTAAGAGCGAAAGAATATTATGAGATAAGGGAGAAGAATGCGGCAGAAACTCCAACATCTGCAGAATATTTCTTTATCAAAGCAGATAATAAACTGATGAAAATATTTTTCCGGGATGTTTTATTTGCAGAGGCCTTGCAGAATTATGTAGTGATTCAAACTGTCGATAAGAAATATATCACTTATCTCACTTTTAAAGCGATCGAAGAATATCTGCCTGCAGGCAGATTTATAAAGACCCATAAATCATATATTATCGCTGCGGATAAGATCGATAGTATTGAAGGAAATGATATCCTGGTAGGTACACATCATATCCCTGTCAGCCGGAACCTTAAAGATGAGGTGATGGAGAAATTGTTGAAAGGGAAATTCCTTAAAAGATAATAGCACCGCTATTCATAGCCTTCCACTTCCACGATCTTTCCATAATTAACAAACAGCTCTTCTCCTGCAGGAATATCTTTTACTGCTTCAAAGTATTCGCCATCGTTTACGGAAATAATATTCGGATCGGAAGAATGATTGAGATAGTTAACGATATCCATTACTTTAAAGCCATAATCGGGCACATAATAATCCGTTTCATCATACAGGCAATAGGTCTCGATCAGCGAGCGCGAGTGCTCGGGCAGTTTTTCCACTTCTGCAACCGGTAGTTTGACCCATTCTCCTACATTCCGGGAAAATATAGTCCTGCACCCTTTGGGAATATCACGTATGGCGAATACGCCAATGCCATGCACTGCGGAAGGTTTTAAGGCAGCATAGGTTTCCTGCGATAGTTCATGGAGAAGTTCATCCCTGGTCATGTTGATCGTTTATGTTTTGCGTTGTGCAAAACAATAAACAAAAAGCCATATGCCAAAACAAACTTATTTTTTGGTGAACCGCATCATGGCAATATCTCCCATGATCAGGTTTAATGTATTTCCGTCGGTGACGGAATAAGTATTTATTTTTTTCAGCGTCTCCAGGAAAACCGTTTCGCCCTGGCCGGGACAGGCCATTTTGGTCATCGCCATGGGTTCATTGAAACTGATCTTATTGCCGTCTGCCACCAGTGGGCCAGAAAATGAATTGCAGCTCGTGTTACCACTTATCCGTTTATCAGCCACCGTAAAAACGATCTGCGGTTTTTTGTCAGGATAGAGCCCTTCAAATGCAATGCGTGGACCGGAAATATAATTCAGTACCCAGGTACCATCAAGCTGGGATGGGTCAGTGTTGCCGGAAGTAGCTTTTTTACTGTTGTTGCAAGCGATGCAGGAAAGCAGGATAGCGGAGAAAAGTAAATATTTCATAAATGCCGGTTTAGGTGATAGGTTTGCTGTTATTAAAGGTATACTCTTTATTTCAATATGAAATATTTGATCTTAACTGCACTGCTGGCATTACAGTCCTTTCACGAAACATTCCCGAGGCAAACACTCGTGATCAGCAACCTTGATAAGGTCAAAGGTCAGTTATATATTGGCTGGTATAATTCAGCTGCTGCATTTCCTGATGCAGGCGGAGCCGTTTACCGGAAAATTGTGGAAGTTGAGAACAAGGGATCGATAGAAGTGCCTTTTGAGAATATACCGCCCGGCATTTATGCAATAGCAGTTTTCCTGGATAAGAATGGGAATGGAAAAATAGATAAGAATATATTGGGCATACCCAAAGAGAAGTATGGCTTTTCAAATAATAAATACCCGCTTACAAGGGCAGCCACTTTTAAGGAAGCAGCGTTTATAATAGGGGAGAAAGAGCTTTCGATTTCAATAAGGCTTAAAGGATAAACTAAACGGGCGAAAGGAGCTGCCGGCATATTCCTGCAAACCCTTTCGCCCCGTTTTAGGTTTAGCTTCCTCTTTGGGAGCCAGTATTTGCCTGTTTGCTTACAAATCCTCCGGATGTTTTCGGTTTCTGGATAAATTTGGAGCCCTGGGCGGCGCTGGAACTGGCCTTTTTATTTCCCTTCTTTTTGTCTTTGTTGTTTTTCTGGTTTAAAAGCGACATAGGTACACTATTTTTTATAAAGATAATATTTCCTGGCCAGGAAGGAAACCGGTATGCCGATACAAACGATCAGTATCA
>DATAJQ010000331.1:0-34336 GCA_036262095.1 Chitinophagaceae bacterium | reverse complement strand
CGGATCTCGTCCATTTTGCTTTCGATCTTTTGCAGGGTAACTAAAGAAGTAAGTTTTTCTTCTACAGAAAATTCTTTAATGTTTGCCATGTATTGTTTATAGTTTGAAGTTTATCAGGGCAGCTCTGCCACTGCCGGGTCCTAAAAATACTGCACAGGATTGGTATTGACAGTAGTTTTAAGGACGGCAAAGGTAGGGAATTTTTCCTCCAAAACCTCCTGTAGCAGGCCTACGGTAAACTGTTCGCTCTCATAATGGCCTATATCCGCAATGATGATCCGGTCCTCCGCGTCAAAAAACTCATGATATTTCATGTCGGCGGTCACATAAATATCGGCCTTATTTCTTAAAGCTTTGGAAATCAAAAAACTACCAGCACCGCCGCAAAGCGCTACCCTTTTAATGGGCTTACCCCTGAAAGCCGTGTGCCGGACCACAGATAAGCCAAATACCGATTTCAGCTTTTCAAGGAACAGTTTCTCCTCTATTGCCTCGGGAAGCTCCCCTATCAAACCGGCCCCGGTAGCTTCATGAACATTACCCAGGGGAACGATATCATACGCCACTTCCTCATAGGGATGGGCTTTTATCAACGCTGCCACTATAGCGGATTCGAGATAAGAAGGGAAAATGACTTCAATACGGGTCTCTTTTTCCTGGTGCTGCCTGCCAATTTCGCCCACATAAGGATTGGTGCCTGCTCCGGCCATGAACGTACCGGTGCCATCACTGTTAAAACTGCATTCACTGTAATTGCCGATATGCCCTGCCCCCGCAGAAAACAAAGCCTGTCTCACCCCGGCTGCCTCATCGGCAGGGGCGAACGTGAACAATTTCCTGAGGGTTCCTTCTTTTGGAGCCAGCACCCCGGTTTGCTGCAAACCAAGCAGGCTGGCCATCCGGCCATTCACCCCATGTATCACATTATCGAGGTTGGTATGGATAGCATAAATAGCAATATCGTTTTTGATAGCAGCGATAACGGTTCTTTCCACATAATTGCTGCCATTGATCCTTTTCAACCCGCGGAAAATGATGGGATGATGCGCTACTATCAGGTTGCAGCCTTTGCTTACAGCCTCCTCAACAACGGCTTCCGTTACATCAAGTGAGCAGATAATGCCTGTACATGGCTGTGCCGGCTGACCGGTAATGAGCCCTGCATTATCATACGACTCCTGCAATGAAGGATGAGCAAGGGATTCCAAAAAAGAAACTATATCAGAAATATATAAGGGCATAGTACAAAGTTTGCAGTATGCAATTTGGGAAAAAATATTTTTCTATAAAGCATTCCGGGCGGTAATCATTCAACCACCGGGATTTCTTATCTTTTCTGCATGGCGGTACGCTTCATCAATAACCTGCGGGAGAAGATCGCAATTACGTTGGGAAAAACGGAACAGGAATCCATTAGCCGTTACCGGCAGGCCAAGCTATCGTGGCAAAAGAAAAAAGCGCTTCGCGGCAGTATCCGCAATGCATTATCGGTGGGATTAGGCGTGCTATCTGCAGGCTTCGGGCTGAAAGGCTTCCTGATGCCCAATAATTTTATTGACGGGGGCGTAACGGGAATTTCATTGCTGACCAATGCCAAAACCGGCATTTCCCTATCAGCTCTGATCATCGTGATCAATATCCCCTTTCTTTTACTGGGCTGGCAACAGATCAGCAAGGGGTTCAGCATCCGGAGCATTATAGCTATTTCCCTTTTGGCTTTTGCCGTAGCCGTGATCCCCTATCCCTTCGTGACCAATGATAAATTGCTGATCTCGGTTTTCGGCGGTTTTTTCCTGGGGGCAGGTATCGGTCTCAGCATCCGTGGAGGTGCGGTGATCGACGGCACGGAGATACTGGCCATTTTCCTTAGCCGCCGGCGAAGCCTGAGCGTAGGTGATTTCATTCTTGTTTTTAATATTATTATTTTTTCCGTTGCGGCTTATTTACTTTCTCCTGAAACTGCACTTTATGCGATACTCACTTATCTTGCGGCCTCAAAAACAGTTGATTTTATACTGGAAGGTGTGGAAGAATTTACCGGCGTAACCATTATCTCGCCGCGCAGTGAAGAGATCGCCCAGTTCATCAAACATAAAATGGGAAGAGGTTTGACCGTTTATTCCGGCAGAAGGGGATTTGGCAAAAGAGGGGAAAGCGATGCGGCTACCGATATCTTATTCACCGTGGTAACCCGCCTGGAGATCAGCCGGCTGACCAATGAAGTGGAAAAGATTGACCCGAATGCATTTATTGTAATGCAAAGTATAAAAGACACGCGAGGTGGAATGGTGAAGAAGAGACCGCTCAAGGAGTAAAGATTCGTGGTCCGTTGCTCGTTGACCGTTGTCCGGAGTGATTGCGGCAAATGTCCATTCGGACAACGAATAATAACCAACTATTCCAATTTTCTTATATTTAGGATAGATTGTAAACCATCTGATCATGCTTCAAAGAACCAAGGGCCGCATTTTACTTGCCCTGCTTGTTATAACCGGCATGGCTGGCACGGTCAAAAACAGCACCCTTTCTCAGAAAGAAAGAAAATTCTGCGTAAGCAATCTGAAGGAAACACGTAATGAACTGGTGCGCTCGGTAAAAGAACTTTCTCCTGCACAACTGGATTTCAGGCCTGCTCCCGGCAAATGGAATATCCGTGAATACCTGTATCATATCGCAATGGCAGAAAACTTTTTTAATAATATGCTGGAGGCTGCCATGAAGCAACCGGCAAGACCGGAGAAGAGACTGGAAATAAAGATCAGTGATACAGGACTGATGCAAACAGCAGCCAACTGCAAACAACCATCTGAAACACCTGATGCATTACAGCCAGCAAAAGCCAAATGGGAATCCCCCGCTGAAGCTATGGCCGCTTTCAGATCTGCCCGCACAGAACATCTCAGGTATGTGAGAAATACGACAGAAGATCTACGTAACCATGTAACTCAACTGCATGAAGAAGCAGTGGATTGTTATCAATTGATACTCTTTATGACAGCCCATTCGCAGCACCATTTGCAGCAGATCAAAGAGATCATGGCCGATGAAGAATTCCCTCAATAAGCCAGGCAATACTACTATTGCACCCTCCCGGGCGTTTTTTTATTTTGTATGCCTAAAACGCCCCTATGAAAAGCTTACTGACTGCAGTTGTTCTGCTGATAACCCTTTCAGGCTGTAAAAAATTTATAGAGCAACAGAAAGAGAACTATGTACTATCCACGATAACGGATGGACAATGGATCATCACCAAATTTATAAATGCCGGCGACACCATCACCAACGATTTCTCTCCTTACTCCTTTCAATTTAACCGCGATTACACCGTAGACGCCATCAACCAGAACGCCATTGAAAAAGGCGTGTGGGAAGGAAATCCCAATACCATGAATATCATGGCCTCATTTCCCAATGCCACTTCTCCCATATCAATGATCAACGGAACCTGGCATATCGATCAGAACAGCCTTACTTATGTAATAGCTTCTCAAAATGGCACCAACGGACAAAAAAACCTACGTCTCGACAAAAAATAAGACCTATTCGGCGCATCCAAGCCTATCCGCATTATTCGCGCTTATCTGTACCCATTCACAACTCATTCACGCTTATTCGCGCCCATTCGCGTTTATAGGAATAGTTTTTGCTGGTTTAGGAAGATTTCAGCCCTATATAAATAAGCCCGACACTGTGTAAACTATACCAAGCTATTGTTGCGAAGGCCTTGTGCGTCTTTGGACTTGCTTTATCAGCAATAAGCCCTGCTTTTGCTCAAACTCCAGCAGCCAATTTCACCGCTACCCCTATTGCCGGCTGTTCCCCACTGATCGTAAATTTCCAGGACCTTTCTACAGGAAATCCCGAAACCTGGCTGTGGGACCTGGGAAATGGCAACAGTTCCACTTTACAAAACCCTACAGCTACTTATTTTACTCCCGGCACTTATACGATCAAGCTTACAGTGACCAATACCAACGGGAGCAATACGCTTATACGTCAACAATACATTACCGTTTATGAGCCGCCTGCCGTTAACTTCTCTTCCGATATACAATCAGGTTGCTTTCCTTTGCGGGTCCAGTTCACTGATCTTTCTACAGTAGCTGCGGGCAATTCCATTGCCAGTTGGCAATGGGATTTTGGCAATGGTATTACTTCTACTCAACAAAGTCCGCTGGCTGTTTACCCTACTGCCGGAAATTTTGCTGTTACACTCAAAGTGACCGACATCAGAGGTTGTTCCAAACTGCTTGGAAGAAATGCTTATATAAATGTAACACCAGGGGTGACAGCACGCTTTACCACTACTCCACCTGTCGCCTGCTCCGCGCCTGCAGATATTCAATTCAACAACACCTCCACCGGTCCTGGTACAGTGTCCTATCAATGGAACTTCGGGGATGGTAATACCTCCACACTCACCTCGCCAGCCCATAATTATACATCAGCCGGGGCGTATACTGTTTCGCTCACTGCGGCGAGCAGCACTGGTTGTGTAGACACAGTAGTAAAGGTGATACCTGTAGCGAGGTTTTCCAGTTCCTTCCAGTTTTCCGGGAATGCCTGTCCAGGCTCACCAATATCTTTTATCAATACCTCCACTCCTTCGCCTGATAGTTTAAGATGGAATTTTGGAGATGGCAATACCTCAACAGATACCATGCCTTCACATACGTATGCAACGGCAGGAACTTATACTGTGTGGTTATATAATTATTTCGGCAATTGCAAAGATTCAACCAGCCAGGTTGTAACAGTTACTCCTCCGCCGGTCGCTGATTTTACTGCCCCTTCATCAGCCAGTTGCCAGTCGTCCTTGACAGTGAACTTCCAGGACATATCAACAGGGGCTGTCAGTTGGCTATGGAACTTTGGAGACAGCACTACTTCCACAGAGCAAAACCCTTCGCATACTTACAGCAGTTATGGAGACTATACTGTAAGCCTGATCATAACCAACAGCAGTGGCTGTTCGGATACGATCACTAAAACGAATTTTATCCGCTTGCAGCAACCGCAGGTAAGCGTGCAGGGATTACCGGTGAGAGGATGCATACCTTTTACCATTGCACCTGTTCCCGCCATTACTTCGGTAGATGCCATTACTTCTTACAACTGGGACTTTGGGGATGGTACTACTTCCACACAACAAAACCCCAGGCATACGTATCCGACACAGGGAACTTATACTGTAAAACTGGTGTACACTACGTCAACCGGGTGCACAGACAGCATCGTTTTCAATGAGGGTGTAAAAGTGGGATCGAAACCTGTAGCTGATTTTTCCGCCGCACCTTTAGAAATTTGTGCCTTTAAGCCAATACAATTTACCAGCACATCTGCTCCTGCAAATCAATGGCTCTGGCATTTTGGTGATGGAGGAAGTTCCATACTGGAAAACCCCACCTATGCTTATTCCGATACCGGCTATTTTGATGTTAGCCTGATTGCCATTAATAACGGTTGCCCTGATACGATAAGGAAAAGGAACTATATCCATATCCTGCCTCCTGTTGCAAAATTCACTTCGCAGGTTGATTGCAACAACCGTCGTCATTTCACTTTCACTGACGAGTCCATTGCACCACAAACATGGTTATGGGATTTTGGCGACGGCACCACTTCCTCGCAACAAAATCCCACACACACCTATGCAGCTTTCGGCACTTATACCGTCAGTCTTACTGTTACCAATGATAATTGTACGCATACTACTACGCAGGTAATCCATTCTCTGGATCAGAAACCTGATTTCACTATAGCCAATACCACTACCTGTTTAAGAACCCCGGTTACTCTCACACCGCTTAATTATGATCGGGCGCTTACTACTTCTTTTATCTGGGATATGGGTAATGGAACACAAATAACCACTCAGGGACCTGTTCGCTACACTTATTTCACTCCGGGAAATTATACCATAACATTGATTACTGTTGATGTCAATGGCTGCAGGGATACCGTCAGCAAAGCTGCATATATCCGGGTGAATGGCCCTTCAGCCAATTTTATCGCCCAGCCACGTACCGGATGCGTAGGGAACCCTTTTACTTTTATTGATCATTCCACTTCGGATGGCACGAACCGCATCATTGAATGGCGATGGGATTTTGGTGATGGAACAGTGCAATCTTTTACCGGCCCTCCTTTCACGCACGCCTATACCACGACTGATACTTTCTCCGTTTCACTTACCGTTACAGATGCTTCCGGCTGCAGCCACACCTTTATACGGGGGAGTTATATTGTTACATCCGATCCGCAGCCAGAATTCCGCTCGCCTGATACACTTACCTGTCCTAATGCAACAGTAAGATTCATCAATTCATCCACTCCTTCAACTGTTGCCAGCCAATGGGATTTTGGTGACGGCACAAGATCTACAGTCAGCTCCCCTGTGCATAGATATGCTGACACAGGAAGCTATACGGTAAAGTTATATATTACCGACAGCCTCGGATGCGTTGACTCGATCGTGAAGCCGGATTATATCCGCGTAGTAAGGCCGCACGCCAGCTTTGAAGTTAATGATTCATTCAGCGCCTGCACGCCACTCGAGGTACAGTTTACCAATACCTCGCAAAACTATGCTTCCGTAAGCTGGAACTTTGGGCCGGGCGAAGGAAACTCTTCTTTGAATAATCCTGTTCACTATTACTCCACACCAGGCGTATACAGGGTAAAACTTACTATTATCAGCCGGGGAGGATGCCGCGACTCTTCGTTTATGAACATCACGGTGCTTGATACAGCAGGACTGCGGTTTAATTATGCACCAATAGAAGGCTGCAATCCTCTACAGGTAAGTTTCTCTGCTTTAGGGCCGGTATCAACCCAATCCTATTTCTGGGACTTTGGAGATGGGAATGCCATCTCCACTTCACCCAATGTGACGCATATATATCAGTCATTCGGCAGTTATTTGCCCAAAGTGATCCTGCTCGATCCTCCATCCTGCGTTATACCTGTTGCAGGCATAGACACGATCCGTGTGAGAGGTGCGAATGTTCTGTTCGGCGTATCCGATTCATTGCTTTGCGATGGCGGCATCGTGAACTTTACAGACTCAACACTTTCCAGTGAACCCATTACAGGCTACACCTGGAACTTTGGGGATGGCGGCACTTCTTCCCAGCAAAACCCTACCCATTATTACAGTGCTCCCGGTAATTATACCGTTACACTTAATGTGCAGACACAAAGCGGCTGTTCAAACAGCTTTATAAAAACAGCGGCAGTTAAAGTAGTGGCACGCCCTGATATTGCCATACGTGGTGACTCAACGGTTTGCATTTATGATTCAATTCTCCATTCAGGTGTGTTCCTGCGGCCTGACACATCTGTTGTTACATGGTCATGGAACTTCCCCAATGGCAATACAGCCAATGTACAGGACCCGCCATTCCAAACTTATACTGCGGCGGGTGACTTCACTGTATATGCTTTTGCAACCAACAGCAGCGGATGCGTTGATACGGCTACGCAAAGGATCACTGTTTATCCTTTACCAACTGTGGACATGCCCCACCAGATAATTATTCCATCAGGATCTTCCGATACCATTCCTGCATCTTATTCAAACGGTGTGAATCACTGGGCATGGACGCCACAATACGCGCTGAGCTGCTATAATTGTCCGCGGCCAATAGCCAATCCCAGAGCCACTACCACCTATCATGTTGATTTTGCTGACACGAACGGCTGCCGCAATAGTGGCAATATTGACGTAGTAGTGATCTGCAAGGATGCCAATTTCTATATCCCCAATACTTTTTCACCAAACGGAGATGGAAGCAATGACCGGTTTTATCCGAGAGGAAAAGGATTATACCTGATAAGGACATTACGCATTTTTAACCGTTGGGGAGAAGTAGTATTTGAAAACAGGAATTTCCCTGCCAATGATGCAACAAAAGGTTGGGATGGAACTTTCAAAGGAGCAAAAGCACAACCTGATGTATATATATACCAGGCAGAGATACTCTGTGATAATGGTGAGCTCATTAAACTGAGCGGCAATATTGCGCTGATATTGTAAATAATATGCTTATGAACAGGATATTTACGGCAATAGCAGGAATATGTTTTAGTGCAGCATCCTGTATCTTTCCTGTTGGCAGTAATGCACAGGATATTCATTTCTCTCAATTCTTTGAAACGCCTTTGCTGCGCAATCCGGCACTGGCAGGCATTTTCACTGGCGATGTCCGCGTGCAGGGAGTATTTCGTGATCAATGGAACAGCGTCGCGAATGCTTATAAAACCGCTTCACTCAACGGCGAATATAAAATGCCGATCGGCAGGGCAGATGATTTTATAACGCTTGGCTTCCAGAGTATGTATGACAGGGCCGGCACCATCGGATGGACCACTGTGCAATTGATGCCTGCACTCACCTATCACAAATCCGTAAGTGCAGATCATAACCGTTACTTATCCCTGGGCTTTATGGGAGGATGGGTGCAGAGAAGTTTCGACCGCTCCAAGATGACCACCAATAGCCAGTATGATGGTTTGGGAGACGGTGAGCCGCTCACCAGCACAAAATATTCATACCTGGACGGATCTGTAGGCATGAGCTATAACGCGACTATAAGAGATAATCCTGCTGATAATTTTTATGTAGGTATGGCTTATCACCATTTTACACGCCCTAATCAATCTTTTTATCGCGACCCTACCGTTGAGCTGAATCCCAAATGGGTATTTTCAGGAGGCATCCGCTTTGGTGTCAGTGAATATACCTATATCACTTTACAGGCTGATCATTCCAGGCAGGGCAGGTATACCGAAACAGTTGGCGGCGCCATGTATGGCTTGAAATTGGGTGGAGATCCTGACAACCCCGACTATGTGCTGCATGCAGGCACTTATCTTCGTTTGAACGATGCGTTGATACCCGTTATAAAACTGGAATACCTGCCCTTCTCTTTTGCACTAAGCTATGATGTCAACATCTCCAAACTGCGTACAAGCAGTTACGGTCGTGGAGGAATAGAACTGTCTTTATCTTTTGTCAAGTCATTGGACAGGGACAATCCATACCTGAACGCAGTGAAGTGTCCCAAATTTTAAATTGATGATGCTACCTTTATAAAAAATTTTATCATGAGTATTAACGTTGGTCAACCTGCCCCTGATTTCAGCCTGTATGATGAAACAAAGACGAAAACCCATCTTTCTTCTTTCAAAGGAAATAATGTATTGCTTCTTTTCTTTCCCCAGGCTTTTACCAGCGTGTGCACGAAAGAGCTTTGCGGGGTGCGGGATAATATTGCCCTGTACAATAATGCCCATGCCAAAGTATTCGGTATTTCTGTAGACTCGGTTTTTACCCTGGCCCAGTTCAAAGAAGCTCAGCATTATAATTTCCCCCTGCTCAGCGATTTCAATAAAGAGGTTGCCCGGGCTTATGGAGCGCTTTATGAAAACTGGATATTGGACATGAAAGGAGTTTCCAAAAGAGCTGCTTTTGTACTAGACAAAAACGGCATTGTGCAATACGCCGAGGTCCTGGAAAATGCCGGCGATGTCCCTGACTTTGCCCAAATTGAAAAAACTTTGACCGGCCTTAAGTAAAATTTTAGTTAAAACTGGATAATATTAACGTATAACGAATTAATAATCAATAAAATATAAATTCGAGTAGAAATACGTTGCATGAATGGCGAAAACGGTATATTATTGGAAAATAAAAGTAAATTTGTTTCGTTGAAGCGAATTCTACCCATACTGATTTTTATACTGTTTTTTGCCGTCCGGTCCGATGCCCAAACTACACGTGGGCCTATGACCGAGCAGCCAGGCGGTAAGATCGTGAAGCTATACCCCAACCCGGCCAAGACCTATATCACCTTCGATTTTGATAAGGACCAGCAAAAAGGCAGGACCGTCATCATCTACAGTTTCCTGGGCAAAAAGATGTATGAGGCTCAGAATCTTTCTGAAAAAACTACGATCGCACTGAATGATTTCACCCGCGGCATGTACATCTACCACCTTACTGACGCGGCAGGAAAAGTGATCGATTCAGGCAAATTCCAGGTTTCCCAATAAGCATTTACTGGTTATTGATCATTCTACCTGAACGATCAGGAATTTCAGGTATTGTGTATTGTCCATTCCCCAGATGATCGGATGGTCTGACGCCTGCGCCTGGAAAGTCACCTGTCTTATCTTTCTCCTGGCGTCCTTTGCAGCCATATCAATGATCTGGAGGAACAACTCAGGGTTTACCAGGTTGGTGCAGGAAGAAGTGACCAGGAAACCGCCGGGTTTCACCAGTTTCATTCCACGGAGATTGATCTCTTTGTAGCCTGTGATCGCTTTCTGGATAGTTTCCCTGCTTTTTGTAAAAGCGGGCGGATCAAGCATCACCACATCATATTGCTTTCCTTCCTTTCCCCATTGCTTCAGCACATCAAAGGCATTGGCGGTTTCAAACCGGCAGATATCCTGCAAGCCATTAAGTGCCGCATTACGGTTGGCCTGCATCACGGCATTTTCTGAAATATCCAACCCAAGCACTGATTTTGCTCCATAATAGGCGGCATGTATTTCAAACGTACCGGTATAGGTGAATGCACCCAATACTTCAGCATCCTTTACAATATGGCGGATCGCACGGCGATTGTCCTGCTGATCGAGAAAATAACCTGTCTTTTGTCCATTCTCCAGGTCAACATGAAACTTCAACCCATTTTCCTGGATAATGATCTTTGTATCAAAAGGTGCTGATAAGAATCCTTTTTGCTGGGGCAGGCCTTCAAGTTCCCTTACAGGCACGTCGTTTCTTTCATAAATGCCTTTGGGTGCAAAAATTTTATTCAGTGCATCTACAATGGCTGGCTTCCATTTGTCTATGCCGAGTGCCAGGGTTTGAATAACAAAATAATCGTTGAACTTATCAATGATCAATTGCGGAAGTGAATCGGCTTCGCCAAAAACCAGCCGGCAATTTTCAGTGTAGCCGATCTTCTGACGGTAATCCCAGCAACTGGCTATCCTGCGCAGAAAAAATGCTTCATTTATCTCATCGGTCTTTTGCCGGGTAAGCAGGCGCACAAGTATCTGCGATTTCGGATTGATATACCCTTTGCCTACAAATTTTTTATCATGCGTAAATACTTCAACGGTTTCCCCGCCCTGTATATCGCCTTCTATTTTTTCCACTTCATTGGCAAAGATCCAGGGGTGGCCATTGGCAATGCGGGGAGCGATTTTGCGTTTGAGAAAGACTTTTTGCATAAGCGTGCAAAGATACGGGGAGAACGATGACCGATGAATGATGGCCGATCATGAAAGTCGGCCATCGGCCAACTGCCATCGCCTGTTACTGACCATGTTGCACCCTGCCCCGTCTGTAGCGGCCATTTTGTCCCAAACCGGCCATTGGCAATATTATTGACAAGCTTACCTTTGCAAACAATTTGTAAAAAATGGCAGAAAAAGACGTAAAAGAACAAGTGAATGAGACTCCTGAGAATAATTCAGGGGCTGATGTTAATACGGACGAAAACCAGGTAGCAGGTGAATCTGAACTGGAAAAATTAAAAGCTGAGCTGGAAGCCGGTAAAGACAAATATTTACGGCTCGTGGCTGAGTTTGACAATTTCCGGAGAAGAAGTGCCAAAGAAAGGATTGAATTGATGCAAACCGCTGGCCGTGAAGTGATCCAGGACCTGCTGGAAGTGCTCGATGATTCAGACAGGGCGCAAAAGCAATTGGACAATTCTGATGGCAAAGAGGTGAAAGAAGGTGTGATCCTTGTTTTCAACAAACTCCGCAGCGTGCTGCAATCGAAAGGATTGAAACCAATGGAATCTATCGGGAAGGATTTTGATGCCGACCTGCATGAAGCCATTACGGAGATACCTGCGCCTACTGAAAAGCTGAAAGGCAAAGTAGTGGATGAAGTAGTAAAAGGGTATTATCTGAATGATAAGATCATCCGTCATGCAAAAGTGGTAGTAGGAAAATAAAGCACATTCGTGTAATTAGTGCCAATGCGCGGCATTTGCATTAATTCACACCATTCGCATCATTCGCGTATATGAGTAAAAGAGATTATTACGAAACATTAGGCGTCAGCAAATCAGCTTCGGCTGAGGAGATCAAGAAAGCTTACCGTAAGGTAGCCATGCAATACCACCCGGACCGCAATCCCGGCGATAAAGCAGCAGAAGAAAAATTCAAGGAAGCAGCAGAGGCTTACGAAGTATTGAGTGATGCTGATAAGAAAGCACAGTATGACCGTTACGGGCATGCCGGCCTTAGCGGCAATGGCCGTGGTTTTGGTGGCGGCAATATGAACATGGATGATATCTTCAGCCAGTTTGGAGATATTTTCGGCGATGATATTTTCGGAAGCTTTTTCGGAGGCGGTCAGAGACGCGGCGGCGCACAACGCACACGCGGCGTAAGGGGAAGCAATCTCCGTGTGAAACTGAAACTGACCTATGAAGAAATTGCAAAAGGCACTACTAAAAATATCAAGGTAAAAAAATATGTTACCTGTAATGTATGCCAGGGCAGCGGCGCTAAGGATAAAGGCAGCGTACAAACCTGCCATACCTGCGGCGGCAGCGGCCAGGTAAGAAGAGTGCAGAATACTTTCCTGGGTCAGATGCAAACTGTAAGCACCTGCCCCACCTGCAATGGAGAAGGAAGCACCATCACTGCCAAATGCGGCAATTGTAAAGGTGAAGGAAGGGTATTTGCAGAAGAAACCGTCAGCATTGATATCCCTGCCGGCGTACAGGAAGGCATGCAGTTAAGCATCAACGGTAAAGGCAATGCAGGCGAAAGAGGCGGCATGAATGGTGACCTTATCATCCTCATCGAAGAAGAACAGCATAAGGAATTGCAGCGCGACGGATTGAATGTTGCATACGACCTGTATATTTCCTTCCCTGATGCAGCTTTTGGTACGCAGGTGGAAGTACCTACCATTGATGGCCGGGCCAAGATCAAAATTCCGGCCGGCACCCAAAGCGGCAAGATATTCCGGTTGAAAGGAAAAGGTTTTCCTGCAGTAAATTCTTATGAAAAAGGAGATCAGTTGATCCACGTGAATGTGTGGACACCACAACATCTTACTTCAGAAGAAAAAGCCGCATTGGAAAAATTGTCCGGCTCAGATAATTTCAAACCGCAACCGGATAAAAATGAAAAAGGTTTTTTTGACAAGGTAAGAGAGATGTTTTCGTAAAAGCAATACCGAGCATCACCATATTATTAACTGCATCCCCCGGGGGATGCAGTTTTTTTATACAGGTAATTGACGGTTTTGCCCATTCCTGTCATTTTCGCTCTTTTTCGGGTTTTCCCCGGGTTGGGATCAACAATTTCCCTTTCAATTCTGCTATACTGTCATCAGTTTTGAGGATTTGGCATTTGGACGGATATTTGATGACAGTACATTATCTTAGCGAGGATTAGCGAATAACGCAACTCGGGGATTTTCTAAAACTTCGTATTCTTAAGCAAACAGACGATTTATGAGTTTTAATTCAGAATTTGAGAAATATGCGGTAAAACACCGCGGGCTGTCAAGCAATACCCTCCACTCTTATAGTTCGCATCTGGTAACGGCAATGACGCCTAATATCATCGAAGAAAGGCCTATGAATGTGGCCGTAATGGATGTGTACAGCCGCCTGATGATGGACCGGATCATTTTCCTGGGCTACCCTGTCAATGATGAAGTGGCCAATATCATCACCGCCCAGTTACTTTTCCTTGATTCAACCGACCGCACCAGGGATATCAATATGTATATCAACAGCCCCGGCGGCAGTGTTTATTCAGGTCTGGGTGTATACGACACCATGCAATATGTAACGCCTGACGTAGCCACCATCTGTATCGGTATGGCAGCTTCCATGGCCTGCGTGCTTTTGGGCGCCGGCACCAAAGGAAAAAGAGCGGCCCTGAAACATTCCAGGATTATGATGCACCAGCCCAGCGGCGCTATTGGTGGGCAGGCAAGTGATATCGAGATCACCGTGAACGAGATCAGGAAACTGAAAAAAGAATTGTATGACGTGGTGAACTATCATACCGGCAAACCCATTGAACAGATCGAAAGAGATTTCGACCGTGATAAATGGATGACCGCTACTGAGGCTAAAGAATATGGCCTGGTAGATGAAGTGCTGTTGACAAACCCACGTAAAGAGAAAAAAGACTAACCGGGAATAATTCAAAATGCAAAAGTAAAAATGCAAAATGACCTCCTAAAGCAGCTAGCTGTTAGATCCGGGTTTTGCATTTTGATTTTTTAATTCTTATTTAAACAATACGATATGAATCGGAATCAATTTATTTATAGCGATTGGAGAGCCGACGATGAAGAGGAAGAAGAAAAAGAAGAGCAGCCCAAATCCGACCTGATGATGTTCAGCAAAAAACTGGAAAAGTACTTCTTTGAAACGCGGAGCATTTATCTGTGGGGCGTGGTAGACGATAAAAGCGCCAAGGATGTTGTTACCAAATTACTGCTCCTGGATGCGGATAAACCTGGCGAAGAGATCAAATTCTTTATCAATAGCCCCGGCGGTGTGGTTACCAGCGGGATGGTGATGTATGACACTATGCAAATGATCAAAAGCCCGGTGAGCACTATCTGCATGGGACTGGCAGCTTCCATGGGCAGCATTTTGCTGAGTGGCGGTAAAAAAGGTAAACGCTTTATTTATCCCAGTGGTGAAGTGATGATCCACCAGCCTTCACTGGGCGGTTATATCCGCGGAGTAAGCACCGACCTGGAAATCCAGGCCAAACAAACCAAAAGGGTAAAAGATATGGGGGCGAAGATCCTTGCAGACAATTGCGGCAAGTCGATGGAACAGATCCTGAAAGACTTCGACCGTGATTACTGGATGGATGCCCAGGAAGCAGTGGATTATGGCATCGTGGACAAGGTTATCAATAAACTGTAAGTTGATAGATATCAATAACTTAAATAAGATATTGGTAAAAAGCCGTCTTTCTCAGGGCGGTTTTTTATTTTTGTGGTCACGATCCGGACCGTATTGTCTCAATATTTCAAGGAAAAAACATGGCTAAAAACATTTTGCATTGCTCATTTTGCGGGCGAAGCCGGGATGAGGTGAAAATCCTGATCGCCGGCCAGGAGGGACATATTTGTGAAAACTGTGTAGAACATGCACGCGAGATCATCGACCAGGAACTAATGGTCAGGGATGAAAAAGCACCCAATACTTCTTTCAAACTGACAATTAAAAAACCTATTGAGATCAAGAAATTTCTCGATGAATATGTGATCGGCCAGGATGAGGCCAAAAAAGTGCTGGCCGTTGCTGTTTATAATCATTATAAACGTTTGCAGCAAAGACCGGCAGATGCTGGCAGCACTAACAGTGAAGTAGAGATTGAAAAAAGCAATATCATCATGGTAGGGGAAACCGGCACCGGTAAAACCCTTCTTGCCAAGAGCATCGCTCGTATGCTCAATGTGCCATTTGCCATTGTGGACGCTACCGTTTTCACAGAAGCCGGTTATGTAGGTGAAGATGTGGAAAGCATCCTTACCCGTCTGCTGCAGGTTTGCAATTATGATGTGAATGCTGCCGAAAGAGGCATTGTATACATTGATGAAATAGATAAGATCGCACGCAAGGGTGACAACCCTTCCATCACCCGCGATGTAAGCGGCGAAGGCGTGCAACAGGGAATGCTGAAACTGCTGGAAGGTACCGATGTGCTGGTGCCACCCCAGGGCGGACGCAAACACCCGGAACAAAAGCTTATCAAGATCAATACCCAGAACATACTCTTTATCTGCGGAGGTGCATTTGATGGCATCGATAAGATCATTGCCCGCCGGGTGCAAACCAATACCATTGGTTTCAACGTTGATAAAGATCAGCAGGACAATATGAAAAAGAACCTGCTGCGTTATGTGAACGCGCAGGACCTGAAATCATTCGGCCTGATCCCCGAACTGCTGGGACGTCTCCCTGTCGTAACCCATCTTGATCCGTTGGATGCAACCACACTTCGTGCCATCCTGACCCAGCCTAAAAATGCACTCACCAAACAATACAAGAAATTGTTTGAGCTGGAAGGCATTGAACTGACCATTGAAGATGATGTGCTGGACTTTATGGTAGAAAGAGCTGTGGAGTACAAACTCGGCGCCCGTGGATTGCGCAGCATCTGTGAAGGCATACTCACCGATGCAATGTTTGAACTGCCTTCTTCCAAAGACACCCAGTTCACCCTCGACCTGGATTATGCAAAGCGTAAGTTTGACAAGAGCAAGCTAAGCTTGTTGAAAGTAGCATAAGAATAACTTCAAAAAAAGCCGGAAGAGATCATTAATGAGTCTCTTCCGGCTATAAAATCTTCTCCATGCAGGAATTAATAGACCGACTGAAAGCAGAAGCCGGCTTAACAGATGAGCAGGCCAAAAAAGCTATTGAATCGATCAAGAATTATGTGGTTGAAAAATTCCCCATGCTGGAAGGCGCTGTAGGCAGCCTGTTCGGCCAGGGATAATCAGTTACCTGATATCTCTGCATTTTTTACCTCGGGGATTGTTGGCAGCCTCATAAGGTGTCATAGCCCTGTTGCATGCCTGTAAAGCTACCATCGCAAAAAGAACGATCCAGATAATCCTTGTTTTCATAGATATTAATTTGTGCTGCTAATGTAATATCCTGCAGTTGAAAAAAGGAAAGAACAGGTCAGTATGCTTTGATTAATAGGGATATTACTAGGGAAGAAAAAGGATTAGTCCCAGTATCAACCGGCAAGAACATCTTCTATTGCAGCTAGCTCCTCTTCGCTAAACGCCAGGTTCTTCAAAGCATCGAGATTATTATCCAGTTGGTTCACTGAACTTGCTCCGATCAGCACACTGGTAACACGTCTATCTTTCAGCAACCAGGCCAGTGCCATCTGCGCCAGAGACTGACCGCGCTCCTGCGCGATCATATTCAGGCGGGATATCTTATCTACTTTATCCGGTGTAATATCTTCTTCTTTCAAAAACCCATGAGGATTGGCCGCTCTTGATCTTTCCGGTATGCCTTTCAGGTATTTATCCGTCAGCAGTCCTTGTGCCAAAGGAGAAAACGGGATACAACCCACTCCATATTCGTCAAGCACATCGAGCAATCCTTTTTCAGGTGTTCTTACAAACATGGAATATTTTGGCTGATGGATCAGGCAGGGAGTTCCCAAACTTCTTAATATGGAGAATGCCTGGCGTGCCTGTTCCGCGTTATAGTTAGAAATACCTGCATACAGGGCTTTACCACTTCTTACGATATGATCGAGCGCCTTCATGGTTTCCTCCACCGGCGTATTTGGGTCAGGGCGGTGAGAGTAAAATATATCAACATAATCAAGCCCCATTCTTTTCAGGCTTTGCTCAAGGCTTGTTACAAGATATTTGCGTGAACCCCAATCACCATAAGGTCCGGGCCACATAGTATATCCTGCTTTAGTGGAAATGACCAGTTCATCACGCAGGTAGCCGCCAAAATCTTTTTGCAGTATTGCGCCAAAGTTCTCTTCTGCGGAACCCGGCTCTGGTCCATAATTATTCGCCAGGTCAAAATGTGTAACGCCCCGGTCAAATGCACGGCGGATAATGCTCCGGCCATTTTTAAAATCATCTACCGATCCGAAATTATGCCAGAGGCCAAGGGATATGGCCGGCAACAATAAACCACTCTTTCCGCAACGGTTGTATTGCATTTCCTCATAACGGGAAAGGGAAGGGATATACGACATACACTAAAACAAAATGAAGACAATGATTTGCAGGCTGAAGGTATTCAATTATCACCACTTCATCAGTTTCTTCAAAAAAGCTGTAAGCTCTTCTGCTATCTGGCGGTGTTCTTCCAATGAAGGATGCCAGCTACAGCCGCTATTGTATTGCCGGGAATAGAAGAACGAATGTATCTTTTTGTCGGTCTTCTGCATTTCTTCCGTAATCGAGGTAAGATATTTTTTCATGGCAATGGTCAGCTTTTCATCACCCATAGGGCTATTGAGACAAACGATCGTAGCAGCAGGATAATACTGGCGGAGCCTTTTCAGAAAGGTTATATAGTTATTGCAAAACAAAAGCGAGTCCTGTATACCATCATTCTGTCCCAGGCAAACGGTCACCACATCCGGCTGATACCGCTTGAAATCCCAGGCAATGGTATCCTCGCGCATATTGATCTTGTCAAACACCTGTGGCATGACCACTTTCATGTTGCAGCAACTATGCATAAGGCCGATGCCCGATACGGCCGATAAATGATACCGTGCATTCAGCGTTCTTGCGGTGATCGCCCCATAACTCATGTAAGCATTATGCTGATCATACCAGACTCCTTTATCACAGGCAACTTCAGATTGATCGCTGCCCATACCGCAGGTAATGGAGTTGCCAATGAATTCTATTTTCCGGGTAGGCGCCGGAGGTAGTGCTACTAATTTTTCACAACGCACACCTGTTAACTCAAGATAGCCAATACCCGCTTCTGTATTCTTGCAGATCATTACAAGATGCTTACCGGCTGTCAGCCCCTTTGCTATCTGTATTGTATCGGTACTGGATTTCGTTTGTATCCGCCTTGTTTCCCCATCCACTACTATTTCCAGGTAGTTATGTGAATTGCCCCATAATACCTCATCATTAATGATCATTTCACAATCGCTCCCTTCAAACTGCCATTCGATATATACGCCCGGCTGCCAGAAGCGGGGGCGCAATGGATTTGAAAAGTCGATCCGCCCGGTATAACGTATCTGTGGGTCATTGGCCGGATAAAATTTCAACTGGGCACTGCTGCAATTATTAGACCCAATCAGTAAGGCACAAGAAAAAACAAGACTAAAGAAACCTTTCATACTTTATTGATTATTTATGATCAACCGCTATAAAAACTGCCGACCTGGACGGTACTCTCACCCGCATCCCATGGGCAGTAACAGCAGAATTTGCTTTAATAGACATATAGTCCTGCGGCCCGCCTGAAGCATACGTTGATGTAACACCATTAATATATACTTTCCTGGAAAATTCGCCATTATCCGATCCTCCTGTCAGCGTATACCAGTAGTACCGGCTTCCGGGGATAAAGTTTTTAATATCCAGTTGAATTATTTTATCTGAAGCTGATTTATTGATGAGTGCCACCCCCAGATCACCCGAAGAAAATGACGATGCATAGGAAACAATATCCGCTGTATTTGCAACAGAAGAAGAAAGCAGCCTGTCCCCTAAAAATTTCCGGAAGTAATACATATGATAAAATACAGGACGGGGGTTCCACCTGGGCACACCATCAGGTTCATCACCATTATTGAACATGCCATGGTCGTTTCCATTATCCCACCCATTTGCCAGATCCCAGCGGCAGGCCATACCATACTTATTTTTCATTAGCTCTCCCAGCAGCAGATCAGCATGCAAGCCATTGATATGCGACACCGGCTGTTTGGAACCTGTAGCAAAAATATTCCATTCATCCAGCACAACAGGTTTTGCTGCTGTTTGCAATGCATTTATCACAAAATCGATATTCTTCTTTGTTTCTGTGGTAGCGGAGTTCAGGATATCCGTTGCATTGGAATTGGTATTAAAAGGCGTGTAATAACTATGTATCACAAAAAAATCGGCTGAATTACCTGCAGCGCCCAGCATTCCTGTGTTCCAGTTGCGATGGGTGGCAGTAGCCCAGGTCGGGCTTTCTGCTTCCACAGTAACTGCACCTATATGAATCGTCTTCCCTGTTTCGGCAGCCGCTTTCCTCATTGAATCCGCAAACACTCTAAAATGCTGGCCGTACAATTGCCCGCTAACATACTCCGGTTGCCCGTCATGATTATCTGCAAGGTTAATACGGTATCCAGCTTCCCAGTCACCGAAATTTTCATTGCCGACTTCCCAATACTTTGTACGCCCGTTATCATAACGCACCCAGTCGGCAGCCAGATGTGCTGCCGCTGCAACCGGATTAGCACTTGTTCCATAACGTGCATAACCGTAATTAACCGTGATGATCCCCTGGTTCCCGGTTTGTTGCAGCATCGAATAATAATTATCTACAGACAAGGTCCAGTTAGCATTGTTTTTTCCAAACCAATAACCTGCAGCGGCACTTGCTCCTGCTGCATTCAATAAACCGGCAGGTGCATCCACAGGAGGAACGCCGGGTTGGCTGTTCCAGAAAAAAATATCACTGATACTGCCACCCGGGAAACGGATGATATGAGGATGCAGGTTCTTTATATCTGTCATCAGGCCCGGCTCCGTTACCATCTGCGTCATCCAGGTATTGGCGTTATTGCCAAACAGCGACCGGGGAATTTTAGTAATCACATCACTGTAATCGATCGTTACCGTGTAGGAAGCCGCAGCAGGAATAGTTATATCTATATAAGCAGGTGGGGTAAATGTCCGGGGTTGCCAGTCGTCCATGAAGAAGCCGATAGTGTTTGCTAATGGCGGGTCCACCTGGGGTTTGATCACCGGTGGAGTAACGGGAGGGTCAGGATCCGGCGTGGTTCCGCTGTTCTTTTTACAGCATATAAAAGGCAACAGCATGATGCCGGTAAACAGGTATCGTAAATATTTTTCTATGCTTTTCCGGTTTTGTTGCTGCGTGGGTTCAGTGCATTTACCAGCGACTGTGATTGGTTTTTATCGATCAGTTCTGTAAGTGTTCTCACCGTTTCTGCAGAAGTAAAGCCATCAGGCGCTGTATTCATCACATAATCCAGTAATTTATCAATGGTGGAAACCGCTACATGCACCCGGGTATCTGAAGAAGCATAATAAATAAATACTGTTCCGTCTTCATCAGTGATCCAGCCATTGCTGAATACGACATTGGAAACATCCCCTATCCTTTCTTCACCTTCGGGGGCAAGAAAATATCCTGCAGGTTTATAGATCACTTTAGTCAGATCATTGAGATCCGTCATAAACATATACAGTACATAGCGCAGACCTGCTGCTGTATTCCGCACGCCATGTGCCAGGTGAAGCCAACCCTGTTTTGTTTTGATCGGGGCAGGACCGGCACCGTTCTTCAGTTCATATACAGTGTGGTATATTTTTTTATCGATCACTATTTCATGATCAACCCTCGCTTCTTCCATACTTTCACTCAAGCCAAAGCCAATGCCTCCACCCTTTCCCGCTTCAATAAAACTATCCTGTGGCCTTGTATAAAATGCGTATTGTCCATTTACCCATTCAGGATGCAATACTACATTGCGTTGTTGGGGAGAAGGAGTTTTGAGATCTTTAAGCCGTTCCCAGTTCACCAGGTCTTTGGTTCGTGCAATGCCACACTGCGCAATGGCTGCAGACTGATCAGATTCGGGTGCTGAACTATCTCTTCTTTCGGTGCAAAACAATCCATAAATCCATCCATCCTGGTGCTGCACCAGCCGGATATCGTATATATTGGTATCAGGAATATCGGTCTCAGGAATATTCACCGGGTAATCCCAGAACCGGAAATTATCAATGCCATTAGGGCTTTCGGCAATAGCAAAAAAAGATTTACGGTCAGCTGCTTCCACCCTCGCCATCACGATGTATTTATCATTCCATTTAATGGCACCTGCATTCAGCACTGCATTGATGGCAAACCTCTCCATGAGGTGAGGGTTATTCTGAGGATTAAGATCATAGCGCCAGAAAAGCGGCGTATGCTTTGCAGTAAGGACCGGATACTTATAGCGTTTGAAGATACCGTTGCCGGGGGTGATCTCCTCATTTGGCAGAGATAGTAGTTCTTCGTGCCTTTTCTCCAACTCCGACAAACGGTTAAAAAATTCAGTTCGCATATCAATCATTTAAATCAGTTCTCTAATTTGTTCCACCATGTTTTTTTCAGCACAACAATGATCACAGCCAGTATCAGCACGGTTATCAGCAGCGGAAGTTTTAGCCAGAGCACTACGAACATTGGCAGAATGGTGAGGCAGCATTGACCAATGATACCCAGCACCACGTTGAACATATCCAACCCGAAACGTTTATTGGGCTGAAATTGCTGGTCCTCTGCCATTACCAGTTGATGCACCGGTTTCCAAAAACCCCAGGGCTTTACTGTTTTATAAAAACTTTTCAATACGGTCATATCTGTTGCAGGTGACATATAAGTGCCGGCGATGCACCCCAATAATGAAATAAGGAATAGCAATGGCCAGTAATATAGTGCCAGCGTATTGGGAAAGATCGAAGGGAAAACCAGTGCGGCGATAATACCAGCGGCCATTCCCCAGAAAAATCCGTTCGCATTAAACCGCCACCAATACCATTTCAGCATATTGGCTGCGATATAACCGCCATACAGGGCTCCAACGATCCATTGCAAAACACTGTTCACATCTTTTGCATAAAAACCCAGGATGATCCCCAATGTGACCACAACAATACCTGCCAGGTAATTCATCGAGATCACTTTCCTGGTGGAAGCATGCGGATCAACATACTTCAGGTAAATATCATTCACGATATAAGCCTGCGCTGCATTCAATGTTCCCGAGAAAGTGCCCATGAATGCCCCCAGCAAGCCTGTAAGCACTAAGCCAAGTATGCCCACCGGCAAGAAACTGTTGATGGTAGCAGGCAATATCCTTTCAAAATCTGTTTCGCCACCTGCTTGCAGGTTCATTTGATCATAGTACAGCAATGCCAGCACAGTAAGGCCAATGATCAATGAATAACGCACCGGCAATAAAATGATGGAAACAAAGCCGCTCATCTTGGAAGCTTCTTTGGGCGAACGGGTAGATAAGATCTTTTGCATATCATAATTCGGTGCAGGGCCGGCAAGACTTGCAAACACCCCTTTGAACAACATCATCATAAAGAAGAAGCCAAATACACCAAACCCATCTGCAGCAATCTTCTTATTGGCATCAGGCACGATCCTGCTCCAGTCGAGTCCCAGATCCCATCCAAAAAAAGGATTGGTCCAGCCTGCCGGAACAGTCAGTGGATGATCCTTAAGATGCATCATGGCGATCACGGCAACAGAAATACAGGCAACCGTCATTATGATATACTTGATGAAATCTCCCAGCACAATGCTGTGCATCCCGCCCAGTATGGAATAGAACATCGCAAACAGCGTAAAAACGATCCCGTAGAAATGCGGAACAAACTCTGCCGAAACATTGAAGGGTATATAATCTTTCACGGTTTCCCAGGGAACAAATATTTCAATGAACTTTCCCAACCCGATAAATCCATAAGCCAGGAATCCCAAACAACTGAGCAGGGCAAATGCCACAACAACCGTGTGGGAACCTTTAATGCCCGGGCCGCTTTTACCAAAGCGGGAAGCCAGCCATTCAGCACCTGTAGTAGCATTGGAGCGGCGCAGCCATTTGGAGAGGAACATCATCAGGAACACCTGGTTGAACACGGGCCATAGCCAGGGGATCCAGATACTCTTCATTCCATACACAAAACAGAGGGCAACCATCCACATTGTACCACTGATATCAAACATATCGGAGGCATCACTCATGCCAAGCATGTACCAGGGAAGCTTTTTGCCTCCCATCAGGTAACTTTCCTTATTCTGTCTTGCTTTTTTTCTTAATACCCAGCCGATGATCACCATAGTGGCCAGGTATAAAACGACAATGCTTACGTCGAGTAGAGTTAATTTCATCTGAGAATGTACGATTAAAAATAAAACCGCTCATATCTGCCGCCATTTTTAAAGATGGTTGCGAGAAGAAGAATCAACCCGCAACCTTTGCTCGAACGATTGCTGCTACTGCTAATTATTAATACCCCATTTTGGAATCACATGCTTTTCCAAAACCACAGCTTTTATTTAACCAGTATTACATCATCCAGGTAGAATTTCTCATCCTGGTTGTCGGGCCCTTTGATCCAGAAGCCGATCTGGTTAAATGGCGAGCCTGTTGCCCACAGGTTCAATGTGCTCAGTGGTATCTTATAATAAGTCCATACATTGGCAGGTACATTCACCGGAGCTGACTGATCGCTGTTGCCAAAACCGCCCGTCCTTTTATCACCAGTGATATACAAAATGTGATCAGCGGCTGCTCCTTTTACCCAGAAAGAAAAATATTTGTAAGCCGGATCAGAGGCCGTACCGGGCCACCAGTTGGCAAAACCAAACAGGTGCCAGTTGCCTTTTGCATAAGTTTTAGAAACCGATTTGGTACCGGATTTAAATTCGGTGGTAGAGATCACGGCACCATCGCCCCAGGAGTTGTCTCCATAATCAGGACCATACCCATCAGTGAAAATTTTAAGCGCCTTATCCAGATTAATGAATTCCTGCGTGGTAGTGGTCTTGCCCGTAGAATTGGTAATATCAAGCGTCGATCTTGCAATCTGAGTGGCAGGCATTTTGATCACCAGTGTTTTCCTTGATTTAGATACAATAGCGATCTCTTCCGTAGTGCCGGTAAAAACCACTTTTGATACATCTTCCAGGTTATTGCCTGTAAGGGTGATTTCCACCCCTTCCGTAAAATTGTAATTGGAAACATCGCTGACGCTTGCGAAAGCGAGTACGTTGAATGCAACAGACAGGGTTTTACCGGCACTGTTGGTGAAAATGACATTCTGCGGTCCGCCATAAGCGGTATCGGGCACATGAAAGATCAGGTTCGATTCAGTGTTGAGTGTTGGAGTGAACGGTGCAGGTACATTGTTCTTTTCAAAAACAATACTGCGGATATCACCAATGCCTGAGCCTGATAAAGTCAGCAGATCTCCACCACCGGCTTCTGCAGGAGAAAGTGTACCTGAAGCCATATTGCCGGGTTTTACATCAGGAGTTCCATCTTTGTCTTTCTCGCAGGCGCTGAAGAATATGGCCATCGCAAGAATGGCTATACACCGGCCAGCAAGTTTATGGAAGAATATTTTTTGCATATACAATGGTTTTGTGTGCTTGATTTAGGTTGGATGATCAATAATAAGGAACCGGGTCAAGGGCCAGTGCCGGGTCCTGCAGTATTTCACCGGCAGGAATAGGCAGGTACATTTTGCTTTCAGCGAATGTTACAGAAGAAGGATAATCGGCCGTACCCCTGTTCTGCGCTTCAATGATCGCTTTCGCTTTGGCATAACCCTGCCGTTGTATATCAAACCAGTAATCGCCTTCAAAAGCAAATTCCACACGGCGCTCATGCAATATATCATCCATGGTGATGGAAGATTTTGCAGGCAATTGCGCTCTCTGGCGCACGAGATTGAATGCCTCCAGGGCGCTTGTTTCCGAAGTGGAAGCACTGGTACCCAACACAGCTTCTGCATATATCAGCAACACATCGGCATAACGCAATATCATGGTGTTGATGCCGGTGTTCATACCCAGCACTGCTTCACCACCAAATGCAGCACCGGGACCAACCACATATTTTGCGATATTGGCGCGGACAGCATTTTTCTGTCCGCCGCTGTTCGTAGGTTGAAGCGTATCATATTTATACCCGTTTGCCATGAACGTGTTGTAAGCAGCATTGGCATTCGTAGGTTTCCAGGCAGGAAAGCTCCAGCCATGTTCCATTATAGAGCCTTTACGGCGGATATCGCCAAACTCATACTCTTCCAGGATATCCCTTGAAGGAGTGTACAGTTCCCACATAGAAGCTTCTGAAGTTTGCAGGTTCGCAGGCCCGCGATCAGGATTTTTCTGGTTGCCTGAGCCCCAGGGATTGCCGGTCAGTTGATGCTGGATAGCAAAAATGGATTCAACGTTATTGTTATTGGCACTTGAATTGAACATGCCCGCATAGTCTGTGAATAAACTATACTTCTTGGAATCGATCACTTCCTTTGCTTTTGTTTTAGCATTGGCGTAATCTTTATTGTAGAGAAACAGCTTGGCCATCATTCCTTTCGCTGCGTATTTCGTTACACGGCCGGGAACATCCGATTCAGGCAGGCCGGCTTCTGCCATTTGTAATTCTTCCAGTGCAAAACGCAACACATCCTGTTTGATATAACGCGGGATATTGAAGTTGCCGGACAAAGCTGCTCCGCCCGGATCGGTCACGATCGGTGCATCGCCCCAGATGCGGCCGATATAGAAATAGACCACGCCACGGAAAAAATGGCACTCGGCAATAGCGGGATCAATAAAGGTAGGATTGCCACCCATTGATTTTTTTTGCTCAAGCGCTTTGATATACTCACTTGTCCAGCCACCTATTTTATAAAACACTTTCCATGTATCAGCGATACGGACAGAGGTAGCTGCAAAAGAGAAATTGATAAAAGGAGGATCATCATTGCCACCCGTATATTCATTACCCGCCATCACATCGCCGATCGCATCCATGGCACGGTTTTCAAATCCCGACCAGGGAAGGCCATACAGCGTGCTGGTAAGCCCTCTCACTTCTTCTGCCGTATTATAATAGTTGCTGAGGGTAGTACCATCCAGTGATGGCCGGTCGATAAAGGTTTTTTTACACGATGCCATTACGATCATGATCATCAATAAGGCATATACACGTTGCTTTTTCATCCGAGTATGTTTTAGTGTAGTTGTTAAATGTTATAATTCAATATTAGCTCCGAAAGTGAAAGTGCGGGGATTGGGATAGTGGCCCATATCCACGTTCATCAAACGGATATTGTTATTGAATGCACCAACTTCCGGGTCATACCCTTTATAATCGGAGAAGGTGTGCAGGTTCTGGATAGACATATAGAAACGCACATTGGTGACCCTGGCTTTGCTGATCAGCCTGGTAGGCAGCCTGTAACCGATCGTAACGTTTTGTATGCGCATATAAGAACCGCTTTCCACGTAACGGTCAGACATATAAACATTGTTCACGTTCGTATTGGTAAAGCGAGGCAGGCTTCCATTGGGATTGTCGCTTGTGTAGCGGTCCATTACCGTACGCATCTGGTTGAAATAAGCATTGTCCATTTTTTCCAGCTGCCATCTCAGGAAGTTGAAGATCTTGGAACCGTAACTTCCCTGGAGGAAGATGGAAGCATCAAAACCTTTGAACTGGAAAGTATTGGTCAACCCATAAGTGAATTTAGGCAGCGGGCTTCCGATGAATGTAATATCGCTTGCATCGATTACATTATCAGGCTTTCCATCAGGGCCGCTCACATCCCTGAAGCGAACATCACCCAACCAGGTTTCTTCCTGTTTGATCTCATAGCCAAATTGCGGAAGGCTATTGTCCAGATCGGCTTGTGTACGGAACAACCCATTTGTTACCAGACCGAAGAAAGATCCTACAGCATAACCGGGATTGGTGTAAGTGATGGTATAGTTATCATAATAAACCCTGCCGGTGAGGCCTGCAGTTGAGTTGGCCATTTTATCCAGCCTGTTTTTAAAATGAGAGAAGATGAAATTGGTTTTCCAGGTAAAGTTCTTGCTGCGGATATTATTACTGGAAATGCTGATATCGATCCCTTTGTTCGACATCTGCCCTACGTTGCCGATAGGTGCTTTCAGATCGTCCCACTGATCACCTACGCCGATAAGGCGCGGGCCGGTAAGGAATAACAGCATATCGCTGGTGGTCTTTTTATAAACGTCGACCGACAAATCGATGACACCATTAAATAGCGAAGCGTCCACACCAATATTTTTTGTTACCACCGATTCCCAGCTGAGATCAGGATTGGCAATACCATTCAGGTAGCTTGAGTTGCCAAAGCCAACAGGACCGGGCCAGAAACCAATGGCAGAAGTATAGGGCGGGTTTTGTGCGCCGCTGGGCAGGTTCTGATTGCCAACAGAACCATAACCAACGCGGAGCTTGAGGTTGCTGACAGTTCCTTTCCAGTTTTCTGCAAATGGTTCATTCGTTACAGTCCACGCAAAAGAACCGGCAGGGAAATATCCCCATTTATTATTCGGGCCGAAATTGGATGATCCGTCGGCACGGATGGTAAGGCTTAATGAGTAACGGTTATCGAAAGTGTAAGCACCGCGGGCAAAATAGGATTCCATGGCCCATTGGTTTTTACCTCCTCCCAATTCCCAGGTAGTGCGATCGCTGCTGCCTGAGTTCAGGTCAAGTATATTATTCTGCAGGTCTACTTTCTTGCCATTGATCTGCTCATAGTAAGAATATTGAGCTTCATGGCCGGCAGTAGCACTGATGCTGTGCTTACCGAAATATTTGTTATAGTTCAGGTAATTCCTGATGGCATAATAATAACTGTTGCCGCGTGAGTCGAATAGTTGCGAGCGGAGCGCTGTAGGCCCGATATTACCGGCCAGTTGATACGCATTGTTATTATTCAAGCCAAGGGAATAAGAAAGTTCATTGCGCAGGGAGAAGTTTTTCAGGAATTGTATGTCTGCATAGATATTACCGAATACCTGTGAGCTGGTTGATTTATTTCCGCGGAAAAAACTGCGGGCAATAGGATTGTCCTGGCTGTATTGAACACCACCGATGGTTTGTCCGCCACCCCAGGTACCGTCCAGGTTTTTAACAGGGATCAGAGGGCTTTGAATAGCGCCCCACCAGATAGTGCCTTCGGCAGCATCGGCCAGTGTTACATTCTGAATGCTGCGTGATGCGTTGGCACTTACGCCCACTTTCATCCATGTTTTTAATTGATGGTCGAGACTGAAGCGGGTTGAATAGCGCTTGAAATCGGAACCGATCAGGATACCTTCCTGGTTAAAATAGTTGAGGGAGAGATAATAATTGGTCTTATCCTTTCCACCGGAAAAGCTCAACTGATGGTTTTGCATGTTACCTGTCCGGAACATGGCATCCTGCCAGTTGGTGCCTTCTCCTAAAATAGAAGGATCGGCAAACTCCGGTGAAGGAGGAAGGCCGAGCAAAGGTGCTGTTGCATTCTGGTATTGAGCAAATTCGCGAAGGTTCATCAGATCGAGTTTACGGGCCACACGCTGTTGCCCGAAATAGACATCGTAATTGATCCGGCCTTCACCGTTTTTACCTTTCTTGGTAGTAATGAGTATTACACCATTCGCAGCGAGTGAACCATAGATAGCCTGCGCAGATGCATCTTTCAGGATATCTACGGATTCAATATCGCCGGGATTCAGTGTGGCCATCACGCTATTGCCTGTTTGCCCATCCGAACCACCCAGTCCGGCATAGCCGGAACTGTTTTTGGTGTTGCTTGTAAAAGGAACACCGTCGATCACGATCAATGGATCGTTGCTATTGATAGTAGTTACGCCACGCACTTTAATGGAAACGCCGCCACCAGGCTGACCACTGTTATTGATAACGGTAACACCTGCTACTTTTCCCTGTAAAGCCTGGTCCACGCCGGACACGGGCAGATCTTTCAGGTCTTTGCTATTGACAGAAGAAATGGAAGAAGAGATATCTGCTCTCCGTTTGGAACCATAACCGATCACGACTACTTCACTGAGTTTAGCATCCGTAACGGTAAGGATACCGCTTACAGTTTGCTTTCCTTCTGTTGCAATTTCAATGTTTTTGGCTCCTACATAAGATACCAGTAATATGGCCTTATCGGATGAAACCTGGATTTTGAAAGCACCATTGGCATCGGTAGTGGTCATTTCCTTTTCTCCTTTTACCGCTACTGTAGCGCCGGTGAGCGGCGCATTGTTCTGATCAGCGATTATTCCGGTAACAAGTCTTTTTTGGGCGAAAAGTGAGGAGGAGAAAAAGACGAACGCAATGACCATTGCGATTGCCCAAGGGAATCGTTTTTGTCTCATATAGCAAGTTGTTTCACCAAAATTAACTTTGTTGCTCAGCGAAATACTAGTACTATTTTATCCAATCATAATGCTCCATTTTACTAATCGAATCCGGTCAAAATCAAAAATGCCTTTAATACAGTAGTTGCAATCGCATACATTTCTGATGCAATGAATTCATTAGATAATACTATTTTATCTGCATTTACTTATCTTTAATGGTAATCAAGCCTTGTCATTATGCAGAAAAAAATCATGCGGGAGATCACTCCACTCACCAGCAGCGATTGCTTTACCATGTTCAGCCGCGTGAAATCAAATTTTGACTTTCCCCTTCACAGCCATGAAGAACTGGAATTGAACTTTATTATGAATGCCAAAGGCGCCAAACGTGTTGTAGGGGATCATATCGGAGAGATCGATGATCTCGAATTGGTATTGGTCGGCTCCAACCTGCCCCATGTTTGGCAAACACATAAATGCACCAGCACAGAGATCCGCGAGATCACGATCCAATTCCACAAAGACCTGTTTGATGAAAAACTTTTACGGCGCAATCAACTCAGCTTTATCCGCAATATGCTGGAGCGATCTGCAAGAGGAATTTTATTTTCCCGCCAAACCATTGAACTTATTCATCCACGGCTTACGATATTAGGACAGAAACAGGGTTTTGACTCTGTGCTGGAATTATTCTCCATCCTCCACGATCTTTCCATTTCACGGAATATGCATACACTGTCTGACGCAAGCTTCAGCAATGCAGAACTTTCTTACAACAGCAGAAGGATAGAACGAACGATCGAATACATGAACCTGAATTTCCAGAAGCCCATTACATTGTCTGAAGTGTCCAAACTGGCGAACATGACAGACGTTTCTTTCAGTCGTTTCTTTAAAAACAGGACCGGCATCACTTTCATGGACAGTTTGCTGGAAATGCGGCTGGGCCATGCATCCAGGCTACTGATAGACACTACCCAGTCGATAGCAGAAGTAGCTTACAATTGCGGGTTCAATAATATCTCCAATTTCAACCGCCTCTTCCGTAAGAAGAAGGGATGCACACCAAAAGAGTTCAGGGAGAACTACAGTTATGATAACAGGGTATTCATCTAATAAAACATCCCGGTTATAAAACCGGGATGCAGTTCAAGGTACATTGTTATAGTGGTTTTCCGTCCTTACTTATTTAACTGCAACCACCCTGGTTGCCGCAATTCAGGCATTTATAGCAAGTGCCGCTGCGCATCATGATATGTCCGCATACGTTACAAGCGGGTGCATCACTCTGCATATTCTTTGCTGCAGCATTCACAGCTTCCATACCCGTATCTGCTTTCTTTACAGGTTGTACTACACGATGTGTTTTTGCAGGTTGTGGTGTAACACTCCCGGTTGATGGTGTAATACGCACACTGGAAAGCTCAGGATCTTTTACATATTCCAGCCCGTTAGACGGAACATCATCCCAATCATCGGCACCTGTATTCATCACTTCAGGCTTATCCAGTACATGTACCAGGTCTGTACGGCCAAGATATTCATAACCCAATACACGGAAGATAAAGTCAACGATCGAAGTAGTGGACTTGATATTCGGATGTTCTACAAAACCTGAAGGGTCAAACTTGGTAAAGGCGAATTTATCTACAAACTCTTCCAGCGGCACACCATATTGAAGGCCGATTGAAATGGAGATCGCAAAGCAGTTCATCATACTGCGCATGGTAGCTCCTTCTTTGGCCATATCGATAAAGATCTCTCCCAATGTTCCGTCTCCGTATTCACCCGTGCGCAGGAAGATAGCCTGACCATTGATCTTGGCTTTTTGTGTAAACCCTCTTCTCTTGGCAGGCAGGGCGCGGCGCTCAACAATGCTGGCCAGCTTTCTTTTCAGCTTGGTATCAGGCGAAGCCTGTACCCTTTTCTGCACTTCTTCCAGCAGCTCATCAACAGTGAGTTTTCCCAGATCAACAATATTGGACACTGCAGGTTGCGCGGCTGCTTTTTCTGTAGCCTCTTCTACAGATGTTTCTGTTTTCTTTTTCTTATCCGATTTGTTGCTGAGAGGTTGGGAAAGCTTGGAGCCATCGCGGTAAAGTGCGCAGGCTTTCAATCCTAATTCCCAGCTCAGTAAATAAGCATCAGCGATCTCTTCCACGTTTGCTTCATGCGGCAGGTTGATCGTTTTGGAAATAGCACCGCTGATAAAGGGTTGTGCCGCTCCCATCATACGAATATGACCATGCGCATGAATATAACGCTGGCCTTTCTTGCCGCATTTATTGGCACAGTCAAAAACAGGCAGGTGTTCTTCTTTCAGCAAAGGCGCTCCTTCCAGCATCATAGTGCCGCATACATAATCGTTTGCAGCTTCAATCTGCTCTTCCGTAAAGCCTAATGCTTCAAGCAGGCTCCATTCAAAATCATTGTATTGCTCAGCAGTGAAGCCCAGCCTTTGCAGGCATTCTTCACCCAATGTGTATTTATTGAATACAAAAGCGATATCAAATGCAGAAACAACCGCTGCATCCAGTTTCTTAATTTCTTCAGCGATAAATCCTTTTTCGCTCAGTGTTTGATGGTTGATAAACGGTGCCCCTGCAAAAGAAGCAGCACCTACTGCATATTTAATGATCGCTTCAGTTTCTTTTGGAGAATAACCCAGGTTGCGGAGTGCATCCGGTACTGACTGGTTGATGATCTTGAAATAACCGCCACCGGATAATTTTTTAAATTTCACCAATGCAAAATCAGGTTCAACACCGGTTGTATCGCAATCCATCACCAGGCCGATAGTGCCGGTTGGCGCGATCACTGTTGCCTGTGCATTACGGTATCCGTATTTCTCACCCAGTTCCACCGCATCGTCCCATGCTTTGCAAGCTGCTTTAAGCATATAATCAGGGCAATGCTCTGCTTTTAATCCCTGTGGTTTCAGGCTCAGTCCTTCATATTCATCTGCATCATAAGCAGCGAGGCGGTGATTGCGCATTACACGCATCATGTGTTCTTTGTTTTCTTCATAACGCGGGAAAGCACCGAGCGCAGCAGCCATTTCTGCTGAAGTTTTATAAGCGATGCCGGTCATGATGGCTGTGATCGCTCCTGCAATGGCGCGCGCTTCCTCACTGTCGTAAGGAATGCCGCTTACCATCAGTAAGGTGCCGAGGTTGGCATATCCCAATCCAAGTGTGCGGTATTCATAACTCAGTTGCGCTACTTCACGGGAAGGGAACTGTGCCATCAATACCGATACTTCCAGTACAACTGTCCACAAGCGGCAATTGTATTCATATCCTTCTACATCAAAATGATTTTTTTCTTTATCATAGAACTTCATCAGGTTGGCAGAAGCGAGATTGCAGGCTGTATTATCGAGGAACATGTATTCGGAGCAGGGATTGGAAGCCCTGATCTCTCCGCCTGCAGGGCAGGTATGCCATTCGTTGATGGTCGTATTGTATTGTGTTCCCGGGTCTGCACAACGCCAGGCCGCATAAGCGATCTGGTCCCAGAGTGCTTTGGAAGGCACTTTTTTCATTACTCTTCCATCCATGCGTCCTTTCAATTCCCAGTCTTCCCCATTCTTTAGTCTATCGAAAAATGAATTGGGGATACGGACAGAGTTATTGGAATTCTGACCGCTCACTGTTTTATATGCTTCTCCTTCATAATCGGATGCATAACCGGCAGCGATAAGCGCACCTACTTTCTTTTCTTCTTCCACTTTCCAGTTGATGAACTCCACTATTTCAGGATGGTCGAGGTCAAGACAAACCATTTTAGCAGCCCTGCGGGTAGTGCCGCCGCTTTTGATAGCGCCTGCCGCCCTGTCTCCTATTTTCAGAAAGCTCATCAATCCGCTGGAAGTGCCGCCACCACTCAGTTTCTCGCCTTCGCCACGGAGATTGGAATAGTTGGTGCCAACACCTGAACCGTATTTGAATATACGTGCTTCACGCACCCAGAGGTCCATGATACCGCCTTCATTCACGAGATCATCATCCACACTCAGGATAAAACAGGCATGTGGTTGAGGACGCTCGTAAGCGTTCTTTGATTTTTTCAATTCGCCGTCAGCAGGGTCTACATAATAGTGGCCCTGTGGTTTGCCTGCAATGCCATAGCTTTCATACAAACCTGTATTGAACCATTGCGGGCTGTTGGGCACGCACATCTGATTAAGGATCGAATAAACCAGCTCTTCATAAAAAACCTGTGCATCTTTGGCTGAAGCGAAATAACCGTATCTCTCTCCCCATGCACGCCAGCAGTTGGCCAGCCTGTGGGCAACCTGCTTGGCAGAAGTTTCCCGGCCGGTGCTGCCATCAGGCTGAGGCACCCCTGCTTTACGGAAATATTTTTGAGCAAGAATATCTGTAGCGATCTGGCTCCACTGTTTGGGTACTTCCACATTATTCATTTCAAATACTACTTCGCCGCTTGGGTTCCGGATCACCGAGGTGCGGTAATCGTACTCAAACATATCGAACACATTAACTGTATCAGACGTGAAGCGACGACGGAACTGCAGTCCGCCAGCAGCGGGTACTTGTTTTTTAGCCATAATCAAAAGAATTTAAGGGTCCTGGTTTAGAAATTCTCTCGTGGAAGGGTGATTACGAAAATATTTTTTGCTATCC
>DATAJQ010000330.1:0-23444 GCA_036262095.1 Chitinophagaceae bacterium | reverse complement strand
CCGGTTATAATTATCCCGCAGCCAGTATGCCTGGAAACCTGCAATCCCTACAATGGTCAATAGCATAAAAAAGAGCAAAAGCTTTAGTTGCCCTGAGCTCTTTGGTTTTGCCTGACTGACTGATGAGTGTTTCATTTTTTTAGATTCGATACCAAATGTAACCAATACTTCCAGCCCGAAAAGGCTGTATTAACCTTTATTAACCTTATTGCAAGGTGGGTTAACCTCTTCCCGGAAGGCCTCGCAGTAGATTTGAACCCTATTAAAAAACTATCATAATGAAGAGAATTGTACTTCCCTGCCTGAGCCTTTTATTGACAGGCGGTCTTTTCGCCCAGCAAAAAGAAGGCAAAGTAACTTATGAACGTTCCGTTCAGATGCAGATCACCATGGCTGCCCGCGGTGGCGAGCCACAAACCATTTCGCAAACAAGGACCAACAAGTTTGAATTGAATTTTGCCAACAACCAGATGAGCTGGAAACAACTGGAAGATGAAATCCAGGCAGATGAAGCCCAAACAGGAGGAGTGATGATCCGCAATTTGGGAAGCGGCCAGGACGATATCACTTTCTGCGATTTCTCTCAATCAAAAAAAGTGGAGCAACGCGATTTTATGGATAAACGTTTCCTGATCTCCGACAGCATTCAAAAAGGCAACTGGAAACTTGCCGATGAAACCAAAACCATCCTCAACCACCTTTGCCGCAAAGCCACTACCCAACGCATTGGAAAAAGGATGAGCATGGGTATGCAAAACGGAAAAATGGAACGCAAGGAGGTAGATGATACCACCACTACGATTGCATGGTTCACTACAGATATCCCTGTGCCCGCAGGCCCTGAAGTACAGGGACAGCTGCCCGGCCTTATCCTGGAACTCGAAACCAATGGTGGAAGAACCATTTATAAGGCTTTGGATATACAGGCCAAACCAGATATGGCTGCCATTAAGGAACCAACTAAAGGAAAAAAAGTAACCCGCGCAGAATTCACCGATGAAACAAAAAAGCTGATGGATCAAATGCAGCAGAATGGGGGAATGCGGTTTAGGATGAACTGAGGAGTGGGTTCGAATGGCCGATGGCCTTCCGGCCATCGGCCATTCGAACATCGAACAACTGATATTTATTTCTATAGCTTTGCAGGATATTTTATTCTGATGAACAATGTCCTGATCATTGACGATGAAGAAAAGCTCCGCAGCTTACTCTCCCGGATCATTCGCCTCGAAGGTTTTGAGATACTGGAAGCCGATTCCGGCAAAGCCGCTTTAAAAAAACTACAGCAAAAGGATATTGATGTAGTCCTTTGTGATGTAAAACTCCCCGACAGCAATGGTATTGAGTTGGCAAAAACGATCAAAGAGAATTATCCGCTTGTTGAGATCATTTTGCTGACAGCCTATGGAGATATCGCTGACGGAGTGCAGGCAATGAAGAATGGCGCATTTGACTATATCGTAAAAGGCGATGATAATGGCCGCATCATTCCTTTACTGCACCGGGCTGTAGAAAAGGTTGCTCTTGTAAAGCGGGTACAGCAACTCGAAAACAGGACCGGTAAAAAATATTCATTCGAGAGCATCACCGGCCGCTCCAAACCAATTCAGGCTGCGGTTGAACTGGCGCAAAAAGTAGCCGTTACCCAAACACCGGTCTTATTGCTGGGTGAAACAGGTACTGGTAAAGAAGTTTTTGCCCAGGCCATTCACCAGGCAAGCAGCCGGCATAAACAATCATTTGTAGCTATCAACTGTTCTGCTTTCAGCAAAGAACTGCTGGAAAGCGAACTGTTTGGCCATGTTGCAGGCGCTTTCACCGGTGCTATCAAGGATAAGAAAGGTTTATTTGAAGAAGCCCATAAAGGCACGATTTTCCTCGATGAAATTGGTGAGATGGCTATCGATCTGCAGGCAAAGCTATTGCGTGTACTGGAGTCAGGCGAGTTCATTAAAGTAGGTGAAAGCAAACCCAGCACAGTGGATGTGCGCATTATTGCTGCAACCAACCGTGAACTTAACACAGAAATAAAAGCCGGCCATTTCAGGGAAGACCTGTATTATCGGCTGTCCGTTTTCCAGATAAAGCTTCCCTCACTGAAAGAACGGAGTGGTGATATAGAAGCACTGGCAAAATATTTTGCTTCATTGTATGCTGTTAAAGTTATTAATAAGAAAAGCATCGATCTGTCGCCTGATTTTGTGTCGGCATTACAGCATTATAACTGGCCTGGCAATATCCGCGAATTAAAGAATGTAATAGAACGTGCCGTCATTCTCAGTAATGGCAATGAACTTACTACAGCCGAGCTTCCGCTTGAGCTACAGGCTTTTTCTTCAGGGTTGCCCACAGAGCTTTCTGCTTTTTCACTGGCCAGCGCAGAGAAACTGCATATACAGAAAGTGCTGAACTATACAAATGGTAATAAAACGGAAACAGCGCGGTTACTGAATATCGGGTTAACCACGCTGTATAGAAAGATTGAAGAATATAAGATCGGATAGTGATACAAAAACTAAAAGCTTACAGCAACAGATCCGGTTACAAGCGTATTCGTTTTCACCTGCCCATTTCCCTTTATAAAAACAGCATCTTTACTGCTAAGAGTCCGTCCTTCAATTCTTACCAATACATTCTTAGCCGGTGAATAATCCACATTCAGCGAATAACCCATAGTTTGAAATCCTTCCGGTGTACCCGTTGCAATGATCACACCGTTTTCATCTTTATAATACTCTACCCTGCCTGCCAGCGCCCACTGATCGTTGAAAGCATACCGCAGAATACCAACCGGGGAATACCAGGTATTAGTGCCACTGCCGGTTACGCTCTTTTCCTCTGTACCAATATCAAACCCTGCGGTAATCCCCAATTTGTCAGTGACATTGAATATGCCATAGACGTTATGGAAAATGCGCATCAACCGGGCACTATCCGGCTTATCAGTACCGATGAAGGTGCTGTAGTTCAATGTTATTTTTGATGATGGTTTAAATTGTATCTGCGAGCCCCAACTCATCAATGAATTACCATCCACTCTTTTTATCCTTTGCCAGCCATTCAATGCCAGCACACTGAAAAACCATTTTTCATTATTGGTCGTATAACCAAGTTTAGCGCCACTTTCATAATACGGAGAATTGTCTGCCAGCATGCTTCTCGTAAGTGCCCAGCAATCTTTACTGATAGCGCTTTCAAACCCAATATGTGAACCGAATATACCCGCATCAAGCCAGAGGTTTTGGGTTTTGCTCAGTTTAACACCGGCATTTGCTTCGAAAATATTCTTCAGCACACCCGGCTCTGCGGCATAGTTCGCATTCATATAAGTGCCTGCCGCCAGCGCCAGGTTAGCTCTTACCCGCTCTGAATTGTACGCTCCCTTTATAAATCCCAGGTTCAGGTTAAATTCATTATGCCGGTTGTGGCTGTATATAAATCCTGGCCGGTTATTATCCAGTGGCTTATTGAAATCATAACTGTAATAGGCTTCTACATACCCGGAAACAGTAAAAGCAGGATTTTCCTGTGAATTAACAGGGCCAGTAATAAAAAATTGGGCACAGATCAGCATGGCAGTTGCCATTAAAATAGTTCTCATAACAGATGATATATTTAATGTGAGTGATTGTTATTTAAGTGCATCCAGTGCTACGTTCAATTTGAGCACATTCACTTTCGAAGGGCCAAACAGGCCAAGCATCGGGCCTTCTGTATGTGACTCTACAAGAGTCAGCAGTTTCTTTTGATCTATATCCCTTACTGTGGCTATACGCGCGATCTGAATTTTAGCTGCTGTTGGTGAAATATCCGGATCAAGGCCGCTGCCGGATGCTGTTACCAGTTCAGATGGAATCTCTTCCTTCTTCACTGCCGGGTTATGCGCCAGGAAGCTGTCGATCCTCTCCTGCACCATCTTGAGATAATCAGGATTGGAAGGCCCTTTGTTGGAACCAGCAGATCCCGCAGCATTATAATCCACTGCGGAAGGGCGGCCCCAGAAATATTTATCTTCCGTAAACCGCTGACCGATCTTTTCATATCCTACCACTTTACCATTCACGGTTATAGTTTCTCCTTTACCGCCACCAGGAGCCAGCTTACCTATACCTGCCATTAGCAAGGGAAATACAATAGCGCACAACACGATCATGACCAGCGTGAGCCTAAGTGAAGGACTTATATATTTTTTCATTTTACTTATTATTAATTATGAAGAATAACTCTTGCTTATAAAAAAGCTCCCACAATAAGATCAATCAGTTTTATACCAATAAAAGGGACAATAATTCCTCCCAGTCCATAAATCAGCAGATTCCTTCTCAGCAACGCCGATGCACCTATTGGTTTATACGCAACACCTTTCAGGGCCAGTGGAATTAAGATAGGTATAATGATGGCGTTGAAAATAACCGCTGAAAGGATCGCACTTTCGGGGCTGGCAAGATGCATCAGGTTAAGCCCCTGCAATGCAGGAATGGAAGTGATGAACAATGCTGGTACGATCGCGAAATACTTAGCCACATCATTGGCTATAGAAAAAGTCGTAAGCGTACCGCGTGTCATCAGCAATTGCTTACCGATCTCTACGATCTCGATCAACTTGGTGGGATCATTGTCCAGGTCAACCATATTACCGGCTTCTTTGGCAGCTTGCGTTCCGCTGTTCATAGCCACACCAACGTCTGCCTGGGCCAGTGCCGGAGCATCATTGGTACCATCACCCATCATGGCTACCAGCTTACCGCCCTGTTGTTCTTTTTTGATATAATTCATTTTATCCTCGGGCTTGGCCTCTGCTATAAAATCATCCACACCAGCTTTGGAAGCGATATACTTTGCAGTAAGCGGATTATCACCTGTCACCATTACGGTTTTAACACCCATTTTACGCAGGCGGTCAAACCGTTCCTGTATGCCTGGTTTGATAATATCCTGCAGTTCTATCACACCCACTACTTTAGCATTCTTACTTACCACCAGCGGTGTACCTCCATTGGAAGCGATCTCTTTTACCTTGTTGGCAGTATCTGATGGAATATGATTTCCGGCCCTGTCTACAATTTTTTTAATAGCATCAAATGCTCCTTTGCGGATGGATGTTCCATCAGGGAGATCAATGCCACTGCTGCGCGTTTCAGCAGTAAAATCAACAAGGCGGCTATTGACGGGAAGTATCTGCTGAGTTATATTATTAACTGAAGCAAGCTCTATAATAGATTTTCCTTCCGGGGTTTGGTCGGCAATAGAAGCCAGCACGCAGTTGGTCATGAATTCTGTTCTATCCTGCCCGTCGGTGGGCCAAAACTGCGTGGCTTTCCTGTTACCGATCGTGATAGTGCCGGTCTTATCCAGCAAAAGCGTATCCAGGTCGCCGGCAGTTTCCACTGCCTTACCACTCTTGGTTATCACATTCGCACGAAGTGCGCGGTCCATGCCTGCAATACCGATGGCACTGAGCAATCCGCCGATGGTAGTGGGAATAAGGCAAACAAACAGGGATACAAATGCTGCAATAGTGATCGGCGTTTGCGCATAATCTGCAAAAGGTTTAAGTGTAACGCAAACAATAACGAATATCAGCGTGAATGCTGCCAGTAAAATAGTCAATGCTATTTCATTCGGTGTTTTCTGACGGCTCGCTCCTTCTACCAGGGCGATCATTTTATCGAGAAAACTCTCGCCTGGTTCTGTTGTTACTTTCACTTTGATATGATCACTCAACACTTTGGTTCCTCCTGTCACGGATGATTTATCGCCACCCGCCTCGCGGATCACAGGAGCTGATTCACCCGTGATAGCCGACTCATCAATAGTGGCCAATCCTTCCACGATCTCTCCGTCCATTGGAATGATATCACCTGCTTCACAAATGAACAGATCACCCTTCCGCAACTGGGAAGAAGGAACGATCTTGATCTCGTTCACATACATTTCCCCTATGATCAACACTTTTTTAGCCGGTGTATCCTCCCTTGTCTTTCGAAGGCTTTCCGCTTGCGCCTTCCCTCTTGCTTCAGCAATGGCTTCAGCAAAATTGGCAAACAGTACAGTCAGCAACAGCACCGCAAAAACGATCGAATTATAAACCAGTGAGCCCTGTGATGTTTCTCCGGCGGCTATCCAGATACAAACCGCCAGCATGATGATCGTGCCCAGGTAAACAGTAAACATTACCGGGTTGCGGAACATGGAACGCGGGCTCAACTTGACAAAAGATTGCTTCAACGCTTGCTTTACCAGCGCCCTTTCAAACAATTTGTTTTTTCTTTTATGCTTTGACATAATTCATTCTTTTAAATCTTTAATAAAGGCTCAGGTATTCTGCAATAGGGCCCAGGGCCAGTGCAGGGAAATAAGAAAGCGCATTAATGATAATGATCACGGCCAGTGTCATTGCACCAAACGTGTAGGAGTCGGTGCGCAAAGTGCCGGATGATTCAGGAGTGTATTTCTTTTTTGCCAGTAACCCGATAATCGCAATAGGACCTATTATCGGCAAGTAACGGCCAAGTATCAGCACAAAACCTGTGGTCACATTCCAAAAAATATTGTTGTCACTCAATCCCTCAAACCCGCTGCCATTATTGGCATTGGAAGAAGTGAACTCATACAGCATCTCTGAAAATCCATGGTAGCTGGGATTGTTCAACCAGGCGGAAGGCTTCACCGACCAGGCAATTTCAGGATGATGCGCTACCATATAAGCTGCAAAAGCTGTAAATCCTTTGATCAGGAATGCGGAGAGCAGGGTTACCAATGCGGCGATCTTTACTTCACGCGCTTCCACTTTATGGCCCATAAACTCCGGAGTTCGCCCCACCATCAAGCCCGAAATGAACACGGCAATAATGATAAAAATGAAATAATTGAGCAGGCCCACCCCTATGCCTCCATACAGGGCATTTATCATCATATCCAGGATCACCACACCGCCAGACAAAGGCGTAAGACTGTCGTGCATGCCGTTTACAGAACCGTTGGATGTGGAAGTTGTAATTACACTCCATAAGGCAGTAGCGGCAGAACCGATCCTGATCTCCTTCCCTTCCATGCTGCCGATTGATTGGGTAATGCCCATTTTATCAATAGCCGGGTTACCTCTTGTTTCATAATAAATATTGATGCAGCAAAACAGGACAAAAAGCACGCTCATTACAGCGAAGATGACCGTTGAAAGTTTCCTTCGATTGATATAGAACCCCAGTGAAAATACCAGGGCCATCGGGATCACCAGTATAGAAATCGTTTCAACGATGTTGCTGAAATAAGTAGGGTTTTCCAATGGATGCGAAGAATTGGTTCCAAACCAGCCGCCGCCATTGGTACCTAATTGTTTTATCGCGATCATACCCGCAGCAGGACCTCTCGACACCTGCACACTATCTCCCTGAAGCGTAGTAATGCTATCCTTGCCATCAAAGCTGGCTGGCGTACCGCTGAAAACGAGCAACACTGCCACTACAATACATAAAGGCAACAAAACACGCGTGATGGACTTAACAAAATAGTTCCAGAAATTGCCCAGGTTCTGGGTCGTTTTTTCTTTCAGCCCGTTAAATAAGGCGATGAGGGCGGCAAGACCGGTAGCAGCACTCACAAACTGTAAAAAGGTAATCACAAAAAGCTGGGAGAAATAAGTTATCCCTGTTTCACCGGAATAATGCTGCAGGTTGCAGTTAACTAGAAAGCTGATCGCAGTATTAAAAGCAAGATCAGGGGTTTGGCCAGGATTGCCATCAGGGTTAAGCGGCAGCTTGTCCTGGAACATTAATACAAAGAATGCATACACAAACCAAAGCAGGTTAATGGTCAGCATTGCTTTCAGAAACTGTTTCCAGTTCATCCCCTCATCCGGATTCACACCTCCTATTTTAAAGATCAGTTTCTCCACCGGCTTCATAAAATCAAGCCAGTTTTTCTGACCGGCAAAAACCCTTGCTATGTACCTGCCAAGAGGATACGCCAGCAGCAGGGTAAGTAAGACGATCAGTATTGTGCCTGTAATTTCAGTGTTCATAGTAAGAATGATTTATCGTTTTAAAATTTTTCCGGCTTGATCAATACATAAATGAGGTAGATAAATACCAGGACTGAAATACCGAATAGCAGGTTCATCATATTGTTATTTTTAAAAGGTTTATTGATCAGATCTTTTCAAAGAACCCGATCGACTTAAAGAATAAATAGAAGCAGAGCGCTGCGGCCAGTAAAAGGAGGATTGTTAGCATACATCTTATTTTATAGTGAATGATCGATTTGCTACGGCGGTTGTGCCAAAACGGGTGCCACCTCCATTTACATAAGGTGTTCGTTCCGCCAAACTCTTTGCTGCTAAATGGTTTGCGGGGATTTACAGTTGCCGGTCAGGTAATACCGGCCTTTCAATACCCTTCCATTTTGAAAAGGATTCTTTTCAAAATGGAAGGGTAAGACACATAAGAAATATGCCTTTTTTCCTTATGGCCTTATGAAATCATTGCTGGTAAAGGGTTTCAGAGAAAGTGTTCAAAAAGGATAAATCCGGAACAGGTTTTGGCATGGGATAAACAGTGCATTTATTATTAAAAATTTCTGGCAGAAATGCCGAAGCAATGTAAATTATGCTGTATACTATCATGCCGTTCAACCCAGCAGATCACAAGACCTCAAAAACCATGGAGGCTATTGCATGAGCGAGGATAAAGAAAATAGTGTTCAACACTTTCTCGATCTTATAAAAAAATCGAGAACAGGGAAATTCAAGATCTATATAGGCATGAGTGCCGGTGTGGGGAAAACCTACCGTATGCTGCAGGAAGCACATGCTTTGCTCCGCAATGGCGTGGATGTTAAGATCGGTTATATCGAAACACATAACCGGAAAGAGACACATGATCAACTGGAAGGTTTGCCAATCATTCCCAGGCGCAAACTGTTTTACCGGGGAAAAGAGCTGGAAGAGCTGGACGTACAGGCGGTGATTGCCTTAAGGCCGGAAGTCGTGATCATTGATGAACTGGCTCATACAAATATCGAAGGCAGCAAAAATGAAAAACGCTGGCAGGATGTGGCAGAAATACTGGAAACCGGGATCAATGTGATCAGCGCTGTCAACATTCAACATATCGAAAGCCTGAATGATGAAATAAGAGATATCACCGGGGTGGAGGTAAGTGAACGTGTTCCGGACAGTGTATTGCAAATGGCAGATGAGGTCGTAAATATTGATCTCACTGCCGATGAACTGATCACCCGTTTGAAGGAGGGAAAGATTTATACAAAGGAAAAAGTGCCGATTGCCTTGAATAATTTTTTTCAGGGTGAAAAGATCCTGCAGTTACGCGAACTTGCACTGAAAGAAGTAGCCAGCCAGGTGGAAAGAAAAGTGGAAACCGAATTGCCTGCAAGATCGGCCCCCAGGCATGAACGCTTCCTGGCCTGCATCAGCAGTAATGACGTAACAGCTAAAACGGTGATCCGGAAAACGGCAAGACTGGCAAATTACTATCACAGCAAATGGTATCTGCTGTATGTACAAACCCCTCGGGAGAGCGGGGATAAGATCGGGCTGGCGGCTCAAAGGCATCTTATCAATAATTTCAAGCTGGCAACGCAGTTGGGTGCAGAAATTATACGAGTAACAGACAGCCATGTAGCCAAAGCCATCGTGGAAGAAGCAGAGAAACGGCAGATCACCACCATTTGTATCGGCAAGCCGCATGTAAGCCTGTTGAGGATAATCGCTGCCACGAATGTATTCAATCAATTATTAAAAAAACTGTCCGTAGCTGATATTGACCTGGTAATTCTTTCATAATGCGTATCAAAACAAAATTATCGCTGGGCGTTGGCCTGCTTTTTTTATTGGTGATCGTGCTTGCTGTGATCGGCGCTACTCATATCAATAAGCTATCACGCGATACCAAGAATATTCTGATCGCTAACTACAACACACTGGATTATTCCCGGCAAATGCTGATCGCATTGGATGAGAACATCAGCATCCCCGTCAACATTCAGAATTTTTCCATCAACCTTAAAAAACAGCAGCAAAACGTAACGGAGCCTGGGGAAAAAGAACTGACCGATAAACTGGCTGCTGATTTTGAAACCCTAAAAAACAATCCGGCCGATAGCATGGCCGAACTTGGCTTACGCAGGGATCTTTCAGGTATTATGCTGCTGAACATGCAGGCCATCCAACGCAAAAGCGGCGTGGCAGAAAATACAGCCGACCAGGCAACTTTCTGGATAGCCATTGCCGGCACACTTTGTTTTCTGATCGCCCTTACTTTACTGGTCAATCTTCCCGGGAGCATTGCCCGCCCTATCAATGAACTTACCGTTAAGATCAGGGAAATAGAAGAAAAAAAATATAATAAACGTATTTATCTGCAAGGGAGCAGCGAATTTATAGAACTGGGTGAAGCATTTAATTCCATGGCGTCCAAACTGGAGGAATATGAAGGCAGCAATTTATCTGAATTATTGTTTGAGAAAAGGCGGATCGAAACGATTATCAACAACATGCACGATCCTGTAATAGGGCTTGATCAAAACAGCAAGATCATTTTTGCTAATGAAGAAGCCGTTAGAATAACCGGTTTGAAAACCGGTGAGCTGATAGGAAAAGCGGCAGCAGAAGTAGCTATGAAGAATGATCTGATCAGGTATCTTATCAGGGATATTGACAAACCGGCACAAGCGCTTACCGTCAAAAGCCAGCCACTCAAGATCTTTGCTGATAATAAAGAAAGTTATTTTGAGAAAGAAGTGCACCCGATAGAGATCACTCCAACCGGCGAAAAAGGAAAAGAATATATCGGCCATGTTATCCTGCTGAAAAATATCACCCCTTTTAAAGAACTGGATTTTGCCAAAACCAATTTTATAGCTACCGTTTCGCATGAACTGAAGACACCGATCTCTTCGATCAAAATGAGTGTACAATTACTGGAAAACGAGCACACCGGCCCCGTCAATACCGATCAAAAAAACCTGTTGGAAAGCATTGAAGAAGATGCTAACCGGTTGCTGAAGATCACCAGTGAGCTACTAAATATGACGCAAGTGGAAACCGGAAATATCCAACTTAATATCAAACCAACTTCTCCAAAAGAGATACTGGATTACGCCGTAGCCATCAATAAAACACAGGCTGATCAGAAAAAAATTAAAGTGGAAACACATTTTCCCGACCCGCTTCCTCTTGTGCTGGCAGATAATGAAAAAACATCCTGGGTATTAGCCAACCTTATATCGAACGCCATTCGCTATTCACCTGACAGTTCCACTATTTCTTTAACGATCGAAGAAAATAATAGCAGCCTGGCTTTTATTGTAAAGGACCAGGGCCAGGGCATTGATCCGCAATACAGGGACAAAATATTCGACCGCTATTTCCGCGTGCCTGGATCACAGAAAGGTGGCACAGGCCTCGGATTGGCAATCAGCAAAGAGTTTATTGAAGCTCAGGGCGGACAAATATCCGTGATGAGCAATCTTGGGACCGGAAGTGAGTTCAGCGTATTGCTAAATAAAGTGTAGGGGCTTCCCTGCACCATTATCTTCCAATCATTCTCACTCCGCCACCAGGGCCCGCATTATTCAATCCCACTTTGCTCAGGCTGTAGGTAAAGCTCAGCAAGGCAAACCGGCGTAAAGTGTTCACCCTTGAATCCTCGATATAATTCTGATTGCTTGTTCTGCTAACACCTACATTCCGGTTCAGGATATCATTTACACTCAACTTCAGTTCGCCTCTGTTGAACCGCAGGAATTGTTTGCTCAGTGATGCACCCCATAAGGGGACTTTCGCATTGAAGCCGCTGTTCAGTTGGTTGTTGATGGTATAACTGAAATCTGTGCTGAAATTAATTCCTTTCGGCAATTGCCAGTTGAATTCTGCTTCATACAGGTGGGAGAGATAGTTGGTATTGAATGCTTTTTGTAAAGAGAATGTCGATTTGTTATAGCTCAAAGAGCCACTTACCGATACATTTATCTGATCGCTCCAATCCATATCCAGGCTAATGCGGGGACCAGCAATAAAGGTCTTGATATCGTTCCTCAAACCCTGGGTGAATTGCGCGCCGCTATTATAGGATAAGGTGGAACCCGCACGCAAAGAGCCTTTCAGGAAACGGACAGGAAAACCGACACTGATATTTCCTGTCAGGTTATACACACCATCTACATTAACGGGGCGGGTAGATTTAATGCCATTGCTAAACAAAGAATCGCTGTTCACGATCTTATTCTCCGTACGGCTGAGGTTGAAGAATGCAAACAGTGTTTTGTTTCTAAAAGGGTTCAGGCCATTATAATTGATCTGCAGATTATGGGTAAATTCCTGTTTCAGATCAGGATTACCATTTCTGATATTCAACCGGTCAGTGATATCAGGCACTGGTTGTAATTGAGAAACAGTTGGCTGATTGGTATACGAGCGGTAGTTGAGCGTAAGACTTTTGAAACGGGTGAAATTATATTGAAAACGGGCTGTTGGCAATATGTTGGTAAAGGTTTTGTTGATCACCGAGTCTTTGATGCCACTGATGATCTTTCCTTCCAGCTCTGATCTTTGTAATGATGCCCCTATGGCATAATTATATTTCTTTTTTTGCGTGCGCAGGCGGATGCCCCCGTTAATATAGCCGTATGTGTTCCTGAAATTATTGGTCAGTGAATCATTCAGCTCATCATACTTACCACTGTTTTTATTATAGTCATACGTCACTTTATCAGAGCTGCTTTTGGTATTGCTTTTACCAACGCTGAACTCCAGCAGGGAGCGGCGGAAAAGAGGTTCTGTATACACGGCTTTGGCAGTGTACCCATTCAGGTCGCTATTGTTCTGAATAAGCTGATCAACTGAATCTCGCCGGTATAAAAAGCCGGTTTCATTGTAGAAATTATTGATCGATTCCAGGCTGCCTTCGCCGTCACTGTTATTAAACGTGTTTTGCAGGCTGAAAGAAAAAGTACGGCCGGAGCGGCGGAATTTCTTCCGGAACAACAGGTCGTTCCTTAGGTTATAGGCCGTGCTGTTGGTTCCTGATAATGAATTTCCTTCGTTACTGGTCCGGCCATCGCTGCCATATTGCCGGTATACTTTGGAAGCCCGATTGTTTGTTTTCTGGTAGCCGATCGAAGGGGAAATCTTGAGTGAATGAAAGGAGTCGATCACATAATCCAGGCTCAGGTTAAGTCGATGACTATTGTTAATATTATCTGTAAGACTGTTCTGATTGTAGAAATAAGATGAGTCGCGTAAAATATATTGCCTTTGTATATCGGAAATAGTTTTGGGGTTATAATGATTGTAGAAATAATTGCTGGTTAATTCCGCTTTGGTACCAATGATATTGTTATAATTCAATCCACCACCCCAGATAGTGCGGATGCCACTGTTATTACTCCCAAGCATAGATGCAGCGGGGTCATCAGCACCGAGCGATATCATTCCTCCTCCATTCCGCATCATCCGGCTAAGCTCGCCTGAAAAATTCATCATGTCCATAAAAGAAAATCCTTCGGCATTGGTATTATTTGCCATGCCAATGACCGACATCTGGCGTGCCCCTTTAAAGGAGTTAACATTGAACCGGCCTTCAAACCTGTCGTCTGTACCACCAGCGCCCATGATCTTTCCAAATGCTCCTTTCTTTTTATCCTTTTTCAGTTTAAGATTGATCGTTTTCTCACTATTGCCATCATCAAAACCGGTAAGCTGCGCCTGATCGCTTTGACGATCGTATACCTGCACTTTATCAATGGCATCAGCAGGAAGATTCTTAGTCGCCATTTTCGGGTCGTTGCCAAAAAACTCTTTGCCGTCTACCAGCACACGATTCACTTTTTGTCCTTGTGCAGTAACAGTTCCGCTTTTATCAACCGTTACCCCAGGCAGCTTTTTCAGCAATTGCTCCACACTGGCATTGGGTTGGGTCTTAAAGGACCCGGCATTGTATTGAACAGTGTCCCCGATCAGCGTTACCGGCGGGGCTTCGCTGGTTACTATCACTTCATCAAGCACCTTGGTTTTATCATTCATAATGATCTGGCCGAGGTCAGGATTTTTGTCTGTTTCGGAAATGGTAAAAGGTTTATTGGTATTGTGATAAGCTACATGGGTGATCAGCAGCCGGTATTCGCCGGGAGCCAGGTCTGAAAAGGAGAAACGTCCGGCATTGTCAGACATGCCGAAAGAAACAAGAGAGGAATCTTTCTTCTGTAATACGGTTATGGTAGCATCAGGAACAGGACGTTTTCCTAACGTATCATACGCAATGCCTTTTACAGTGCCATTTTTTTGAGCCAGAAGGGTAAGGTTGGGTAAACTAAGAAACAGGATGAAGCAAAGCTTTCGCATAGCCGGTGGTTTTGATTTCGGCTACGAAAATATTCTTAGAAAAAGGCAAAGGGAGTTAAAGAGTCTTGGATTAATGTTAATGAAGGTTAATAGAATACCCGCCGGTGAATCATTTTTCTATTTCTTCAATGATTGCCCTGGCTTCTGCAATCGCTTTATCATAACCATTCAGGTTCACTTCAAAATTATGGACACCCAAATTCAGGAGCGATTTTAGTTTTAATGATGAAATAAAACTGACCAGGGGTTGTTTTTCATCTTTTTCAACCAGCAGGTCCAGCATTTTTTGTTGAAGTGAGTTCACATAATTTTCTCCATAAGCAATGTTTGGAAGGGTTTGCTGATAGAATATCAATATTTTTTCTTTTAATACACTGTTTTCAATAGTCTCTATTTTTCCGCTCGACTTAAATCCTTCGTACCGTCCGATATTCGGTTGGGTTACACGCAGGTCGAAATAGAGGTGTTGACCTATCTCTTTATCCTTAACAGAATCTGTTCTGGCAGAAGAAGAGCCTTCGGGTATTGATTGCAGGAACTTGAAATTTGAATCAAGCCTTGCGATCACAGTTCTGTTGGCTTCCATAAGTTGGATATCCTTGCTCAGATCTTCTTTCAACCCTTTCAGGAATGCTTTTGCTTCCTTTTGTTCATGCCGGTGTTCAGACCAGCCATGCAACCAGATAGAAAGTGTGACAGCAAAAACAATGATCGCAATTTCCAGCAGAATTTCCCTGATCTTTTCGCCTAAGGAATGTTTACTTCTGGCGGCTTTAAAGATCTTTTTGGTGTGTTTGGTAACCTCTTCTTGCATGAATTATTCTTTATAAAGGAAAATACTATTTTTTCTTTATCCTTCTTCAAAGAGTTAGTGTATCAGTTCCGGCCGGTACATTGTATCAAAAGCGAACGTCTGGGAGGCAAAACCTCTTATAACCAAGTGAAACACATACACTTATATTGTGGCATACTTTTGCTTGACCATAGATCGATCACCATACACTCTGTTATGCTTAAACACTTCTTTCGTATCAGTTTCCGCAATCTCGCAAAGAATAGCTTGTACAGTGCCATCAATATTGCTGGGCTTACAGCGGGGCTGGCCGGGTTTGTTCTCGTTCTTCTCTATCTCAATAATGAACTTAGCTATGATAAATGGAGCCCGGAATTAAAAAAAGTATACAGGGTAAGCCAGCGCACTGATGATGAGATAATGGAGCAGACCGCTTCTCCTCTGGCAGGTTTTTTAGCCGCAAAATCTTCTGAAGTGATCGCAGCCACGCGTATACAACCTTATGATAATTTTGAAACTCCTCTTAGCGCCGGTGATACAAAAATCTACTCCAAAGGCGGCGTGGAAGCAGATTCACTTTTTCTGGACGTATTTCCTTATAAAATAGTAGCAGGCGACAGGCTGAATCCACTGGATAAGCCCAACGCCATCATTATTACAACATCATTGAGCCAGCGTCTTTTTGGAAAAGCTGATCCCATTGGCAAAACCATCCGCTTATTCAGTAGTGTTGACAATGAAGTAACGGCAGTGATAGAAGAACCCTCCACTCCTACTCATTTCAGTTTTCAATTTGCATGGCGCAGTTCGTATGAAAGAAAAAATAATTTCTGGGGAAACCGGTCGTATCAAACATATGTGAAAACAGCCAATGTGCTGCCTGTAGCCAAACTTGATGAACTGATCAATCCGCTTTTCTATGATGAGCAGATCAAAAAGGATAATCAATCATACGCTGCTTTCCGTGCAGCCGGACACCAGGCGGGATTGTTTACGGATGCTGTAGGACAGATACATAATTTTCCACGTCATGGAGCCAGCAATTTTACTACAGTAGCCACACTGGTGGTGTTGGCATTTTTGTTGTTGATCGCAGGCGCGATCAATTTCAGCAACCTGTCTATCGCTGCTTCCATCCGCCGGTCAAAAGAAGTAGGCATACGGAAAACCTTAGGCTCAAGCCGCTGGCAATTGATCAGGCAGTTTTTGGGGGAAACAGCTTTGCAGTGTTTGATCAGTTTTGCGCTGGCATTACTGCTGGTGCAGTTGACCCTGCCTTATTTTGCCCGTAGTTTCGGTATACAGCTCTCGTTTTGGGGCGCCAGCAATATTGGCTATATTTTTCTCCAATTATTGATCTGCCTGGTAGTGGTAGTGCTTTTATCCGGCCTTTATCCGGCCGTGATACTTTCACTCATTAATACCAATAAAGTGTTGAAAGGAGCATATTCCGGCGGTACTAAAGGAAGGGGGTTCCGTAATGCATTGATCGTTGCACAGTTTGTAGTGGCTGCCTTTTTTGTATTTGGCACTTTGGTGATCACCCGCCAGATCCATTTTATGGAAACACGTGATAAAGGTTTCTCCGGTGAGCAGGTGATGCGTATAGAAGCTACGCAGAATACCAGGGAAAAAAATTTCAATACAACAAGAGAACTGTTGTTGAAAGCGCCGGGAGTGCTGCAGGTAGCTAAAACAACAACTGTTCCCGGAGACGAATATATTGATACATCTACCTACACATTCAAATATGCAAGCGCCGAACATCGTATGGCTTCTGTGAAAGTGAGTACGGAGTATTTTACTACAATGGGTATTAAATTGGTAAGAGGCCGGCTGTTTGATGAGCGTCAGGCTGACCAGAACACCCGCAGCGCGATCCTGAATGAAACAGCCGCCCGAAAAATGGGAACTGATATTATCGGTAAGACCATTTATTTCGATGGTTGTGACACTGTTCCAGTGCAGGTAATCGGGGTGGTACGTGATTTCAATGTGCAGGGCTTTGAAAGCGCTGTGCAGCCAGTGGCTTATACTATCGAAAATAAAGCCTGTATGTATCAGTCTGGTGGAGCTTTACTGGTAAAGATCAACAGTAATAAAACTGCCGGTACTGTAGCAGCGATCACGGAAGCCTGGAAAAAAGTAGAATCCGATCTGCCGATCCGTTATACATTCCTGGACGATAATTTCCAGCGGCTATTTGCCGCACATATCCGCCTGCAGCAGATCATCAGTGTATTCGCGATCACAGCCATTATCATATCCGTGATGGGATTGTTTGCTATGACGGCATATCTCACCGGTCAGCGAAGAAAAGAGATCGGGGTTCGTAAAGTACTTGGAGCCAGTGTAACAGATATTGCTTCTTTATTGAGCAGGGATTTTGTGAAACTGGTGTTGATTGCTGTAGTGATCGCTGTGCCATTAGGTTATTGGGCCACCAAGCAATGGTTACAGACTTTTGCATACAGGATCTCGTTGGGCTGGCAGTTGTTTGCGTTATCGGCTTTGCTGGTGCTGGTAATTGCAGTGATTACAGTGAGCTTGCAAACGGTGAAAGCCGCAAGGGCTAATCCGGTGAATAGCTTACGAAATGAATAAGGCAATTTCTCATGTGAATAGTTCAAACAAAGGGCCCCTTTTGGGGCCTTTTCCATTGGGAATGGTTAATCACCATTTCATCCGGGAAAGAATGTAATTAGCTCTTTCCAATTTTTCGGGAAATAGAACTTTTCCGGAATACTTGTTCAGAGATTTGTCTACTATGTATCTTATAGTAAATTCAGGAACACCTTTCCATTTTACCTTTACTTTTTTTATTTTTTTCATAGTTATAAAAATTAAAGATTCGTTTTCTGTTTGATAAGAAATCCATCATAATTTTTCCCTTTCACAAATGGCTCATGAGCAAATAGCCCGTCTATCAGTGTAAGGTCATATATTACAAAATTATTCTCAAGCTCTTTTAAATTAACCCCCAAAGCCATTTGATAAAGTCGATTCCGGCTTCGAGTACTTCCTGAAAAAAGGACTACTGAATGATCTTTTCAATTTCACCTTTTGGCCCCTTGCTGACAAACAGGGTCTCCATCAGATCCTCTGAAATTTTTAAATCAGTATATCTTTCGTATTTCATAGGCGGGCATATTCAAAATGATAAACAGGAATGCTTCATGAATTATTTCACAGCAAAACTGCCTTAATCCTTTAAACCCACCCGGTGTTTTTCCTCTTTTTTATTATGAGTTTTAGCAGTTTCGTTTCGTCATTTAAACACAATATTTGTTTTTTTACCCGAAGGATCTGCTTTCAATCATTTCCCCAACTGCTCCAGCATCTTTGCCGTCTCTTTCTCCAAATCCAATATCACCACTTTCAAATTAGAGCCCACTCTCGTTGTCTGCTTCTTCACCGGCAAATCACCAATTGTGGTCAGCGCATTCGTATACCACTTACTCCAGGTTTCCAGGATATGCTTTTCCTTCGCCAGGTCCTTTCCCTCTTTCACCGCTTGCTGGCTAAGTGCAAACTCTGCCTGCATTCTTTTATCCGCTTCCCCTTTCACGGTTTTTATGATCGCCAGCGCCGTATTCTCATCAGCATTGACCAGCGTCATTCCGGCTGTAAGTGCGCTCACACCCACATTCTTCAGGGTTTGTGCAGACACTTTATCCAGCCTGTCATTGTCCGTATGATAAAACACATCCGTAAAATGCCACATCAGCAATCCCGGTATCTTATTGCGGAGAAAAGGTGTGTGATCACTACCACCTTCAAAAGGATTGGCATTTACCATCCAGTTAGCAAATTTTCCCTGCTGCCGGCAGATGCTTAAAATAAAATCGTTGTAATAATGCGGGAAAAGATCTTTTTCTTTCACATCTCCAGCTCCCCATTCTGTGTGTTTGTCTTCCCCGCGTGTCCAGATAGCAGAAGGGTCAGGCATTTTTTCGATCAGGAAGCTGCCGCCTGTTTTCTTGGTGTCTTCACCTACCATATCCAAACTCATTCCCCATAAAATTCCCTTCGCCCTGATACTATCGTCAGCAATATAGCGCTGCGTTGCACTGATCTCCGTACCCCACAAAAAAGTAACTGTCCGCTGCGGAACAAATTTTTTTGATTTAACCAGGCCCGCAAACAGTCTCGCCATTTCTGCCAGCGCCCCCACTCCGCTTGCATTATCATTTGCTCCAGGCTCCTGCACATGGGCGCTGTATACAAATCGCTCATCCGGCTTTACGGTTCCTTTTACATTCGCTACAATGGTAAGCTCTTCGGAAGGATAAGATTTGGTTTCAATACTCACTTTCACCACCGTTTTTCCTTTAAGGCAGGCGGCTTTCAATTTTTCTTTGGCCGCATAAGATAAAAGAAGAGCCCAGGCATCACCCACAGGGCGCATCTGGCCAAACTGGATAGAAGTTTGATATTTCTCCGGCTGCGTATACTTTGGCATGGAATACGCCATTACACCAATTGCACCGGCTTTCACTGCCTGACCCAGCACGCTATTGACAGGCGCTTCACTAAAAAGGATCTTTCCTTTCAGATCCATCGCTGCAATTTCAGCCGGTACCACCTTGCTCAAATACACCAGTTCTGCTGTTACGCCTCCTGCAGGCGTGGAAGGACAATTAATGGGGATCATATTCCGGTTTGTTTTGAACTCGATCACCGGAGTATTTTCACCTTCAATAAAAACGGAAGCATTCACCGGCTCCCAGGCATTTTGTTTCAGCGGCCTTTTCTCCAGCCGGTAAGTCATCGGTGCTTCCTGCTCATTTTCCTTTTGTAAAACGAACCCCGCATCCTGCAATATTTTCTCAACGTAGTAAATACTTTCGTCAAAACCTTTGTTTCCCGGCAACCGCCAGCGCTGCTCCACATAACCGGTTGTATTCAGCGCATTTTTTTCATTGAAACCGGTGCGCGTTAATTTGAAATAATTCTCTGTTGTGTTTTGGGCAAAGCTGTTAATGACTGTCAGGCCAATTAAAGAAAGGGTGAGTGAAAACTTCATGCTTGATTTTTTATATGACTTGTTCTTGAGGTAAAGTAAATTATTTTAACCAAAATTCACCGCCGGTTATGTATTAACGGTATATCCCGGCCATAGGCGCAAACAGGAACGATATTGAAAATTGATTTTCCGGAACACCAGGCCTGTTACCATTCGAAAACTCACTATTTACGAAGCTATTCTTTCATTAAGCAGAAAGGTGTTTTTTTGTATGTATATTTAGGAACATTCTTTGATCATTTACAGGTTAAAATCCTTCTATGCAATACAATCTTAAACATCTTGCCACCTGCTCTGTTTTCCTTTTACTGCTTAGCGCCTGCGCCAACAATGATTCCACAAAACCTACTCCTGTCAACGATGCTGGGTTGACCCTGCCTGAGGGCTTCGGTGCTCAGATCGTTGCCGACAGCGTAGGCACAGCCAGGCATCTTGTCGTGAACGACCATGGTGACATATTCGTAAAACTGAATGATGTAAAAGACGGTAAAGGCATTCTTATGCTATCTCCTGATAAAAACGGCGACGGCAAAGCTCAAATCGTTTCCGGTTTTGGTGATTACGGCGGCACCGGCATTACCATCAAAAACGGCTATCTCTATGCTTCTTCCAATACCTCTGTTTTTCGGTATAAACTGAACCAGGACCAGCAGGTAGTAGACCCTCAGCATCCTGATACGCTTATCTATGGATTAATCGACCGCAACCAGCACAACTCCAAATCCATTGCCCTGGATGATGCCGGCCATATCTATGTCAATATTGGCGCCTACTCCAATATATGCCAGGTTAAAGACCGTATTAAAGGCTCTCCCGGCATGATGCCCTGCCCTGTACTGGATTCTGCCGGTGGAATCTGGCGGTTCAACGCCGATTCTCTCCATCAAACTTATGGCAATGGCATCCGCTATGCCACCGGATTGCGCAATGTGGTGGGACTCGACTGGAATAAAGAAAGCAATGCCCTTTATGTAATGCAGCATGGCCGCGATAATCTCCATGATTTTTTCCCTGATCTGTATGATCAGAAAACAGGCGTGGAATTGCCTGCAGAAGCTATGTATAAACTGCATGAAGGAGCGGATTGCGGTTGGCCTTATATTTATTATGACCAGATCCAAAAGAAAAAAATCGTTTCACCGGAATATGGTGGCGACGGTAAAAAAGAAGGTGGGGAAAAAGCAGAAACACCCGTGGTCGCATTTCCCGGACACCTGGCGCCAAACGCATTATTGTTTTATACCGGCAATCAATTCCCGGAAAAATACAAGAACGGAGCATTTGTTGCTTTCCACGGATCATGGAACAGAGCGCCTCACCAGGCCGGCTTTTATGTAGCATTTGTTCCCTTCAAAAATGGCGTTCCCAGCGGCGATTGGGAAATATTTGCCAATGGGTTTGCAGGAACAGACGATCCAAAATCGCCAGGCAATGCAAAACACCGGCCTTGCGGATTAGCCCAGGGCCCCGACGGATCTTTATATGTTTCGGATGATGCACATGGAACTATTTTCCGAATTACCTATGCGAAAAAATAATCGAAACATATCCCATTAGGAGGATTTATCCGGAAAATGAATATTCTTTTCAGCGAACTGACACATTCCATCAAGCAGTTCACTTAAACTGTGGCCTGTAGATGTGAGAGTATATTCTACACGTGAGGGTACCTCAGGCGTATGTTCATTCCGGTTAATAAGCTTATGCTGTTCCAGCAGTTTAAGCCGGTCTGCCAGTATATTATCACTGATATACCGGAGATCCTCTTTCAGGCTGGAAAAGCGATTGTTGCCTTCTTCAATACTGAAAAGCACTTCAGTAATCCATCGTTTACTGAGCAGGTAAATAAGTTCATTCAGCGCACATTTCTCTTCCAGGTATGCTTGGTTTAGAAAATTAGTCGAACTTGTTTTCCTCATGGCCTTAATAATTTTATACTAGTAAAGAAAATTAGAGAAACTATGGCAAATTTGGTCCGGTAATGTAAGTATGGCTTTGCCGGCGGATGAAGGCTGTTTGGTAGAACGCTAAGTTAATATTTACATTTTAAATAAATCAGAACATGGAATACAGGAAACTGGGAAACACATCGCTTACTCCTTCTGTGATCACTTTCGGCGCCTGGGCTGCGGGTGGATGGATGTGGGGCGGATCAGAAAGAAAAGATGCCATCGATGCTATCAGAGCCTCTTATGATCTCGGCGTGAATGCTATCGATACAGCACCAATTTACGGGCAGGGCACCAGCGAAGAAATCGTAGGCGAAGCCGTTAAAACACTGCCAAGAGACAAAGTGTATATTCTTACCAAATTCGGTATGCGCTGGGACCTCAACAAAGGAGAATTTGGCTTTCACAGCAAGGATAACAATGGAAAACCCATTGACATTTATAAATATGCCGGGAAAGAAAGTATTATCCTTGAGTGTGAAGACAGCTTGCGCCGTTTGCAAACCGACTACATCGATCTCTACCAGATCCATTGGCCAGACAGTACGACCCCTATTCAGGAAACAATGGAAGCTGTAGCACAATTGATCAAACAGGGAAAAGTAAGATATGCCGGCGTTTGCAATTACAAAGCAGAACAATTGGCAGAAGCTGGCAAATACATTTCACTTGCTTCCGACCAGGTGCCCTACAGCATGGTGAAACGTGATATTGAAAAAACCGTTGTTCCTTATTGCCTTGAACATAATTTATCTATTCTTGCTTACAGTCCGATGGAGCGCGGCCTCCTCACCGGTAAACTAAAACCCGGTCACGCTTTCAACGAAGGAGATCACCGTGCTGGTTTATACTATTTCAAAGATGAGAACCTCCAGCGCACCAACGCCTTTCTCAATCGCATCAAACCGATCGCTGATTCAAAGGGACTTACAATCGGCCAGCTTGTGCTGTTGTGGACACTGGCTCAGCCGGGTATTACTATCGCTTTGGCAGGTGCCAGGAATAAAGAGCAGGCAGAACAGAATGCAAAAGCCACTCAGGCTGCTTTATCTGCAAATGAAGTGGCTGTTATTACAGAAGAGCTGAGTAAACTGCAATTAGTTAAATAAAAACGCCGGAAGAAGATAAAAAGGCGCTGCTAAGCATTGAACTTTCGCTCTCAGGCGAATAAATTGCTTAGCAGCGTCTTTTTATCTTTCAAAACTGAACAATCCTGTATCAAAACCGCACACTTTTCCCGGGATTTCTTTCTTTAATAAATTGACACCCAAAATATTCTCACTCTGGCACTTTCTTCGTTAGCTTTCTTCACACCTGAAG
>DATAJQ010000329.1:0-1584 GCA_036262095.1 Chitinophagaceae bacterium | reverse complement strand
TTCGATATTGAAGCAAGAAATAAAATGAAAAAAGGTGTTGATGTGTTAGCCAACGCCGTAAAAGTTACACTCGGTCCCAAAGGCCGCAATGTAGTGATCGAGAAAAAATTTGGCGCACCCGGCATCACTAAAGACGGTGTTTCCGTAGCCAAAGAAATTGAACTGGAAGATCCCATCGAAAATATGGGTGCACAAATGGTGAAAGAAGTAGCTTCCAAAACTGCAGATATTGCAGGTGATGGTACTACTACTGCTACTGTGCTGGCCCAGGCTATCATCAGCGAAGGTCTGAAAATGGTAGCTGCAGGTTCCAATCCGATGGACCTGAAAAGAGGTATCGACAAAGCTGTGAGCCTTGTTGTTGAAAACCTCCGTGGTCAAAGCCAGACTGTTGGAAGCGACAGCAAAAAGATCCAGCAGGTGGCTACCATCTCTGCCAATAATGATGAGACCATCGGTAAGCTGATCGCTGAAGCTTTTGCAAAAGTTGGTAAAGAAGGTGTGATCACTGTAGAGGAAGCAAAAGGTACTGACACTACTGTAGATGTAGTGGAAGGTATGCAATTCGACCGCGGTTATATCTCTCCTTATTTCGTTACCAACAGCGAGAAAATGGAAGCTGAACTGCAAAACCCTTACATCCTGATCTACGACAAGAAGATCGCTGCGATGAAAGACATCCTCCATATCCTGGAGAAAGTTGCACAAAGCGGACGCCCGCTGCTGATCATCTCTGAAGACCTCGAAGGTGAAGCACTGGCTACACTCGTTGTAAACAAACTGCGCGGTACTATCAAAGTTGCTGCTGTTAAAGCTCCGGGCTTTGGCGACCGTCGTAAAGAAATGCTGACTGATATCGCTACTTTGACTGCTGGTACAGTGATCAGCGAAGAACTTGGCCATAAACTGGAAGGTGCTGATCTTACTTCTCTCGGTCAGGCTTCTTCTGTAACTATAGATAAAGACAACACAACTATCGTTGGTGGTAAAGGCAAAAAAGCTGATATCGTGGCACGCGTTAATCAGATCAAAGCTCAGATAGAGAACACTACTTCCGACTATGATAAAGAGAAATTGCAAGAGCGCCTGGCTAAACTGGCCGGTGGTGTTGCTGTACTTTACGTAGGCGCTGCCACAGAAGTTGAAATGAAAGAAAAGAAAGACCGCGTGGATGATGCCCTGCACGCTACCCGCGCTGCAGTAGAAGAAGGTATCGTTCCTGGTGGTGGTATCGCTTATATCCGTGCAATCGAAAGCCTGGAAGCTAAAGTAAGAGGCCAGATCGAAGATGAGCAAACCGGTATGGCGATCGTGAAAAGAGCACTGGAAGAGCCGCTGCGCCAGATCGTTGGTAACGCAGGCCTCGAAGGTTCTATTATTGTTCAGAAAGTAAAAGACGGCAAAGCTGATTATGGTTTTAACGCACGCACTGAGCAATATGAGAACCTGCTGAAAGCCGGTGTGATCGATCCTACTAAAGTGACTCGTATCGCTCTTGAAAATGCAGCTTCTATCGCCGGTATGTTACTGACTACCGAATGCGTGATCGCTGACAAACCCAAAAAAGAAGAAGCTCCTCATTCT
>DATAJQ010000328.1:0-6538 GCA_036262095.1 Chitinophagaceae bacterium | reverse complement strand
ATTAAAAGACGTGCGGGTTTGTTTACTCTGATCGCCGGTGATCACCACTTCCAAATTCTTTGGAAACTCTGTAGCCTTTAATTCTTCTGTTATTCTTTTTACATTGTCTGATGTTTCGATCAGATTTTCCCCCGCACGTTTGATGATATTGAGCGTGATAACATTCTTGCCATCAAGCCGTGCATAACTTTCGCTTTCTTTAATAGTGTCTTTGATCTGTGCAATATCACGGAGATAAATAGGAGCGCCTTTTGTGTTGCGTACGACGATCTTCTCCAGTTCACTTGCTTCCTTGATCTGTCCTTTCACCTGCAGCGTACGTTTCATATTGCCTACTTCCAGCAGGCCACCGGAAATATCGAGGTTCTCATTGGCTACTGCAGCCTGGATATTATCAAATGTGATACCGGTGGCTTCCATCCGGCTATTGTCTGCATTGATCTGGAATTCCCTTTCCGGCGCACCTACCAGGTCTACCCGGTTGATCTGTGAAAGCTCTTCCAGCCTGTCCTGCAGATCTTTTGCATACTCTTTCAGCTGCACTACATCATAATCGCCGCTTACGTTCACATACATGATTGGCTGGTCAGAAAAACTAACTTCAAGCGCAGTTGGTTCTTCTGTAAGGTCGGTGGGCAGGTCCTGCTTCGCTTTATCTATCGCATCCTTGACCTTCTGCAACGCCACATCCACTTTCACGTCCGTTCCAAACTCAACAGTGATGGCAGAGAAATCCTGTACGGATGTACTCGTTGTTTTAGTGATCTTGGCGCCAGTAATGCCCTTGATCTGTTTTTCGATCGGTTGGGTTACCAGGTTCTCCATATCCTTGGGTGAGTTACCTACGTACACGGTTTGTACATAAATTGTAGGTATCACGATATCGGGAAACTGTTCCTTCGGTAAAGTCACAAACTGGTTTACCCCCCATAAGGTAACGATCAGCATCAGCAGGTAAATGGAAGTCCTGTTTTTGACGCTCCAGGAGGTAGGCTTAAATTCTTTAAACTTACCGGTGAAATTTTCTAAAGCACTCATTGTATAATTTGTTGTGGATGGTTGCCCATCCTTTCATCAATTCTGGTTTAATTTCCGCGCTTGATCCATCTCCACTGATCAGTTTGTAGTGATCAATTGCCCGTCATACAATCCCTGGAAGCCATCTGAAATGATCTTGTCGCCTGCTTGCAGACCGCTTTTTATTTCCAGTTTGTCCCTGTACAATTCACCGATAGTAACCCTTTTTTTACGGGCTACCAGTTTGCCGTTTTCTGTTGCAGCTACAAGCACAAATTTTCCGTTCTCATCGTTCTGCAATGTGTTAACAGGAACAGTGATGGCATTAGGTGTTTTATAATCCTGTATCTGCACCACGGCGATCTGGTTAGGACGCAGGTCCTTATCCTGCAACCTGCCTTCAATATAGAAAGAGCGGGTTATAGGATCAATCAGCTTACTGGCTACAGAAACCCTTGTACCGATCACTTTGTTGTTTAATTCAGGAAGTGTTACCCTGAGGTTGGTGCCAACGTTTATTCTTTCAAGATAGTTCTCCGGCACATGCACCAGCACTTTCAGATCACTGGTGTTAACAATCTGGATTTGTTGGGCACCGGCAGCGAACACTTCACCGGTTCTTACATTCACGGTATTTACAGTGCCGCTTATTTCGGCAGTCACGTTAGTGAAGTTGAGCTGCTCCTGTGCGATTTCCACATTTGCTTTTGCTGCGTTCAACTGGCTTTGCAATGCATCCACATTTGTTTTAGCATTCAGTACCTGCACTTCTGTTCCGATATTTTCTTTCCAAAGGTTTTGCTGACGCTGGTAAATGCTTTTTGCCTGGTCCAGTTGCGAAGCAAGACCGCTGATCTGCTGCTGCGCTGCTGCCAGTTGCTGACGTTGCACTGCATCATCCAGTTTCAGCAACACCTGCCCTACGCGAACTGCATCACCCTGTTTCACATACACGGCTCTTACCAGGCCACCCTGTCCTCTCGGAGCTGCATACGCTACATTCTGTGCTTCTACTTTGCCCTGCAGATCGATGAAGTGAGTGAATGTGTCTGTACCGATGGTAGACAAAGCCACCAGTTTGGCTTTGATCGCTGCAGATGAATCGAGTTTGCTTATTTCATCTTCCAGTTTTACGATCTTGTCATTTACATCTTTCTGTTGCTTTTTCAGCTTTTCCAGTTCAGCTTTCTTATCCCCGAGCGTGCCTTTCTCGTCTTTGGCACTGCTTCCGCAGGAAGCCATCAGCAATACCAGGGAGGCTGACAGCATGATGGTAAGTATCTTTTGCATATATGTTGTTTTATGGGTCATGGTTTGGTTTATGATTAAAGTTTGCCGGTTGCATTCAGGAAATCAACTTTAGCAATGATGGCATCATATAGGGCATTGATATAATTGGTTTGCGCCTGTTGAAGGTCTTTTTGTGCAGTGGTCAGGTCTGTACTGCTTCCTGTTCCCACTTCATATTTCTTTTTTGTCTGGCGGTATACTTCTTCGGCCAGTTCCATATTCTTCTGTTGATAATCCATTGCTGCAATAGATGTGCGCAACGTGTTGCGGGATGTTTCCACTTCATTATCTATAGAGATCTTCATGTTCTGTATCTGGTTGTCCAGTTGTTGCACAGTCAGCTTTGCAGCAGCAATCTTTGAATTGGTCGCAAAGCCATTAAAGATGGGAATGGATAAACGAAGGGCGACATAGGAAGCGGTGAACCAGTTGCCGTCAAATTTGAATTTATTTTCCTGCAACTGTTTGTTGTAAGACGCATCCAGGCTGAGTGTCGGGATCTTGCTCAGTTTATACCGGCGGATATTGTAAGCATTGAAATCGCGGGTAAGCTGCAGGTACTGATAATCTTTCCTGTCGGTATACTGATAGGTTGAGTTTTCGAGTATGCCTCCCCTTATCATTTCATTGCTCAATGTATCGGTCAATATTAATTGGTCAGCGGTTGGAATGCCCAGCAGGAGTTTAAGGCCATAATAGCCGTTATTGATCGTGGTCAGCAATTTGGCTCTTTCTGTTTGCAGGTTGGCCAATGCCACACTGGCCCTGTCTACATCCAGTTTTTCTGCAAAACCATTTTTGTACATGACCTCGGCATCATGCTGTTGTTTTTTGATCAGCACGATATTACTATCGAGCAGGTCAACCTGTGTTTTGCTTGCCACCAGCTGATAATACACTTTATACACATTGGCTTTGATGGTCTGCTGTGTCACTTCCACTTTTTTATTGGCCCAGTCAATAGATGTTCTGCGGGCCTGTAATCCAACAAACACCTGCCCGTCGAATAAGATCTGGGTCAATTCGGCTGTGCCGCTGGTGATGTACTTGGTACCGAACTGAACGGGTATAAGCGTGCCTGGCTGGCCAACGAGTTCACCCGGCAATAAGGTCTTTTGCAATTGCAGGTTATCGGTAAAACTGCCATTGACGGTCACTTTGGGTAAGGCCGCGGCGGTTGTTTGCCTGTTGGTTTCTTTTTGCAGCAACACATCGATCAGTCCGTTCTTTATATCAAGATTGTTCTGATTGGCATGATCAATGGCCTGTTGCAGCGAAAGTTCATACCGCTTTCCGCTTGCCGTGTCGCCGGTTTGCGCCAGCGCAGCAAGAGGTAAAAGGAGGGCCAGTAATAACCAGTGATGCCTTTTATTTTTTGCTTTCTTCATGAGTAAGGCTTTTTTGTCTTTGTTGTACATATTTCTGAATGAGTTTATGTCCTTTAACAGTAGCAATGCCATAAATGAAATGGATTAAAAATTCCCTTGACATTTCCGCGATATTATACTTGCCGGCAGGAAAAGCAGTCACATTAAAGGGAATCATCATCGACTCAAGGCGGAATTTGCTCATCATTTCTACATTGATATCAGCACGGTAGAGCTCGTCTTTGATGCCCCACTCAATATTATGCCGGAGCACTTCCATCAGGAATTTGTCTTTGTGTTCGCGGAAACGCTGGAAAGCGCGGTAATGAAATTTTTCCAGGTCATGGACCAGCAGGGGGTTCATATCATTGAAATCGTCAATCATTTTCTCAATGGTAATGAACACTTCATCAATAGCGTTCTTGGCACCTTCCTGGATAACAAGGCAATCGTGTTCGAGGGAGTTGATATGAGTTTCTACTACAGCATGTACCAGTTCATCTTTGTCGGCATAATATTGGTACAATGTCTTTTTCGACATGCCCAGGTTGTTGGCGATATCATCCATGGACACGGAACGGATGCCATACCGGGTAAACAATTCTTCAGCTTTCGTAGAAATACGCTCTTTAGCCTCCATTCACGCGAAATTTAGAGTACAAAACTAAGGAAACTTTTTTCGTAACCAAAGTTTCCATCCTGTGTTTTTCCCCGTTCATCCTGCTTTTTACACGTTTTAACACCCGCTGCTTTTATTTACCTTTGGCCCCAAATCAATGTTACCCATGGCGAATGCGCCGAAGAATACCAGTCAGTATTATGCAAAAAAGCTCTTACGCTATCTGATCCAGGGAATTATCATCCTGGCGCCGATCGGTATTACCATATATATTGTTTCCCTGTTGTTTATCAAGGTGGATGGCATTCTCCGCCCCTATGTAAATATCCCCGGGCTTGGGTTCGTGATCATTGTCGTGTTCATCATCTTTGTAGGCTGGATAAGCTCTAACTTCCTGATGGGCAGCTTCATCCATTTCTTCGATCAATGGATGGAACGTACTCCTGTGGTCAAATTCATTTATTCTTCCACCAAAGATTTCTTTGAAGCTTTTGCAGGTGATAAGAAAAAATTCAATAAAGCCGTGCTGGCCAATGTGTTTGCAGAAGAGGTCTGGATCGTCGGGTTCCTGACCGATGAAGAAATGAGCAAGTTTGAAATGGGAGCTGATAAGGTAGCCGTATATGTTCCCCAGGCATACAATTTTGCCGGTCAGTTATATATACTTCCCCGCTCAAGAGTAAAAAAAATAGATAAGATCAGTTCTGGTGACGCCATGAAATATGCTGTAACAGGCGGCGTAGTGGCGCTGGAAGATGATCATGCCCAGAAGCCGGCTGAAGGTTTGTAGGTGTTGTTGGATCGTTGTCCGTTGACCGATGGCCGAATGGCTGATGACCGAATGGCTGATGACCGAATTTCTGTATAAGTCTGAACCTGTAGCCCCTTTCAATTGTCACCCCGGACCGGGTTTAATACACGCGCTACTATAGTTCGCTAAGATCCGGGGTCTCCCTATCTGCAAAATCTCCCTGGCAATAAGGCTTATTGTTTCGAAGCAAGTGCAGCGTTGGGAGACCCCGGCTCTTATATTCTTTAAACCAGCAAGGGCATTTAACCAAAGCCGGGGTGACAATTGAAGAAGGACTATTGGCTTCGACTTGCGTCCCACTCGGCCATTCGGTCAACGATCAACGATCAACGGACAACAATCAACACCTACTATCCTAAAACACCCTCTGCTATGAAACTTCTCCTTCCTCTATTCTTCCTATTTACATCCTTCCCTGCCCATTCCTGGGGATTTTTCGGCCATCGTAAGATCAACTACTATGCTGTATTCCTTTTACCCCCGGAAATGATCCTTCTTTACAAGCAACATATTGCTTTTATCGAAGAGCATGCTGTTGATCCTGATAAAAGACGTTATGTAGTTGCCGCAGAAGGCCCACGCCATTATATAGATATTGATCAGTATGGCCAGTATCCCTATCCTGCCCTTCCCCGTTCCTGGAAAGATGCAGTTGCCCGTTATTCGGCTGACAGCCTGCAGGCGCATGGCATTATTCCCTGGTGGCTGCAGACCATGTTGCAACGGCTCACTCATGCATTCAAGGAAAAAAACCAGGCTGCGATCCTGAAATATTCCGCAGAGATCGGCCATTATATCGGCGATGCTCATGTGCCGCTGCATGCCAGCAGCAATCATAACGGGCAATTGACCAACCAGAAAGGCATTCATGGTTTTTGGGAGAGCAGGATCCCTGAGCTGCTGGCAGAACAGGAATGGGATTTCCTGGTCGGGAAAGCAATGTACATCTCCAATCCTGCAGCCTTTTTCTGGAAAAGAATACTGGAAAGTGCTGCTGCAGCCGATACGGTTCTAAAACTCGAAAAGGAATTATCACAAACCATACAGACTGATCAGCGTTTTGCTTTTGAAGAACGGAACGGAACAGTTATCCGCCAGTATTCTTCTGCTTACACACGCTTGTACAATAAGAAACTGAACGGCATGGTAGAGCGTCGCATGCGGCAATCCATCCTTGCAACAGCTTCCTGCTGGTACACCGCCTGGGTGAATGCCGGGCAGCCGGACCTTCAGCATTTATCCAATAAAGAATTCAGTGAAGCTGAGCTGAAAGAGTTTGAAATATTGAACGCGGCCTGGAAAAATGGTGAGGAACACGAATAAGTCAAATCAACTACCTTTGCCCCTCTAATTCAATAAATCAACAGCCCAGTGATGCACAATTTCAATGCTGGTCCTTCCATTCTCCCCAAAGAAGTCTTTGAAGAAGCCAGC
>DATAJQ010000327.1:0-7435 GCA_036262095.1 Chitinophagaceae bacterium | reverse complement strand
TGCCATCGCCTTGCTGAACCAGCCAGAACTGCTGATACTGGATGAACCGACCAATGGACTTGATCCCAATGGTATTATTGAAACAAGGGAACTGATCAAAAAACTGAATAAAGAATATAATACTACTGTTATTGTTTCCAGTCATATTTTGAATGAAGTGGAGAAAATGGCTACGCACCTGGGCATTATCCATAAAGGCCGTATGCTTTTCCAGGGACCATTACAGGAATTGCAGCAGATGAAAACGCGTCAAAGCATGCTGGAGATCGAAACGAATGATAATACAAGGGCTTTAACTCTTCTATCACCACAATACACTGTGCAGCAAAAGGAGAACCTGTTGCTACTTCCTTATAGTGATAAGCAGCAAACGGCAGGCATTACCCAATTGCTGGTAAAAGAAGGTTTGGATGTGTATGCTATTCATCCGCGCCAAAGCGACCTGGAACAATTATTCATTGAAATTACAAGCAACAATATATGAGTTTGGTTATTGCCACCCGGGCTGAACTGATCAAGAATAAACGCAGTGCAGCATTCTGGCTGTGTTTTATTGGCTCAGCCTTTATGCCATTTATATTCTTCCTCACCTTTACGCTCAGGCCGGACCTGAATTATGCCAGGCTGGCGGCTGAACCATGGCAGGCACATCTGGGAAAAGGCTGGCAGAATTTTTCAGCTTTCCTGCTTCCTATGTTTGTGATCCTTACCTGCAGTCTTATACCGCAAGTGGAATACAAGAACAATACCTGGAAGCAGGTTTTTGCTTCTCCTTTGTCTATCGGTGATATATTCTTTTCAAAATACCTCTCTATTATCTCCATGGTATTTTTCCTGTTTGTGATGTTCAATGTGTTTATGTTGCTGGCGGGTATGGCAGCAGACCTTATTCATCCGAAGTATACTTTTTTAGAGAAAGCAGTGGATTGGAAATGGTTGATAAAAATGAACTTCAAAAGTTTTATTTCCTTACTGGCCATTATTTCCATTCAATACTGGCTTAGCCTTCGATTCAGGAACTTCATTGTGCCGATCGGTATTGGGTTGGGCCTGCTGGTATCAGCATTGATACTGATGCCATGGGAGCATATCAATAAAGTGCCATACGCTTTCCCGCTTCTTAGTTTTGCCGGTTCCGGAGGACCTGAAGCGGCAGAATCTGGCCTGCTGGCTTCCCATGAGATCTATTCGATCCTGTATTTTCTTGTATTCACCCTGCTGGGGTTTGCTGACATGCGTTTCAGGAAGGAGCGGGGATGATCTATAGTTTGGTGATCATCAGCTCTGCTTTGGGAACTGTTTTTTCCGGCGTATCGGTTTCCAGTCCGGGATAAGGTTTCAGATCAGAGAATTCTATATAATATCCGAGGATCAGTGTATCCTGCTTGGAATAGCCCGGCATGATAGACAACATGAAAGGATAAGAATGACCTCCTTCTTTAAAAGTAAATTTAGCAATTGCAATACCCGCCCATGCACAAAGCGCATTGGCCGGGCATCTTGAATCGGAAATGATCTCATCAAAACTCAGGGAAGTGTTACCTGAATGGCCTAATGGAATACTTCCATGCAGCGAAACAATAGAAGGGGCTTTATATTGATTGTCATCCTCTTTGCTGCAGGCAGTAATGCTGACAGCCGTTATAACAAGTAAAGCCAGGAGTATTGAGCGCATAAAGCCTGTTTGAGCCGGTTGACAACCAAAGCTGAAACTCCGCTGCATCTTCTTTATAATTTAACAGAAGCGCCCAGCCAGGCCATCATACCTATTCCTGTTTCAATAGCTGATTCATCAATATTGAAAGTAGGGGTATGCACATTGGAAGTGATCCCTTTGGCTTCATTCATCACTCCCAGGCGGAAAAAGCAACCGGGGATCTGCTGGGAATAATATCCAAAATCTTCAGCGCCCATTCTTTTTTCTGTTTCTTCTACATTGGCAGCACCAATATAATCGGCAGCTTTGACCAGGGCTATTTCATGCAGGGCTTCATTGTTGTAAACAGAAGGATAGCCCACATCGATCAGCAGGTCAATTTCACCACCCATGCTTTTTACCAGGTTGGTCGACAATTGGCGGATAAGATCATGTGCTTTAAAGCGCCACTCTTCATCCATAGCGCGGAATGTGCCTTTCAACTTCACCTCATTGGGGATAACATTGGTAGTGGAGCCACCCTGTATTGCTGTAATGGAAAGTACCGTTGGATTATGGGGATTATTGTTGCGGCTCACGATCTGCTGAAGGCTGATGATAAGATGCGAAGCGATCAGTATCGGATCAATGCATAAATGCGGAGAAGCCGCATGGCCACCCTTTCCTTTGATGGTGATATATAATTCATCGGCACTGGCCATTACCTTACCACTGCGGAAACTCATTTTTCCTACAGCCAGTCCCGGATGCACATGCAATCCGAATATGCAGGATGGTTTAGGATTTTCAAGTACCCCTTCTTTGATCAGCAGGCTGGCGCCACCAGGATTTTTTTCCTCACCGGGTTGAAAGATCAGTTTCACCGTACCTTCCCATTCATCTTTCAGTTCGTTCAGTATTCTGGCAGCTCCTAAAAGACAGGTTGTGTGCACATCATGCCCGCAAGCGTGCATTACTCCTTCGTGAGTGGATTTATAAGGAATATTGTTTTCTTCCTGGATGGGAAGAGCATCCATATCTGCTCTTAAAGCAATGGTCCTTTTATCAGGGTTTTTTCCTTTGATCAATCCGATAACGCCGGTAGTGGCTTTTATTTCAAAGGAGATACCGAACTCCTGCAGCTTTTGCTGTACGAAACGGGCTGTTTCAAACTCCTGGTAGCTTAGTTCAGGATGCGCATGCAGGTGATGGCGGATATCAATAAACTCAGGAGCGTATTGCTTTGCGAGGGATTTGATCTTTTGTAGCATGGAGCAAAAGTACTTAAAGGATTTGTATCGCAAAGTCCGCAACGTAGCGTTGTTGCGTAATCGTTGCGCCCTTTGCGATACTCTCTGCAAACTAAAAACCCACCTGCAAAAGCAAATGGGTTTTATTATATGCTGATGTCAAAAGGTTATTGATCTTCAAACCGGTTCTTCTCTGGCTTCAACTCAATAATATCATTCATCACAAATACTCCTTTGGGGAAATAGGTATTCAATTTCTGCTGATACGTCTCTGCTTCTTTCCTGTCTTTAAAATTACCGGCCTTCAGTTTATAGTAAGGAGATTGGTGCCAGAGATAAGGCTTCAGTTCGGGGAAATAAGTATACACTTTTGTTTTTGCGGCAATAGCTTCTTCCCGGCTGGTAGTGCTGATGATCAGCAAGCGGAAACCCTTACCGGTTTTGCGGGCATCGCGGCTGGTTACTTCATTGATCTCTGCCTGTTTGGTGATCAGCAAGTCGAGGCGGGGGTCTTTATGAACGGTTACCTGTCCGCTGTCCGTCGTTAACGTATTCTGGGCATAGGTGGCCAGCGAAAAAAGCGTGCAAAGCAGGGTAAACAATTTTTTCATGCGATCTTATTTCCAAATATCTTACCAAAACGGAAACCAGGGTTTCGCGGATGAGTAAAATGCAGGTTTTTTATGATTATTTAAATAAAAATCCATGTGCCGGGATAATGGCAAACTTAATATCCGCCGCCGGCGCCTGCAATATTTTCAACCGGATGCCAGGTAGTTTTTATTTCTTGTGTGTCAAAAATAAAATAAGGCGACTGGCTTTCAGCGGCTGTCCAATCCGTTTGGTCATAAAAAAAGACCCTTTTCAGGTTGAGCGCCGATTTTTCCCGCATCATTTTCTTTATATCAGTGTCTTTTTCGCAATAAATGGTTGCATTCACATCCATGTGGTCCACAAACCAGGATGCCAGTTCGGACGGTTTACCGGTAAGGATATTCACCACACCACCGGGGAGGTCGGAAGAATTCAGTACTTCAGCAAAAGTGACGGCGCAGAGCGGTTTCGATTCAGATGCGAGCACCACACAGGTATTACCGCCGGCAATCACCGGTGCGATTACGGAAATAAGTCCCAACAATGAATCCTGCTGCGGAGCAATGACGGAAACAACGCCGGTAGGTTCTGGTACAGAGAAGTTAAAATGTGAACTGGCCACGGGATTCACACTGCTGAACAGTTGCTGGTATTTGTCACACCAGCCGGCATAATAAATAAGCCGGTCAACAGCAAGGTCTACTTCTTTTTCAGCTGCAGCTTTTGATGCGTCCTGCTGCATTAGTTCATCAATGAACTGCATTCTTCTTCCTTCCAGCATTTCAGCCATGCGGTATAGTATCTGGCTACGGTTGAAAGCAGCCCTTCCGCTCCAGCCACCGAAGGCAGCGCGTGCAGCAACTACTGCATTGCGAAAATCCTTACGGGAGCTTAAGCATACATTGGCTAACTTTTTTCCTTCGTGGTTTACAGGAATATAATAACGGCCGGATTCAGTTCTGGGGAACTGGCCACCGATGTATATTTTGTATGTCTTCAGCACTTCAAGTCTTTTTGTTTCGGTAGTACCGGTTCCGTTACCGTTTGTATGTAAGGAAGTGGTATGAGCAGAAGTTTTTGACATATACGATTTATTAAAGAGTGTTCAGGCAATTTGAATGTCATCCTTCCCGTCTTCCCGCCTTACCGGTAAATTTTTACCGGTAAGGCGGGAAGACGGGAAGGGGTCGTTTATGATTGATGCGTTAAATTTATGTAGGGCATTAAGCCGTGTAATCCACCCTCTCGTCCAAAGCCGCTTTCTTTGTATCCGCCGAAGGGGGAAGAGGGGTCGAATTTATTAAACGTATTTGCCCATACTACACCAGCCCGCATCCTTTTTGTCATATTAAAGATCTTGGAGCCTTTGTCGGTCCAGACACCGGCACTCAGTCCGTAGGGTGAATTGTTGGCCTTCTCAATTACTTCATCATCTGTGCGGAAAGTGAGCACTGCCAGCACTGGTCCGAATATTTCTTCCTGTGCAATCCGGCTGCTTTGTGCCACATTGGTAAAAATGGTAGGCCGGCAGAAATAGCCTTTGCGTGGCAAAGGGCAGGAGCTCTCATACATTTCTGCTCCTTCTTTTTTTCCGATGTTTAGATATTTGTGGATGGTATCCAGTTGCTGTTTTGAATTGATGGCACCGATATCCGTATTCTTATCTATGGGGTCGCCTACGATCAGCGTTTCGATACGGTCTCGCAGTTTGCGGATCACCTGCTTTGCAATGGATTCCTGTACGTACAGGCGTGAACCTGCGCAGCATACATGCCCCTGGTTAAAAAATATTCCGTTGATCACGCCTTCTACTGCCTGGTCGATCGGAGCATCTTCAAAAATGATATTGGCTGCTTTTCCGCCCAGTTCAAGGGTGGCTTTTTTATTGGTGCCGGCTATCGCTCTTTGTATCAGTTTACCCACTTCTGTGGAGCCGGTGAATGCAATTTTATCAATACCAGGATGATTAACGATTGAAGCGCCTGTTTCTCCTGCACCGGTAAGAATGTTTACTACACCGGGAGGAAGATCTGCTTCCTGTATGATCTCTGCCAGTTTCAGGGCTGTGAGCGGGGTGGTCTCTGCAGGTTTCAGAACGACGGTATTGCCGGTAGCCAGTGCAGGGGCTATTTTCCAGGCAGCCATCAATAAAGGGAAATTCCAGGGAATGATCTGCCCGGCCACGCCTAATGGGGAAGCCTGCCGGTTGGGGAATGCATATTCCAGCTTATCAGCCCAGCCTGCATAATAAAAGAAATGATTAGCTGCTGTGGGCACATCAAAGTCGCGGCTCTCCCGTATGGGTTTGCCTCCATCAAGTGTTTCGATCACGGCCAGTTCGCGTGCTTTCTCCTGTATCATGCGCGCAATACGGAAAATATATTTTCCTCTTTCTTTGGCAGGCATTTTCTTCCACACTTTCTCATAAGCATTGCGGGCGGCAGTTACTGCTTTATTAGTATCAGCTTCGTTAGCCATGGCCACTTCGCTCAGTTTTTCTTCTGTAGCGGGGTTAATGGTATCGAAATATTTTTTGCCGGACGGCTTCTGCCATTCACCGTTGATAAAAAGGTCGTATTGCTTATGAATGGTTGCCGCGCTTTTGCTTTCCGGAGCCGGAGCATAGTTCCAACTTGTATCAAATTTCAGTTTGACCGTATTGGATTTTTTAGGAGCAGCTTTTTTCTTGGTAACAGCCATTGATATAAGTTTAAATTTTAAGCATCAGTCTACACTGAAATAGTTTCCACTTTGATACAGTCCCGTATGTTCTTTAACGATCTGCATCAGCACATCGTTGGCCAGGCTGCTGGCGCCAAAGCGGAACCATTCGTTATTGAGCCAGTCTTCACCCAGCACTTCTTTCACCATCACCAGGTAGTGAAGGGCCAGTTTTGATTTGGAAATGCCACCGGCTGGTTTCATTCCCACCATTCTGCCGGTTTTGTAATAAAAATCCCTGATGGCTTCCAGCATCACCAGTGTTACGGGCATGGTGGCTGCCGGTTGTATTTTGCCCGTAGAGGTTTTGATAAAGTCGGCACCGGCGTACATGGCGATCTCACTGGCGCGTCTTACTTTATCAAAACTGCCGAGCTCACCTGTTTCAAGGATCACTTTCAGCCTGGCTTCACCGCAGGCTTCCTTGATGGCGGCTATTTCGTCGAACACAAAATTGTATTCACCTGCATGGAATTTCCCCCGGCTGATCACCATATCAATTTCATCAGCTCCTTCATTCACGGCGTAGCGGGTGTCCCTGATCTTTACATCACGGGGAGCCTGGCCGCTGGGAAAGGCTGTGGCAACGGAAGCGACGCGGATGCCTGAATCGCCCAGGGCTTTTTTGGCCACTTTTACCATGGAAGGGTACACACATACGGCTGCTACGGTAGGGATACCGGGCACAGCATCATGCGGGTGAATGGCTTTATAACAAAGCTGTTTCACTTTTCCATCCGTGTCTTTTCCTTCCAGCGTGGTGAGATCGATCATATTGAGCACCAACTTCAGCCCATTGAGCTTGGATTCTTTTTTTATGCTCCGGGTGGTGAAACGGGCAGCCCTTTCTTCCACACCCACCTGGTCGATGCGGGGAGAGAGAGCAAAGTCAGGGACTGTGAGCAAGCTTTTGGCAATAGCCATAATGTATAAGGTTAAGGAGATCAAAGGTAATTAAAGTTCGTTGTTCGTTGACCGTTGACCGATGGCCATTCGGCCATTCGAACAACGGCCATCGGTCAACGGTCAACGAACAACGATCAACAGGCAACGGTCAACACACCAATCCCAATGGATTTCTCCCCCAATTGACTTACATTCGACTCCCGTTTAAGCGCAAGTATCACATCGAAAAATCATCTAATTAAAAAACTAAATTGCAATGAGAAAATCCAAATTCATCTACGAATTGGTTTTTGCGTGGGCTCTTATTTCCGTAGCACCCAGACTCTCT
>DATAJQ010000326.1:0-1726 GCA_036262095.1 Chitinophagaceae bacterium | reverse complement strand
ATTTCTTTGTGGTCTTCGTCGTCTTGGTGGGAAAATTTGATTGAGTGGCTGAGTCTTTACCAATATCTCAGAAATGATGGTTAATTTGCATGTTCAATCAGTTAATATGAAAATCGCAGTTTTTCCTGTTATAGCCTTCAGCTTTTTCCTTCTCTCTTGCGGAAACCAGGAAGGAACACGCCCCCAGGCAAAAACCCTTTCCGACAGCCTGTTGCAGGATGTACTGCACGGACATGATATCGGCATGGCCAAAATGAGAAAGCTTACTCAACTGGAACAGCAGACCCAACGCCTGGTTGATTCGATCGGAAAACTTCCTGCCAAAGCCCGCCAGGCATCTGCTCCTTACCTGCAAAAGCTGGATTCTTTATCAAAAGAACTGCAGTATGCAGAATTTGCCATGAATAAATGGATGGAAGAGTTTAAAGTGGACTCTGCCAATGATGACACCGAAAAACGTGTTAAATATCTTGGAGAGGAAAAGGAGAAAGTAACAAAAGTGAAAGACGCTATTCTTTCTGTTCTTCAAAAAGCTGATTCGCTGCTGAAATAGTTACGCATTCAAAGGCACTACTCCAAACTGGCGAAGATGGTGAAGTGCGTGTTTGTAAAGCAACTGCACGTTCTGTTCAAAGTTCAGATCTCCGTAAAAGGGATTGCGAGTGATAAGGGATTGGTCATTTTCAAATACTTCAAAGAAATAGATCAGTTCTTCATGCAGTGCTCCGATAGCTGCCTGAAGGGTATTGAACCGTAATGGTGCCGGATCTTCACCCAGCAGGGGATTCTTCAGTTCCTTTTTAAATGGCTTATTGCTTACAAGGAATTCCTGCATTTTGAAAAGCTGCTCCGGCGGGGTCAGTATCACCGTGAATTTCGTTTTGCCACTTGCCACTCTTACAGCATCGATATTAAAATGCTCTACCATCTGCTGTACGTTCATCTTTCCCCATTTGGGTGGGGCGGCAGGGTCCAACTGCTGCAGATACTTAATGAAACGCGTACGAAGAAAGTTTTCCTTTTCAAAGTTCATTCGGCAAGTTTGAGAGCTGCAATTTTACAAAAACAAGGCAAATCAGCTTACCCTATTTTTTTATCAATGTGCAAAGCGAGGCTGGAAAATACATCGTCAATGCCGCGCATGCCGTCAATATGCACCACTTTTTTGAACTTTTCATAATGTGCCGCCACGGGCAGCGTTTCATGTTTGTACACTTCCTGCCTTTTACGCTGGATGGATTCATCCGCATCATCACTGCGGCCTGAGGTTTTGCCGCGGTTAACCAGGCGTTGTATCAATTCGTCCTCATTTACGTCCAGGAAAAGGACAATGGCGATAGAAGATTTTTTCAGCTCAAGGAGTTTATCCAGCGCTTCTGCCTGGGCCACTGTACGGGGGAAACCATCGAAAAGAAATCCACGGGCAGTTTGGTTTTCATCCAGTGCAGAACTGATCATACCAATCACTACTTCATCAGGAACAAGTTGACCTTTGTCTATAAATTGCTGGGCTTCAATTCCAAGCGGAGTCTTTAATTGACGCTCTTTTCTGAGCAGATCTCCTGTGGAGAGATGGATCAGGCCATATTTTTCAACCAATTTAGCCGACTGAGTGCCTTTTCCGCTACCAGGCGGACCAAATAAGATCAAATTAAACATATTTATAATAAGCCTTAGTGAGCAACAAATATACGTGTACACGATAAAAAAACCGGGTTAACCGGCA
>DATAJQ010000325.1:0-2234 GCA_036262095.1 Chitinophagaceae bacterium | reverse complement strand
GTACCCCTTTTGCTATTTACAGCACTCAGTAAATTCTGATTCTCCATGGAAGATCCATTCTTCAACTGGTCCTGATGTAGTTTATAGACGGGAGGAGGTACCAGTCGGAGCGACAAAAAATCTCAGCTAATGAACTCACCTACATTCCTTTCCCACACTTGAAATTGTGCTCCTTGCGTATTCATTGTTCAATACCGCAGTAGATCCCGTAGAGTGAGTTCTTCAAATTGATACTCCCAAATTGATATCGCAAATTTTCAGTTTCAGAAACTTCCAAGTCTAACTAGATTCCACTGAAATGCACTAAACTGATATAATATTATAAGTCTCAGTGTCAATGGATATTTGTCTTTAATGTGTTGTTAGATACTGCTAAGTCAGCTCCCACAACTCATAACAGGAAGACTTTGCAAATATAATTCGTCGATCGATCAGAATAACTAAACTGAAAAGGCACCGATTGTGGTTCCGGACAGTCGAAGTTTTGGTTCAGTTTTGCTCAGGACTTGGTTTCTATTGACATTTGAACACATAATAGATCTACACTAACGATATTTATCACATTAAACAGTCTTAAAGTCTCTAACCAGAATTCACCTTCATCAGTCCAGAGAGCAGGGACTTGGGACCCCTTCGTACCACAGCCTGGGTTGAAAACACTGGTCAAAGTAGCGCTCGCGAGAGATCGTCAGCTTAACACACACCAAGAATCGTCGTTAACGAGATGGTAGAGTATGGTAATGACTGATATAAGTGAAGACCTAACCATAATCAAACTATAATCCAACCCATGTGTACTGGTTCTCTCGATGCTACACCTCTTCAGGCCTCCAGTGACGTCGCCTCGACGCGCAGCGATCTCGCCGACAAGGACAATAGCTAAATCCTCTAACAATGAGATGAAGGGAGATAAGACATCGGACCGATCACCCTTGAACATGTGTTTGTCGATGAAGGTCCAGCATGCAGCCTGGAGATCATCTTGTTTGAGAGACACGTCAAGGGCTGAGACGTCATGCACTAGGGAGGGGCTATCGAGAACAAGAGCTGATGACAGGTAGGACCTAATATGAAATTAGCGATTGTAATATGGAACCCGAAACGCGGCCGCCGCACAATCAATGATCTCAACAACCTTCGAAGTGTCTCGTTCAGATCCTGAGATACGGCGACCTGGAGATACTGAACACAACTGCCGAGGCTCGCTGGCCGAGACCTAGCCGGAGATAGCAGAACAGCTGACATACATGGGAACGAGACATTGAGAACTGGACATGCCAGTTGTGACCAGAATGAAATCACTTTGTGATTGAGGTCAGTCATGAACTGAGAGTGAGACCGCAACAATAAGGAATACTACCTTCAGCTCACGATCCTTCAGGTACCGCTATCGGATACAAGGATGCTTACCCAATTGCTTATTGCTTAAACAAATCTTCCGTCTGATCGGCTGTGGGATATGACATCCTCCTCACCCTCACGTGATGAACTCGACCCTCCGCCTCACCCACAAGTCGACGCTGCTCCTCCGCTTTACGTTCGGCCTCAGTCGCGCTTTGTAACAGTAAACGTGCCGACTCTAACCGCTGCATATTCATCGCCTAGGGCAGTCTGCTGCTAACTCTGGCAGAGATAGTTGAGAACGCTTGCCTAGGGATGAGGTGGAGGAAAGGAAGAGGTAAACTTTACGTTTCCAAGTGGCACAAGCACCGTCTACCCCAAGCATAACAGCGATATTGTGATGATAGAATTTGCTTGATGACGTGGAAAACACGAAATGAGATCACAAGCGATGTTTGCAAGATGAATACAACACTTACGAGGGAATGTCTCGGCGCTGTACGTAAAATGAGTTTGGGAAATTCCACGCAAACAAGAATTACACCCTGTAGAAATTCAGACGCTGTGAGGGCTTCACGCTGATATACGTCTCGCTTCTTAACTCAAAGGCGTTAAAGAATGCGAAACAAAAAATGAAATGGCTGGAAAACCGATCGGTGCCTTTTCTGTCGCTCAGACTGGTATATGAGAACTTCATTCATTGCGACTTCGGTAAAAACGAGATTTCACTTTGGGGATCGTGATATTTCAATGGAGGATGAGGTCCCAGTGGTGATCTCCAATGGTAAGTCTTTCTTACTCCCTTACTCTTAGGTTCCATATGGACGCATGCCGGCTTTGCGAATGACGATTTTCCTTTGAGTGTCTTCCGCACAGTTGTTGGATATCCTACC
>DATAJQ010000324.1:0-14977 GCA_036262095.1 Chitinophagaceae bacterium | reverse complement strand
AAAAATCATCTAATTAAAAAACTAAATTGCAATGAGAAAATCCAAATTCATCTACGAATTGGTTTTTGCGTGGGCTCTTATTTCCGTAGCACCCAGACTCTCTGCACAGGAAACCTTTCCTGTAAATGGGGTGGCCGATCCCCGGCACGGATATTATGCCTTCACCAATGCCACTATCGTAAAGGACGGTGCAACCACATTGAGTAATGCTACTCTCGTTATCAAAGACGGAAAGATCACAGCCATAGGCGCAGGATTGAAAGTTCCTGCCGGCGCCGTGGAAGTAAATTGCCAGGGCAAATACATCTATCCTTCTTTTATTGATATCTATGCTGATTACGGGATCCCGGCTCCTCAACGGACCGGTGGTCCGGGCGGATTCGGCGGTTTCGGACAGGCTCAACTGACCTCAAACGTTAAAGGGCCATATGGCTGGAACCAGGCCATCAAAGCGGATGTGGATGCCGTTAAAGAATTTGCAGTAGACGATGCCAAAGCCAAACCATTAAGGGAAGCCGGTTTTGGTACCGTACTTTCTCATGTTCGTGATGGTATTGCCCGCGGCACAGGCGTAGTAGTATCACTCGCCAATGCAAAAGAGAACCTTGTAATCATCAAAGACAAGGCTTCTGCTCACTATTCCTTTAGCAAAGGAACTTCCACACAAAGCTATCCAAGCTCTATCATGGGTACGATCGCTTTGCTGCGCCAGTCGTACCTGGACGCTCAGTGGTACAAGACCCAACCTTCGAGCGAAGGGTTTAACCTCAGCCTGAAATCATGGAATGATAACCAGGGTCTTCCCCAGATCTTTGAAGCCAATGACAAATGGAACGACCTGCGCGCTGACCGTATCGGCGATGAGTTCGGCGTTCAGTATGTCATTAAAGCCGGTAGCAACGAATACCAGCGTATCAAAGAAATGAAAGCGACCAATGCTACTTTCATTGTGCCGCTCGAATTTCCGCAGGCAATGGATGTGGAAGATCCGAATGATGCACGTTTTGTATCCCTCAATACCATGAAGCACTGGGAACTGGCCCCCACTAATGCTGCTGCATTTGAAAAAGCCGGTATTCCTTTCTGCCTCACCACTTCCGACCTGCGCAATGTGGGCCAATTCTGGACCAATCTCCGCAAAGCAATGGATTATGGCCTGAGCGAAGGCAAAGTGATGGAAGCACTGACTAAAACACCTGCAACATTGCTGGGCATCTATGATAAAGTAGGAAGCCTGGAAGCCGGCAAGCTGGCTAATTTCCTGGTAACTACCGGCCCGATCTTCAATGAAAAAACAGTGATCGTTACCAATTATGTTCAGGGTATTGCTTATAAAGTGAAAGACGATATCAGCGAAATAGCTGGTACTTACAATCTGACTGTGAACACACCTGCCGGACAGGAGAAATATACACTGGATGTGAAAACAGCCAATTCTGTTTCCCTCTATGGCAAAGACACGATGAATACCAGGTTTACCTATGATGGTAAAATGGTAAAACTGAGCTATGCGCCCCAGGCACGCCGTCAACGCCCTGCCGGTGCTCCTGATGCAGCCCCTGCTGGAGGCGCAAGACCAGGAGCTGGTGGATTTGGCCGTGGTGGCATGATGGGTGGTGCTGATCAGTTGCCCGCTTCTGCCATACGCCTTAGCGGTGTAAGCACCGGCTCTGAATGGAACGGTACCGGCCTCGATTCTTCCGGTAATTCATTAACATGGACAGCTTCACTTGTAAAAGCTGCTGAAATAAAACCTGATACTGCTACCCGCAAAAAAGAAGTGCCGGTTTTAGGTAAAGTAGTATTCCCCTTCGAGCCATTTGGATGGGAAGAAGACCAGGCGCCAAAACAAGAGACCATCCTGATCAAGAATGCGACCGTATGGACCAATGAAAAAGATGGGATCATGCAGAACGCAGATGTATTGATCAAAGGCGGCAAGATTGCTGGTGTAGGTAAAAACCTTTCTGATGCAGGCGCCCGTGTAATTGATGGAACAGGCAAACACGTAACTGCAGGCATCATTGATGAACACTCTCATATTGCTGCTGCTTCTATCAACGAAGGCGGCCAGAGCGTGACTTCTGAAGTGAGGATCGCTGACAACCTGAATCCTGATGATATCAATATCTACCGTCAGTTGAGTGGTGGTGTTACCAGCTCGCATATCCTGCACGGCTCAGCCAATGTGATCGGTGGACAAACACAACTGATCAAACTGCGCTGGGGTGCTAATGATGATGGATTGAAGTTCAAGAACTGGGATGGCCAGATCAAATTTGCCCTGGGCGAAAACGTAAAACGTTCCAGCTCTTCACAAGGCAACTCACGCTATCCCGACACCCGCATGGGTGTGGAGCAGGTGCTGGTGGATGCATTTACCAGGGCAAAAGATTACCAGAAAGCCTGGAAAGAATATGAAGCCAATAAAGGCAAGAAAGGCGTAACGGCCGTAGCCCCGCGCCGCGACCTTGAACTGGATGCCTTAGTGGAAATCCTGAACAACAAACGCTTTATCACCTGCCACTCTTATGTGCAGAGTGAGATCATGGGCTCTATTGAAGTAGCCAACAGGATGGGTTATAAGTACAACACATTTACCCATATCCTGGAAGGTTATAAAGTAGCCGATAAAATGAAAGAACACGGATCGAATGCTTCAACCTTCTCTGATTGGTGGGCATATAAAATGGAAGTGGAAGACGCTATTCCTTACAATGCCGCTATCATGCACAATGTTGGTCTGAATGTAGCCATCAATTCTGATGACGCTGAAATGGCCCGCCGCCTTAACCAGGAAGCAGCCAAGATCGTGAAATACGGCGGTGTGTCGGAAGAAGAAGCACTGAAAATGGTAACACTGAACCCTGCTAAAATGCTGCATGTGGATGACCGCGTAGGCAGCCTGAAAGTGGGTAAAGATGGTGACGTGGTGCTTTGGAGCGATCATCCGCTGAGCATTTATGCAAAATCCCTTTACACCATTGTTGATGGTACCATCTACTTTGACCGTGCAAAAGATGAGCAAATGCAGAAACTGGTTGACCTGGAAAGGAATCGCCTGATCCGCAAAATGAACGGTGAAAAGAGAAACGGCGGTGCAGTGATGCCTGCACAACCCAGCTACCAGCTTATGTTTAGCTGCAGCGATCATGGCCATAGCCACGGCCTGCTGGTGGTAGATGCAGAGGAATTTACTAATGAATAAAACTACTGATATGAGAATATTATTTTTCATTTTATCGATCGGTTTGTTCGCTGTGGCGAATGGCCAGTCAAATGTGCTGCCTGCCAAACCGCAGACAGGCGTTACCTATATCAAGAATGCCACTATCCATGTCGGTAATGGCAAAGTGATCGAGAATGGTACGATCAAGATCGCTGATGGTAAAATTGCAGAAGTAGGCGCTGATGTGGCAGTTCCTGCCGGTGCCACTGCTGTTGATGCCAAAGGCAAGCATGTATATCCCGGATTGGTGCTGGCTTCAAGCAACCTGGGCCTGGTGGAAATATCTTCTGTCCGCGCTTCTTCCGATGTGCGTGAGATCGGCGATATGAATCCCAGCGTCCGCTCTATCGTTGCCTACAATACGGATTCCAAAGTGATCAATACCCTCCGTTCCAACGGCGTACTGATGGCCAATATCGTTCCCCAGGGAAGCCTGCTGGCAGGTTCTTCTTCGGTGGTGCAGCTGGATGCATGGAACTGGAAAGACGCAGCCTATAAAACAGATGAGGGCATGCATCTTTATATGCCGCTGATGATGGCCCGCCCACGTTTCGGCCGCGGTGGTTTTGGAGGCGGTCCCCAGGCTCCTGCAGGCGATCCTGTAAAAGCTGATCTGGAAAAAGTAGAAGAAGTAAAGAATTTCTTCCGCGAAGCCAAAGCTTATAATGCTGCTGAAAAGCACGATGAGACCAACCTGAAACTGGAAGCGGTTAAAGGCTTGTTCAACAAAACACAGAAATTATATGTGCATGCCAGCACCGTAAGGCAAATGCTGGTGGCCATCGATTTTGTAAAAGAATTCGGTTTTGATGTGGTGATCGTTGGTGGCAGCGAAAGCTACCAGATCGCTGACCTGCTGAAGCAACATAATATCTCCGTGATCCTGCAACAGCCCCACAGCCTGCCAACAGGGGAGGATGATGATGTGGACCAGCCTTATAAAACAGCGGCAGCCCTGCAAAAAGCTGGTGTTTTATTTGCTATCTCTGACGACGACAGCCAGACCCGCGGCCGTAACCTCGCTTTCAATGCAGGTACAGCAGCAGCTTATGGGCTGACCAAGGAAGAAGCCCTGCAGGCCATTACCCTGAACGCTGCAAAAATGCTGGGCGTATCAGATAAAGCCGGCAGCATCGAAGTTGGTAAAGATGCCAATATCGTGATCAGCGAAGGAGATATCCTTGATATGAAGAGCAGCAATGTGACCGATGCATTTATCCAGGGAAGGAAAATTGACCTGAACGATAAGCAAAAACAACTGAACGATCGCTACAATCAGAAATACAACCTGAAGAAGCCGTTCTAAGAACCTATAAGACAAGGTCCAAAAGTAAAGGTCCTGCCATTTGGCAGGACCTTTACGCTTTTTTCAACCGTCCATTGTTGAATATCCTGGATCCTTTCGGATGTTTTTTCTACTTGTAGTATTACCGTATTTGGTGCTACAAACATATTGCACGATTTACTATTATGCAATAGGAAATATACGATAATTAAGAGTTTTTCTTTAGGCCAGCAATTCATTTCATTTAAGAGGAAGAGGGGTTGTTCCCCGGGTATATGAGCGATATCGGTTCCTGTGTTTTATTTTGTAAAGCATTGACTGTCTTATAAAAAAGCAGTCCTGCCATTTGGCAGGACTTGATTTTTTCAACCGTCCATTGCTGAATATTTTGAAATCCCTGAGGATTGTTTTTCTACTAGTGTGCTTACCGTCAACGAGAGTAAAAGTATTGCAGTAATTACTACCATGCAATAGGAAATCTACGATTTCGATAAGTTTTTTTAAATAAAAAGCCCCGCTAGAAAGCGGGGCGATTTGTGTAGGTATGAAAATGATTTTATTGCTTAACTACTCTTTCTGTAGCGATCACCGTGTTCTCGCTGATCAGTTGCACCAGGTATATACCCTTGGTCAATGAAGCTGCTTCAGTGATAGCAATGCTGTTGTAGCCGGTGCTTACGTTCACTGCTTTGCTAGCCATTACCGCACCAGACATGCTTACGATGCGGATATTGATCCTTTCACGGGTGGTTGACTGGTAGCTGATATTCAATTGGCTTGTAAAAGGGTTAGGTGTTGCCTGAACAGAAATGCCGGCTTTGGTGGTGAACATCAATACCCTGGTATCAGAAAGGGTGATGGCGCCGGTTGGCTCAATTGCCCTGATACGGTAGTACACTGATCTGCTTTGAGTGTTTACCTGTTTGTCTTCAAACTTATAAACCCTTTTTCCCTCTTCACCATTGATAGAAGCGATAGTGGTGAAATTTACCGCATCGTAACTGCGCTGTACAGTGAATACTGTTCCGGGATCCTGCTCAGCAGCCCATGTAAGCACAGGTGTATTGTCAGACAGATTCACGTAGAAGTATTCCCATTTTACAGGCAGTGTAATATTGGAAATAACTTCAGGAGAGCAAGAAGACAAAAGGTTAGTAGTGTCGGGCGGGCTAAGAAGTGCAAAAATTGCATTAGGCTTAGGTGCTTTAGACTGCTCATCAAAAATGGTAGAGGTGCTGGTCCTGGTAGCATCATATATTTTAACAGTATCACTTGTAGAACCTGTTACTCCTGCATTCCCGGTGTTGATAGTGTAACCTGTAAAGTACCAGTTTCCTGAACCGGCCATGTTGCCATTGTTGGTCATGGCTACACTTTTAATTGTGCCATTGTTGGTGATAGTAGCTCCACTGCGGATAGTAACGCTGCTGCTTGTACCAGATGCAGGACACCAGATCAGGCCAGAATTGAAAACAGTTACAGAGTTATTATTGATAAACCCGTTTCCAACTGTCACACGGCAGGTATTCATGAATGAGCTTGTGCCATTGATAGAAAAGCTGCCTGAAACATCAAACTTACCTCCGTTAGAGAAATCGGCATTATTGATGCTGAAATCACCGGTGATCTTTACGGTGTTATTGTTCATAAAGGCCGCGTCTTTGTTAACAGACACATTGCCCAGGCTGGTGATGGTTCCCCTGTTCAAAAGGGCGCAATTTTTATTGATCTCCAGGCCCATATCGAATTTCATGATGCCACCATAAAAGTTGGTCCATTGTTGAATGCCCTGGTTCAGGATAGCAGAGCCTGTTACCCAAAGACTACCATAATTATACATGGTAAAACCGCCATTGGTAGAAAGGATGGAAAGCTTAACAGAGCCTGAGTTGGTTACAATACCACGGGGATTAATGATCCCGCTGGGTTGAAAGGTGGCTCCGGATGCCACAGTGATTTTCGCACCTGCGTCGAATCTGCTGATACTGCCCTGGTAAACACCGGATTTGATGTAAAGGCTGTCGCCGCTGGCAAGGCTGTAGGTCGTAGAACTTCCGTTATCCACATATACTGCCTGACCATTTGCTAACGTATTGAACGTTAAGGCTAAAGTGAGGGCAAAAAGATTCCATAGCGTAGAATTACACTTCATTTTCAGTTTCTTTAGGGTGATTAATTAAATTTTACGGAGTATTTATTCAGTGGAGATATTGGAGGATGTACTTCGTAATAACAGGACAAAGATTATGTGGTATTTACTGATATGCAATAGTAAATTCACTATTTTACCAAAAACATCGTTTTTTTTGACATATGTCAATAAATAAGGGTATTTGCTGATATTTTCATGGTATACTCTTATGAATTTGGGGTGTTTCATGGGTCGTTTTGGGCATTTTGACCCGTATTTTTCCATGGTGAATTTTCCTGCTTTAAAAGGTCGCCCAGCAGAGCGGGCATAAAAAAAGAGTAAAAAAGCGTGGCTCTTTTACTCTTCTCCTTTCAGGTTATGGGTTATCCCGGGTCAGGCGTCTTTCCCGTGACAATTTTTATACTTTTTGCCGCTTCCGCAGGGGCAGGGATCATTGCGACCGATCTTGGGGGCTACTTTGATCGGCTCCTGTTTTACCGCAGTGTCGGCACCGCCCGGCTCAAACCGGTCCCTTTCATTAGCTGCATAATCCTCACCCGCGGCATCAATCTCTTCCTTATTCGCTCTCATTTTGCTGTAATCCGTCTTTTCGGGGCGGCCTTCTTTCAATGGGGCATTTTGCTGCTGCACGGGGATAGAAGCATGGCAGAGGAAGGAAACAATATCCTTATTCACGTCTGAATCCATATTCTTAAACTGCTGGAATGCTTCTACCTTATATATTACCAGCGGGTCTTTCTGTTCCAGGTAAGCCGTTTGTACGCTCTGTTTCAGATCGTCCATGGCGCGGAGATGCTCTTTCCAGGCCTCATCGATCACTGCGAGGGTAATGGTCTTTTCCAGTGCTCCTGACAGTTCTTTACCTTCTGTGTTAAGGGTCTTGTCGAGTGAAGCAAGCACGTTCAATCCTTTCCGGCCATCAGAGAAAGGCACTACCACGTTTTCGATATGCGAGCCTTGTGTGAGGCGGATATTCTTGAAAACGGGCACAGCCTGCTTCTGCAATTCTTCTTTGTGGCGGGTATAATTGTTGACGGCTTCTGTATACAGCTTATCAATTATTGTATTCAGATCGCCTCTTTTGAATTCTTCTTCATCAATGGCGATATCCAAACCAAAGTTTACGATACAGGCCATCTTGAATCCTTCATAATCTTCCTGCTCGCGGAAACCGCTCACCAGGCTTTCAGATACTACAGAGAAAGCATTGTCTATATCCAGCGCCAGGCGTTCGCCAAACAAAGCATGCTGACGTTTTCCGTAGATCACGTTCCGCTGCTTATTCATTACATCATCATATTCCAGCAGGCGCTTGCGGATGCCAAAGTTGTTTTCTTCCACTTTTTTCTGCGCACGCTGAATGCTGTTGCTGATCATGCTGTGCTGGATCACATCACCTTCCTTATAGCCGAGCCTGTCCATCATAGAGGCAATACGTTCGCTACCGAACATACGCATCAGGTCATCTTCCAGGGAAACGTAGAACTGTGAACTACCGGGATCGCCCTGGCGGCCTGCACGGCCACGCAACTGACGGTCTACACGGCGGCTTTCATGCCGTTCAGTACCAATGATCGCCAAACCTCCTGCTTCTTTTACGCCAGGTCCGAGTTTGATATCCGTACCACGACCGGCCATGTTGGTAGCAATGGTCACAGCTCCTGCAAGACCAGCTTCGACCACCACCTGTGCTTCACGGGCGTGTTGTTTTGCGTTCAATACATTGTGAGGGATCTTTTTCTGCTGCAGCATACGGCTCAGCAATTCACTGATCTCAACGGATGTGGTACCTACCAGCACCGGCCTTCCGGCATTGCGCTGAGCTTCCACTTCATCAATAACAGCTTTATATTTTTCCCTTTTTGTTTTGTAAACAAGGTCCTGCTTATCATTCCTGACCATATTCAGGTTGGTGGGTATGCTTACCACATCCAGTTTGTAGATGCTCCAGAGCTCTGCTGCTTCTGTTTCCGCAGTACCGGTCATACCACATAATTTGTGATACATACGGAAATAGTTCTGCAGTGTAACAGTGGCATAGGTTTGTGTGGCTGCTTCGATCTTCACGTTTTCCTTTGCTTCCAAAGCCTGGTGCAGGCCATCGCTGTAGCGGCGGCCTTCCATGATACGGCCGGTTTGTTCATCCACGATCTTGATAGCGCCGTCAATGATCACATATTCCACATCCTTCTCAAAGAGGGCATAAGCTTTCAACAGTTGCTGAACGGTATGAATGCGGTCGGCTTTTTGCGCGTAATCATTCAGAATGGATTCTTTCAGTTGCAGTTTTTCTTCTGAGGTACCCTCGCTTTTTTCCACTTCAGCCAGTCTTACGCCGATATCAGGCAGTACAAAGAACTCGGGATCTTCACCGGAGCGGGTGATCATGTTCAACCCTTTTTCAGTAAGATCAACAGAGTTTTGTTTTTCGTCTATCTGGAAAAGCAGATCGGCATCTACGATATGCATGTTCCGTTGCTGGTCCTGCAAATAATAGTTCTCTGCTTTCTGCATTTTTACTTTAATGCCGGGCTCACTCAGGAATTTGATCAGCGGGCCGTATTTAGGCAGGCCCCTATAGGCACGATAAAGATATAAGCCGCCTGTTTTAGGATCATCTTCTCCTTTTTCGAACAGCTTCTTGGCTTCATTGAGGCAGCTACGTACAATACGTTCCTGTTCCTGTACCAGTTGTTGTATCCTGGGTTTGTGAACATGGAATTGCTGGTCCTCGCCGCGGGCTACAGGTCCAGAGATGATCAAAGGAGTTCTTGCATCATCGATCAGTACGGAGTCAACCTCATCCACCATAGCAAAATGGTGTTTACGTTGTACCATCTCCTCAGGTGTGTGCACCATATTGTCGCGGAGATAATCGAAACCGAATTCATTGTTGGTACCGTAAGTGATATCCGCGAGATAAGCCTGCCTTCTTTCTTCACTATTAGGTTGATGCTTATCGATACAATCCACTTTCAGGCCAAGCCATTCGAAAATGGTACCGTTCCATTCCTGGTCACGGCGGGCCAGGTAATCATTCACCGTTACGATATGCACTCCTTCACCAGCCAGTGCATTCAGGTAAGCGGGTAAGGTAGATACAAGGGTTTTACCTTCACCGGTAGCCATTTCTGCGATCTTGCCGGAATGCAGCACAGCGCCACCGATCAACTGCACATCATAGTGCACCATGTTCCAGGTCACCTGTCCACCGGCAGCTGACCAGGTGTTTTGAAAAACGGATTTATCATCCTGTATGGTGATATAATTTTTCTTTACACTGAGATCACGGTCCAGCTGTGTAGCAGTGGAAACGACCTCTGTATTTTCTTTAAAGCGGCGGGCTGTTTCTTTTACCACGGCAAATGCTTCGGGTAAAAGTTCATTCAGCACCTCTTCGATCTTCTTATCCCTTTCTTTTTTCAGTTTGTCCACTTCCTGGTAAATAGCGTCTTTACCGGTAAGGTCGCTGAAAGGCAATTCATCTGCCTGTTTGTTTTTAGCAAGAATGGAATCGTCTGTTTCTTTTAAATATTCTTTGATGCGCTGACGGAATTCCTGCGTTTTCTGACGGAGCTCGTCATTGCTCAGTGACGCATAAGAGGCGAAATACTGATTGATCTTTTCAACAACCGGCATGATCTTTTTTACATCCTTGTCCGATTTGTTGCCGCCAAAAATTTTGGAAAGAATACCAAGCATGGTTTATTTATTATGGGGTATTGTATGAATAGTTATTATTAAAGCATTTAGCATGTCAAAAAAGATGCTACACCCGGGCAGCAGGCCAATTTGGCAGTTGCTGCAATGGGGAGAGCAAAGATAAGGGAAGGTTGGTTAGTCGGTAGTCTTTAGTCGGCAGTCGGTAGTCCTTAAAAACATTAATAGACTTTACAATATCGAAATGAATGTCCGAACATACATTCTGATCAGGCTATCGATTGCCGACTAAAGACTACCGGCTCTGGACAGGCCAACTTTCAGTCAAAATCTTACCTTGCTGCTGAAAATAAAGTCTACATGATTTCCGGACGCTGTTTTTTATTTTTTCTGCTCACTTTTTTTCTGATGGGAATCGCTGTGGCGTCGCTTATCAGTTGTAATGCCGCTGTGCAGCAGGAGGAGCAATTTAAGGCGCCGGCAGATATGCTTTATATGGATTACCAGGTTACAGGGGAAGAGGAAAGGGGTGAGGTGACGGTAAGGCTTGTGTTTCGATATGGCGGGCCCGAGGGCAGGGGAATGCTGCTGGATACCTCTGCCAGCGTGAGTTTTGACGGGCAACGGTTAAAGGCCGACAGCTCGAAAATGGGAGGGGCTTATTACGAAGCCCGCTACCTGGCGCAGGGATTTGAAGGCTTGCATGAGATAGAATACAAGGATGGCTTGGGAAAAGTCTATGTTGATACTTTTAGCTTTCCATTCTTTTCTCTTATATCCGGGGGATTGCCGGCCATGGTGAGCCGTGCAAAGGGTTTGGAACTGGAAATAAACGGGTTAAAAGAAAAAGATGAGCTACACGCCATGCTGACGGATACTTCTTTCTATGGCAGAGGAATTGACAGGCTGGATACTTTGAAAGAAGGGAAAATAGTGTTCACCCAACAGGACCTTGCCCGGTTAAAAAATGGCCCTGTTCACCTGGAATTTTACCTGGAAAAAGAACGGGGGCTTAACCAGACAGGCCGGCAGGGAGGAAGGCTTTACCTTTCCTATAACTTGAGCAGGGAATTTATACTGGAGGAATAGCTGATACTGAGGCGGTTTCAGATTCTAAACCGCGGCGGCTACTTCTTACTTTATGCGCCCACGGAGCCTCGCCGCTGCAATCTTTCCCTCGGGCTGAAGCAAGTGCAGCACTGGACATACTTGTTAAGTCAGGGCCGGGTTGACAAACAGCGGGATGCAGACTACCGACTCCCGACTCAGAACAGCTTCAATCTACTTGGAAATTCCCCCTCCCCCCCATACCTTTGCGCCCATAAGAAGGCGCACCTAATGCGCTAATTACATAAACTGTTAAAGATCAACACTCAACATGCCCGGTCAGTTAAAAGAAGTACGTAACAGGATCCAGTCGGTACAAAGTACGCAGCAGATCACGAAGGCGATGAAAATGGTAAGCGCTGCAAAATTGCGCCGGGCACAGGATGCTATTCTGCAAATGCGTCCTTATGCCAAGAAATTGCAGGAAATGTTGAGCAATATTGTCAGTAACAGCGAAGGCGAAGTGGGAATGTCATTGGCACAGGAACGTCCGGTAGAAAATGTGCTGCTGATCGTGCTGACCAGCGATCGCGGTCTTGCAGGCGCTTTCAACACCAATGTGATCAAACTGACTAAAACCGTTATTGCAGAAAAATATGCTGCCCAGCAAAAAGCCGGTAAAGTGACCATCTGGAACCTCGGTAAAAAAGGGTATGAGCATTTTACCAAGAACGGTTATAAAACAGACGCTACTTTTAAAGATACTTTTCTCCATCTCTCTTTTGAGAATGTGCAGAAGATCGCTACTGCAGCCATGAAGGCTTTTGAAGAAAAGCAATTCGATGCAGTGGAAATTATTTACAGCCAGTTTAAGAATGCAGCTACCCAGCGTTTCGAATCAGAGCGCTTCCTGCCTATTCCCAAAGTGGAAAAGAAAGAAGGTGCTAAAAAAGCAGATTTCATTTTCGATCCCACGCAGGCTGAATTGCTGGCAGAGCTGATGCCCAAGATCCTCAACACACAATTATATAAAGCCGTGCTTGATTCCAATGCTTCTGAGCATGGAGCCAGGATGACAGCTATGGACAAGGCCAGTGAGAATGCGAATGAGATGCTGCGCAACCTGAAAATATCTTACAACAGGGCAAGACAAGCTGCCATTACTACCGAATTGACGGAGATCGTAAGCGGCGCTGCGGCATTACAGGGATAGTATAAAAGTAAAAATTCAAAAATCAAGATTAAAATGGCCACAGCTGCCTGTTAAGCGGAATAGAGGCATGATTTTTAATTTTGACTTCCTAATTTGTTATACACAAACCTGTACTTTTTGCCTCAATAATGTGCATAATCTCATTTGTCCTGTTTGGGAGGGATGACTAATTTGGCCGGTACTACAATCTGATTTTTCGATTATGGAAATAACCAATCTGATACCTCATATAGAAGCGTTGATCTTTGCGAGCGACAAAGCCCTGACATCACTGGAAGTGACGGAACTGGTGAACAATGCATTTGGTTTTATGGAAGATAAGATCTCCCTCGACCAGGTGGAAGCAGCCATGGAAGGCATCAGAGAAAAATATGACTCCGAGTTCTATCCGTTTGAAATGAGGCAAAGCGGCGGCGGCTGGCAATTCCTTACCAAGAAAGATTATCATAAGACCATCGCCCAGCTCAATGGCGATAAATTCCTTAAAAGATTATCTGCTGCATCACTGGAAACACTGGCCATTATTGCCTATAAGCAGCCCGTAACCAAAGGAGAAATAGAAGCAATCCGCGGCGTAAGCTCTGATTATGCCGTTCAGAAACTGCTGGAAAAAGAACTGATCATTATCAGCGGACGGAATGAAAAACTGCCGGGTCACCCGCTGGTTTACTCCACTTCCAAAAACTTCATGGATTATTTCGGCATCAACTCAGCCGATGATCTGCCAAAGATCAAAGAAGTGCTCGCCGAGCAACTGGTGCAGCCCACTGTTGTCAAAGATGCTGAAGTAACCGATGAGGATGCCACAGAAAACAAAACAGAAGGCAGCGAAGAGGATACCGTATTGTCTGTATCTGAAGAAGGCGAGCTGGTTGATAAGGCTGATGAGAGTGGGGAGTGATTGAATCGTTGACCGAATGACCGATGGCCGAAAGGAAACCCCGGGCATCGAACAACCTTCAACCGTCAGCGAATAATCAATATCTTCGCTGGCTATGTCTGAGCAATTATCATCCCGCCAGTTACTGGAAGCCGCCAAAGAGTTCGGTACGCCCCTGTACGTTTATCACGCAGAAAAAATCAAAGAACAATACGGAAAACTGACCAGCGCTTTCAACGGCAGCAAGGTAGTTTTCTTTTATGCATGCAAAGCCCTCACGAATATCAATGTGTTGAAATACATTCATTCGTTAGGAGCTAATATTGACTGCAGTTCCATCAACGAAGTGAAGCTGGCTTTACACGCAGGATTTCCTCCCCAACGGGTTTTATATACTTCCAATGGCATAGGCTTTGAAGAGATCGCCGAAGCAAAAGAGCTTGGGGTGAATATCAATATTGACAGCCTGTCCAATCTCGAAAAATTCGGGAAAGCTTATGGGCATACTTATCCTGTAGGCATTCGCCTGCGACCGAATATCCTTGCCGGAGGTAATCTCAAAATATCAACCGGTCATGATAAAAGCAAGTTTGGCATACCGGTGGAGCAACTGGAGCATATACTCGCCTTGGTAAAAGATCATCATATTGCTATTACTGATCTTCATATCCATACAGGCAGCGATATAAAAGATGCAGATGTGTTTGTAAAAGGCATCGATGTGCTGTTTGATATCATTCCGCATTTCCCTGAATTGAAGTCAGTGGATCTTGGCGGTGGATTTAAAGTGCCTTATCGCCAGGGTGATGAAGAGATCGATATCAATGTGCTGGCGCAAAAAGTTAAAGAAGCATTTGATAACCATCCCCAGGCCAAAAACCTGGAGATATGGTTTGAGCCCGGTAAATTCCTGGTAAGTGCCTGCGGTTATCTTATTACGCAGGTGAATGTGATCAAGGAAACAAAAGCCACCACTTTTGCAAGTGTGAACAGCGGGTTCAATCACCTGATCCGCCCTATGTTTTACGACGCTTATCACCGCATACAAAATATCAGCAATCCCGATGGTGCTGAAAAGACCTATTCCATTGTAGGAAATATCTGCGAAACGGATACGTTTGCCTGGGACAGAACAATGAATGAGATACGGGAAGGAGATTATCTCGTATTTTATAATGCGGGAGCCTACGGATTTGAAATGTCATCCAATTTCAACTCCCGGTTTAAACCTGCTGAAGTTTTGATCAGGGATGGCAAAGCACATTTAATAAGGAAAAGGGATGTAATGGATGATCTACTGCGTAATGTTGTTGAAATTTAACCCGTTGTTCCTTCGCCGTAACGTTTTGGTCACACTTCTCTAACATTGGGGTAATACCACGCCTTTACTTTCGCCGCAAATTAACGCAGACTTATGAGTAAATTAATCTCGCTATGCGGCATACTGCTGTTGTATTGCTTTACTGCAACAGCACAAAAAGGTGCTTTTAAACTGAAAGTAAAGGATGAAG
>DATAJQ010000323.1:0-24861 GCA_036262095.1 Chitinophagaceae bacterium | reverse complement strand
TCGGTTAACGAAAAAACTTTGCTGAAAGTATATAATCAAACTGATATTTTATAATATTTGCGCACTTATTAACCTTAATAATCCATTACTTGTGAAAAGAATCGTAAAATCCCTATTTTTTACAGGGCTTTCTATTGCCCTCGTCTTTCCCGCCAGTTCCCAAGTTCGTTTTCCAGGTGCTAATCCATTAAGCTCAGACATGAAGAAAGTGATCCGCGATTATCCGCACCACTTTGCCAGTCTGCAGGGCGGAATAGTTGAAGAAAATCCGCAGAGCATTAACTATGCATGCAAGTTTGAAGTAAGTGGTGCTGAATCATCCAGCATCACGCGTTATTCTTCCAAAGACAATAACGTATTCAGTTGGCAGGCACTGATGCTGACTACAGAGGATTTTGAAATCGCCAAGAAGAAATTCAGGGCCATTTATAATGCACTGAATAATCTTTCTGTGAAAATGGACTATGGCGACACTTTTTATCTTACCGGGAAGTATGATAATCCGGTAGAGGAAAAGAAATTTGCCAGCGTTGTGCTGACCTTTGAAAAGGCAGACCGCATTATCCAGAGAATGAAACTGGAAATTTCCTTGCAGTTTGAAATGATGGAATGGAAAGTGCGGGTGCTGATTTATGAAAAGGACAGGGAAGACGATGAGCAGGGCGAAACAATAGAGTGATTTTTTAAGTAAAGAGAACGCAACGTTGCGCGCCTGGCGTATACGTTGCGTTCTTGTTTTTATCCAGGTAGGTTGGAGTGAATGATCAAACTGCCACGCTTGCCAATCCTTTTTCCAATGCTGTTTCCTGAACTCCGGGTATATTCACTCCTTCTACCCTGAATACCGTAATATCAGAAAGCCCGATAAAACCCAACACTGCTTTCAGGTAAGGCTCTGCAAAATCAAGCGACTTCATAGGGCCATCAGAATAAACTCCTCCTGAAGCAATGGCGAGATATACTTTTTTCCCTTTCAATAAACCTTCCGGCGAACCGCTTGCATAAGAAAATGTTTTCCTTGCACGTACGATATGGTCAATCCATGCCTTCAGTGCCGAAGGAATATTGAAATTATAGATCGGAACACCGATAACGATACTGTCTGCTTTTTCCAGTTCTGTGATAGCTTCATCCGAATGACTGGCAGCAGCTTTTGTTTGTGGTGAATCATTTTCCGGTGGTGCAAAAAATGCTGCCAGGTGAGATTCCTCGAGGTGGGGATATTTTTGTGATACAAGATTCCGCTCTATAACTGTTGCCCCGGGGTTATTTTGCTGAAGCCTGGCAACGATCTCATTTGCCAGTTGATTGCTGTTGGAATAAGTGCCTCTTGCACTGGAGGTCACTTTTAAAATAGTTTTCATGATTGACTAATTATTGGCTTTAACAAAGCGATGTGTGGTAAAATCTGTTTTGAGAGAACAAAATTATCTACCTTTACTATACTTTTGTAAGTACTATACCTTTGAATAGTACTATACAATAGTATAGTTATCTGCTTAATAATGATTTATGATAAAGCGAAAAGACCTAGATGCGGAAAAATGTAATGGGATGATAAGGCCGGTCCGTGATGCGCTGGAAGTAATTAATGGAAAATGGAAGCTGCCGATCATTGTTGCGCTCAGCCTGGGTGATAAACGTTTTGGCCAGATGGCCAAAGAGATCCCCGAAATAACCGATCGCATGCTATCCAAAGAGCTGCGCGATCTAGAAGCAAATCAGCTTGTAAAGCGGACGGTTTATGATACTATACCGGTTACTGTTGAATATTCTTTAACAGATTATGGTGAATCCCTGCAACCCGTGATCAAGGCCCTGCATACATGGGGCACGCAGCACAGAAAACGCATCATGGGGAAGTAATACGAATGAACGCGAATGGGGTACTTACCTTATTTTTAGGCATTAATTGTTGTTCATGCACAGAAAAGTGTTGCTGCTCATATTTGTTTTTATATGCCTGGGAAAGTTATACGCTCAGCAGCCTACTACCCGGAAATGCAATGAACTTATTAACCGCGGTTATAACCAACTCTATCAGTTCCGGCCTGCTGAAGCAAAGAAGGAATTTTTGGATGCAATCGATATGGCCAGGCAATTGGAAAATGAACAGCTTATTGCCCGCGGTCTGTACGGCGCTGGTCAGGCTATCTGGTATGCCGGCAATTTTCACCAGGCGGCTGACACAGTAAAACTCGCCATCCAACAATTTATTAAGGATGACGATGATAATATTATTGGCGCATTAAGAATACTCAGTAATATCTATGACGACATCGGAGATTATGAGAATGCTTTTAAAGCCATACAGGAATCCCTGACCAGGAATACGAATAATGATAAGCAGAACAGGATCCTGTCGTTTGTGCAGATCGGTAAGCTCTATAAGAATATCGGAGATTATGAAACGGCACAATTCTATTATGCCAAAGCCCAGGGCGAAAAACCGTCTGTCGGCAATTATCCGTTCAGGGAATTGAATCACTGCATTGGTGAATTATATGTCGCCAAAGGGCAACTCGATTCTGCCGATTATTTTTACCGCCAGTCATTTATAGGAAATCCTACAAGCAGGATCGTCCGTTTGCGGATTGGTGAAGCTTTCCTGCTGAAGCATCAGCCAGACAGTGCTTTCTTTTACCTGGATTCGCTTCAGCGCGAATCGGAAAGATCGGGTGATTTCAATATAAATGTTGGTGCAATGATCGGATTGGGAAAGGTTGCAGAGGCAAAAGGCAATATAAAAACTGCATTGGATTGGGCAATGAGGGCTTTTAAAGTTGCTGAGGAAAAAGGAGTGTTCAAATATCGTCAAAGTGCGTCAGGGCTTTTAGCATCGCTTTATGAATCAACCGGTGATATCAGAAAAGCACTGTACTATCATAAAATGAACGCAGCTTTGAATGATGCTGCTTCATCAGATGTGTATAAAGGCCAGCTTTTTGCTTTCCGACAAAAAACACAACACGCTGAGCAAACAGCAGCCCTGCAATCTTTGGAAGCAGATAAGAAACTGGCACAGCGCACAATGGCGATCGTGGGACTGATTGCCGTATTCATCATTGTATTATTGGTGTTCCGTCATAATAATGAAAAGCTGAGGTTGAAACAAAGGGCGTCTGAACTGGAAATGCAGGCACTGCGGGCGCAGATGAACCCTCATTTTATTTTCAACTGCCTGAGCGCTATCAATCATTTTATATTGGACAATGAAACGGACAAAGCATCAGACTACCTTACCCGTTTTTCCCGGCTGATGCGAATGGTACTGGTGAATGCCGGTAAGGAGTCCATTACACTGGAAGAGGAATTGGATATGATCCGTCTTTACCTCGATATGGAGCAGTTGCGGTTCAAAGATGCTTTTGAGTATACGATCAATGTCAACCCAGGCCTGCAGCCATCCATGGTCAATGTTCCCTGTTTTATTCTTCAACCTTTTTGTGAAAATGCGATATGGCATGGGCTGCTGCATAAAGAGGGAAAGGGCAGGCTTGAGCTTCAGTTGACCAGGAAAGAAACCCAATTGGTCATTTCTATAAAGGATAATGGGATAGGAATGGAAAAAGCGGCAAAGCTTAAAACAAAGACGATGGAATCTATGGGGCAGAAACTATCTGCTTCGCGGTTGGCGTTATTCAATAAAAGGAAGTTTTCCAGTTCGTATTTTACCATCCATGATGTAAAAGATAAGGACGGCATAACAGCGGGAACAGAAGTAGTTTTGAAAATAAATCTCTAACAGCAAATGATCAGAACGATTGTAGTGGATGATGAACCCTATGCCTGCAAGGCCTTACTAACCTTGCTGAAAAAGCATTGCCCTGAAGTGAATGTAGAAGCAACCTGTCATTCTGCCAAAGAGGCTGAAGAGGTGATCGGCTCCATAAAGCCGCAGCTTGTTTTCCTCGATGTTGAAATGCCATATAAGAATGGTTTTGAGCTGCTGGAAAGCCTTTCTCCTGTGCCATTCCAGGTCATTTTTACAACAAGCTATGATCAATACGCTATTAAAGCGATACGCTTCAGCGCGCTCGATTACCTGTTGAAGCCCATTGATCCGCAGGAGCTGAAAGCGGCGGTGAAAAAAGCATCAGCGTTATTGTCCTCTTCATCGCTGCCCAATCAACTGGATATATTGCTCGAAAAATTAAGGCAGCCTGCAGCCCCTACCAACCGGATCGCTTTGCCGACCATGGAAGGCCTGCAGGTGATAGCTGTTGATTCCATCCTCTATTGCATGGCCAGCAGCAACTACACGACGCTTGTTTTAAAAGACAAGCAAAAACTGATCATTTCCCGTACGCTTAAAGAAATTGAAGAAATGCTCGAGGAATACCCGTTTCTCCGGGTCCATCACTCCTGTCTTGTAAACCTCAATGAGATAAAAAAATACACCCGTGGCGAAGGCGGCACTTTGCTGATGAGCGATGGGGTGGAAGTGGATGTATCCCGCTCCAAAAAAGAAATGCTCTTGAAAAGGCTGCAATCCGGCAAATAGGTTACCAGTAAACATCTTTATACTCTTTGCCTCCCTCCTGGGCCGCAACCGGCTCATCCATTCCCGCAAACTGCTCGTTCCCGTCCACCAAAATATATAGCAGGAATATTTTTACGCTGTATATGAAAACAGCTACCCTGCTCCTTATCTTTTTTATTATGTCTGCGCACTATGCGTGCAGCCAGGTCATATCCGGCCATGTGGCAACGGCAAACGAAAAGCCATTGGGTCTTGTTTCTGTAGCATTGTTGAAGGACAGCAGCTTTATTGCCGGCGCAGTTACCGACGAATCAGGCGGTTTTCAATTGAAAGCAAATTTTTCAGAAGGTACTACTTATACCATCCAGTTATCGCTGATCGGCTATCAGCCATTCAGTAAAAAATTTACTTATCCTGATGCAACGTCTTTAGCGAAACTGATACTTTTAGATAGAGAGAATACTTTAGGAGAGGTGGTGGTATCATCAAGGAAACCATTGGTAACGCGCCGCTCTGACCGGTATATTGTGAATGTAGAGAACAGTTATCTCGCTAATGGCAATTCCGGTTTGGATGTGCTGCAACGTTCTCCGGGTCTATGGGTAAGTCCGGACGGAAGTATCCGTATCACTGGCGGGCAAACTGTTACTGTTATGATCAATGATGTGGTGCAAAGGATGAGTTCTGCCGAGCTGGCTGATTTTCTCCGCTCACTCCGTTCAGAAGATATCAGTAAAATAGAAGTGATTCCTAACCCGCCGGCAGAATTCGAAGCTGCATCGTCGGGAGGGATTGTACATATCATTCTTAAAAGATCAAGGCGGGATGGATTGACGGGTACACTATCGGCTCAATACAAGCAACAGAACAGCGATCCTTATTCAGCTCTCGGCGCTTCACTTGATTATAAACTAAAGCGATTGTATTTGGTTGGGGGATATAATTTCAATAGTGATCAAAATGCTTATAAGGGGTGGACAAATGTGCTTTATCCCGATAAAAGCAATATCTATAACGATACCCGGCGTTATAACAACAACACCCGCCACCAATTCCGGACAGGCCTGGTCTACGATTTTTCAGCCAATCATTCCATCAACTTTCAAATGATAGGTGTGGCAAATAAACTGATTCAAAGTTTTCGTTCAGGATTGGAATACACGATGCCGGCCGAAAAGATCACGGGCAATGCTATTTCCGATTGGAGAAGAAAGCCCTGGCAGGCAAGCTATACATTGAACTATGGATGGAAGATGGATACAATGGGTTCATTGCTGCGCATTATTGCAGATTATACTACAAGTACCAAGAAAGAGGTCAATGAACTGAATTCAACTTACAGCGATCCGCTCCGCGATCAGTTTTACCGGACGAATACACCCAGCAATACCGGGCTGTCGAGCATACAGGCAGATTATACAAAGGCATTAAGAAGTCAATCTGCTATTAAATCAGGGATTAAATATGTGTATACAGACCGGGGCAACACGGTATTGACCGAACGGTTCCGGAATAATGATTGGGTGAAGGACCCGGCCGCCAGCAATGAATTCCAGTATACTGAAGCCCTGCTGATGTTTTATGGTTCTTTTGAAAAAGTGTTTCATAAAACCAGTGTCAAAGCCGGTTTGCGCGGAGAGAAAACCTGGGCGGAAGGATATTCGATCACACTGGATCAAGCGATCAAAAGGGAATATTTTGGCTGGTTCCCTTCTTTGTTTATTACACATAGCTTTAATGAAGAGAAAGGAAATAGCCTTAACCTGAATTATTCAAGAAGAGTGAGAAGGCCGGGGTATAATGACCTGAATCCTTACCGGCTGCAGGTACATGACTTTACCGTGCTTACCGGCAATCCCAACCTGGTGCCGCAATACACGCATAGTGTTCGTGGAGGATATACATACCGGCAGAACTATACAGCAACGGCTTATTTTCAATCCACCAGCAATTATATCGCGCAAACAGCCAGCACTATCGATAATAATATCATTGAATACAAATCAAAAAACTACCCTAACAGCACAGAATACGGGCTTTCACTGGAGGCCTCATTCAATATAACCAAAAACTGGAACAGCCGCAATAGTTTCATGGCGTACCGTTTCTCAAATGACCTGGATACTATTCGTCTATCACAGAAATCTTTTTCTTTTCAAACGGTACAGATGATCACCTGGAAGAAAGTGGCGGATTTTGATATGTTCCTGGAGTATACTTCTCCATATATCCGTGCCAACAACCGGCAGTCTGATATCTTTTATATAGATATCGGCATTACCCGTAAGCTTTGGAAAGATCGGGGCCGGCTGCGTTTTTATGTAAGTGATATTTTCAACACGTTCCGTGAAAAGGAATTGACGCAGTTCAACAACACAAGGATCGACTTTTACCAGAAACGGCCAACGCGCACTTTCAGCTTATCGCTTGCATATACGTTCCGTGCAGGAAAGGCATTTATGAAAAAAAGGATTGATCAGAATAACAGTGATGAGAAGAACAGATTGTGAGCTCAGCCTCCAAATGAATATTGAAGGCTGAGATGGGCACTGGCTACGGAGCAGGTAGCGCAATAGTGCCTCATTGTTGGGGGCCGGCGAAAGCCGGCCCTTTTATATTATAGAGCACATCATTATTGTGCTCTTTGTGCATATTGCACTGCTCATTATCCAACAAGTGCGGCCTCTTCCTTTTTCCATTGCCGGTCCATCACAAAAGTTCCGAACGGAAGAATGGATGCCAGGAATGCTTTACCTATCCATGCCCAGTCTTTACCGGTTTCTTTTTTTACTTCAAATGCCATCACTATAAACCCGATGAACAACAATCCATGCAAACCGCCAACGATGCGGACTGCCATCGGCATATCTGCCATATATTTTAATGGCATGGCAATAAACAACAGGACCAGGAATGAAACCCCTTCTGCCAGGGCGATCTTGCGGAACCAGTTAAATGTATTTTTGGCTTTCATGTGGAAGTTCTTATTTTTTCTTTTCGTCTAGTAATTGATCACCTGCTCTTCAATTGCCGCCGGTATTTCTCTCCATTCATACTGTTGATTTCTCAACTGTGGTTCAAAGCCGGCTTCGCGGATCGCTTCCTGTATAGTACGGTAAGTGAACCGGTGAGGGGCACCCGCTGCGCTCACTACATTTTCTTCGATCATGATGGAGCCAAAATCATTGGCGCCGGCATGCAGGCAAATAGAAGCTGTTTGTTTACCCACGGTAAGCCAGGAAGCCTGTATATTTTTTACATTGGGCAGCATGATCCTGCTGAGCGCGATCATCCGGATATATTCTTCGGGAGTGGTAAGGTTATGTACGCCGCGGATCCGGGTGAGCAGTGTGTCCACGTCCTGGAAAGTCCAGGGAATAAAAGCCAGGAAGCCTTTTGCTTCAGCAGGCTTGCGGCTTTGCACTTCACGGATGCTTACCAGGTGTTCAAAGCGCTCTTCAATGGTTTCAACATGGCCAAACATCATGGTGGCCGATGTAGTGATATTCAGCTTATGTGCTTCATGCATGATATCCAGCCATTCCTGGGCTCCGCATTTTCCTTTGGAGATGAGGCGGCGAACCCGGTCGATCAGTATTTCAGCGCCGGCACCAGGCAATGAATCCATGCCGGCATCTTTTAATGCCTGCAACACTTCCCGGTGGGTACTCTTTTCCAGTTTAGTAATATGGGCTACCTCGGGTGGCCCGAGCGCATGTAACTTAATGGTAGGGAATTCCTGTTTGATCTGGCGGAAAGTGTCTACATAAAACTGCAATCCTAATTCGGGGTGGTGGCCGCCCTGCAGTAAAAGCTGGTCGCCACCATATTTCAGGGTCTCCTCAATTTTTTTGCGGTACACCGGCATATCCGTGATATAGGCTTCGGGGTGGCCGGGAATACGGAAGAAATTGCAGAATTTACAATTGGCGATGCAAACATTGGTGGTATTCACATTGCGGTCTATCTGCCAGGTCACTTTTCCATGGGGCACCTGTTTTTTGCGCAGCTCATCGGCTACGAACATCAAGTCGGTGAGGGGGGCATGATGATAAAGGTGAACGCCTTCTTCTACAGTCAGAAACTCAAAATTGAGTGCTCTTGCTAACAAATCAGTTAATTCCATGATTGGGTTTTTTCTTCGGCCGCCGTGCGCCTACGCTGAAGCTTCGGCGCAAGCCTTGGCGTAGGCGGCCTGTCCTCCTGCGTCAAGGCTTCGGCGGACGCGGCAAAAATACAATCAATAACAAGAAAAAGGCTGAACGGTTTTTTTTATGGCGATGAAAGAAGTAATTTAACTGTGGTTATGTAGAATAAAGGACTACTGCATCGAGCTTAGGTAAACCAAAACTGCTGAGGACGACTAACCTAGTCATATGAAAAAAGCGACTCAACTAATTACAGTGGCAACTTTGCTGTTGCTGCTGATCACCTATCGCTCCCAGGCCCAGGAAGAATTTGTGGAACCTCCTTCCAGGCTGCTGAGCAAGTTTCCTTTTTTCCAGGTAACCGGTGGTGTAGTGATCCTCAAAGCACAGCTCGATAATTTCCCTGATACATTACAGTTTATTCTTGACAGCGGCAGCAGCGGCATTTCTCTCGATTCCGCCACCGTTGCTTATTTCAACCTGAAACCCGAACCTTCTGATAAAACCATCCGTGGTATTGCGGGCATTAAGAAAGTAGGGTTTTTGTATAACCGCAAGCTGCGGTTTCCGGGGCTGGTGGTCGACAGCCTTAATTTCCATGTAAATGATTATTCCGTGCTCAGCAGTGTGTATGGTGAGCGGGTCGACGGCATTATTGGTTATTCATTGCTTAGCCGGTATATCATTAAGCTGGATTATGACAGCCTGAAGATGGAGATCTGCACCAGGGGGTCTATCCGTTATCCCAAAGGAGGTTTTCTGATCAAACCTATTCTGAACTCATTGCCTGTGCAAACGGCGCGGGTAAAGGATGAGTACACCTACAATGCCCGGTTTCTGCACGATATCGGCGCAGGTGTTTGCCTGATGCTTTCGCAGGATTTTATAGATGATAGTGTGCTGCTCCACAAAAAAAGAAAGCTTTATCCCAAGGAGGGAGAAGGCATAGGCGGAAAAGTCAGCATGCACATGACAGTGGTAAAAGAATTGAAGTTTGGACCATACCGGTTCCGCAATATCCCCACTTATATTTTTGAAGACACTTATAATGTTACTTCCTATCCTTATTTGGGAGGCCTTATCGGCAATGATATTTTCCGGCGTTTCAATGTCATTTTTAATTATCCTAAAAGGGATATACACCTGGTACCCAACTCTCATTTCCGTGAGCCTTTTGATTATTCTTATTCCGGCATAGAGCTTTATCTCACAGATGGGAAAATTCTAATAGGTGATGTGGCCGTTGGCTCACCCGGTGAACTGGCCGGCCTGAAAGAAGGAGACCAGGTTGTAGGCATCAACAATAATCTCACTCAAAACTTTGCCCAGTATAAAATAGCGCTACAGGCAGCGGGGGAGAAAGTGAAAATACTGATAAGAAGAGATAATGAGCTGATCCAGTTGGAGATGAAGATTAAAAGTATTCTTTAAGCACATGATGGCCATTGGGCTGATATTCGTTGGCCGATGACCGAAACAAACATTCCTCTACTTTTGCTGTTCTAATACTCTATCATGATTCACTTCGAAAAATTTACTCTATCTAACGGTTTGAGGGTTATTGTACACCAGGATCAATCCACTCCCCTGGCCGTGATGAATATAATGTATGATGTAGGCGCCCGGGATGAAGATCCCAACAGGACCGGCTTTGCCCACCTGTTTGAACACCTTATGTTTGGCGGTTCCATTAATGTTCCCAGCTACGACGAGCCTTTGCAGATGGCTGGCGGTGAGAATAATGCCTACACCACCAATGATCTTACCAATTACTATATCCAGTTGCCGGCCGAAAACCTGGAAACTGCTTTCTGGCTGGAAAGCGATCGCATGCTTTCCCTTGCTTTTGGCGAAAAAAGCCTGGATGTGCAACGCAAAGTGGTGTCGGAAGAATTTAAAGAACATTATCTCACCAAGCCTTATGGTGATGTATGGCATAAAATGCGTGAACTGGCTTATACCACGCATCCGTATCGCTGGATGACGATCGGCAAGGAGCTTTCGCATATCGAAAACGCAAAACTGGAAGATGTAAAAGGGTTTTTCTTTAAATACTACCGTCCTGTAAATGCCATCCTGGTTGTTGCCGGCAATGTGACCACCGAAAAAGTAAAGGAGCTGGCCCAGAAATGGTTTGGCGATATTCCTGCTGGTGAGAAATATGAACGCCATCTTCCTGCAGAACCTGTGCAAACTGCTCCCCGCAGGCTGGAAATAAAAGCCAAAGTGCCGGTAGATGCTTTTTATAAATGCTGGCATATACCTGCCCGCCTGGATAAACGCTATCATGCCATTGACCTGCTGAGTGATATACTGGGCGGTGGCGCTTCTTCCCGCCTTCACCAGATACTGGTAAAAGAAAAAAAGCTGTTCAGCAATATCGACTGTCATCATTTCGGCAGTACTGATGCCGGCCTGCTTACTATTGAAGGCAAGCTGGTAAAAGGTGTAAAAATTGAAGATGCTGAAAAAGCCGTGGATGATATTCTTCATCAGCTGCAGCAAGAGCCGGTGATGGAAATAGAATTGGAAAAGGTGAAAAACAAGACAGAAAGCATGATGGCTTTTGAAGATATGAGCGTGATGAACCGTGCAAACAGCCTGGCTTACTATGAACTGTTGGGTGATGCCAATATGATGAATACAGAACTTGGTCTTTATGCAGCCGTTACCACAGCAGATATAAAAGCAGAAAGCAAGGCTATTTTTAAAGCAGAAAACAGTAATACGATCTACTATTTATCCGAAAACTGATTTCTGAAAAGACTGCTCAAAACAACTCTCCTTAAAAGGTTTATTTGATTAAAAATGCTGAATAGAAATATAGCTCCTCCCATTGTTGACGCCGTAGATTTCAACCTTCAACTCAAGCCCTATCAAAAACTTACCCTTAAAAACGGGGTAGAAGTATATACAGTGCATGCCGGTGCCGAAGAAGTAATGGCAATTGAGTGGGTATTCCGCGCGGGAAATACTTATGAAGAACAAAATCTTGTAGCAGCTTCAACCAATTTTCTTTTGAAAAATGGTACTTCTTCCAAAACGGCTTTCCAGATCAACGAGCATTTCGATTATTACGGCTCTTATCTTAACAGGGCCTGCTATAATGAAACCGCAACGCTTTCTTTGCATACACTGACCCGGCATATTAATGAGCTATTGCCTGTGGTGCGGGAATTGCTGACTGATGCTACCATGCCGCAGGAGGAACTGGACATTTACCGCCAGAACATGAAGCAGCGGCTGAAAGTGAATCTCAAAAAAAGTGATTTCGTGGCAGGCCGCCTTATTGACGTTTATCTCTATGGCGACAAACACCCTTATGGCAAATATTCCACTGCCGAAGATTTTGATGCTTTACAACAGGAGCAGGTAAAATCTTTTTATAAAAAATATTATCAGCAGGGTAAGCTGATCATCTTTGCTTCAGGGCGGCTGCCGGCCAACCTGGAAGAATTGCTGAACCGCTATTTCGGAGATCTGCCTAATGGCAAAGTGCCTCAGGTGGATGTTCCGGCCCAACCCGCCACAGAAAAGAAATATCGCATTATTAATGACGAACAGGGAGTACAGGGTTCCATCCGTTTGGCAAGACCTTTTCCTAACCGTCATCATCCGGATTTTCTGAAAGCCCAGGTATTAAATGTATTGTTTGGCGGATTCTTTGGCTCCAGGTTAATGGTCAATATCCGGGAGGATAAAGGATATACTTACGGCATTCACAGTTATCTGCAGAATCATATCAGCCAGTCAGCCTGGATGGTGAGCACAGAGGCCGGGCGTGAAGTAAGCGAAGCAGCCATTAAAGAAGTGTATAAAGAAATGAAAGATCTCCGGGAAGAGTTGGTGGATGATGAAGAATTGCTGTTGGTCCGCAATTACATGATGGGAAGCATTCTTGGTGACCTGGATGGCCCTTTCCAGATAATGGCACGCTGGAAGAATATTATCCTGAATGAGCTGGATGAAAACTACTTCTATAATTCAATCAATGCCATTAAAACGGTGACGGCGGAGGAATTGCAGGCGCTGGCGCAGAAGTATCTGAATCCTGAGGAGTTTTATGAGTTGATCGTGGTTTGATTATAACTGCGGCATCTGAAAATCATCAATCTTTTTCAACTGTTTCTTTAACTTTTTTCCCGGAGTGATACGCTTGGCCAGTGCGATCCGGAAACTGCCGACCTTGATAAGATATTGATCATTGGATGATTTTCCTGCCAGGTTGGTGCTGCTGTTGAGCCAGGCCAGGTTCAGCATCCAGTTGTCGCTATTGTAGCCCGCTATAATCCTTACCATCACGTTGGGGCTTACGGTAGTCCGCCTTGCGCTGCCGTTTTCGCTGGTTTCCTTTACAAAGCTGACATCGCCCATGGCTGTAAGGCTGCCGGTGATAAAATAATTTTCTTCATATATATAAGTGTAGGCATAACCGATTCCCGGACCGAATTCGGTAAACCGCATCTTGGTTATATCCTTTTGCCGGAAAATGGAACTAAGCTGGCCGGGCACAAGAGCGCTGTCTCCTTTTGCTCTTCCTGTATATGCTTCAAAACCCACTAAAAGCGAACCGGCTGATTTCTTCTGCCATTCATTTTGGAGAATAGAGGCGCGGTAGGAAAACTGTTCCCCGTTAAGTAAACGGTAAACAGATGCACCCAGCAGGTTTACCCGCATATCAGGCCTTATATAGTAAGCAGAAGGATTGGTGGAACCATATCCTTTTGGTGTGGTATGATAACCTTTATAGAACTGACCATACAAGTCGATCACCCAGTCGCGCGCATAAATATGCGTTTGAAGGTCGAGGACTTTGCTTTTACCTGTTTCTGCAATATTTGGCTGAAAAAATGGCGCGGTAAATCCGACATTCAGGGTCAGGACTCCGTAGGAGGCGCTCACCCCCATTGTCATGGGGGTATTTGGCTTATAGCGCAGGGCTTTTATGCCTTCCGGCCCTTCCATTACGAAACTGGTGTATTTCTTGGAAAGGTATACTCCGGCGGTGATCAGGTCAGGATACGTTTTATAGTAAGTGCTGTCGTGTGGTATGTCGTTTCGGGATGACTGGGCATAAGCGCCGAGGGCGCCGGATAAAATAGACAGGGCTGTGATCAGGTAATAATGTGCCCGGGTAAAACGGGTTGAAGTCAGTAACATGCCCAAAGTAAAATAAAATTAATACCAAATCGGTAAGAAGTTTCGGGAATAACCGGTTTATCGTTGATGATTGGCCATGTTTCGTCAGGAAATTATCAATAGTTTTGGTACAGGTTAACGATTCAGCCGCAATAACGCTGTTATAGGGGAAATAACCGCCAATTACAAACGGTAAACCGCAAACAGATTATAACAATGACCTTCGACCGGAAATATCTCTCAAACGAGCAGCTTATACATTTTTACCGCAGCATTCTCTATCCGCGTATGATAGAAGAGAAGATGTTGATATTACTGCGGCAGGGTAAGATCTCCAAATGGTTTAGTGGCATTGGGCAGGAAGCAATTGCCGTAGGTGCAACGCTGGCTTTGCAGCCGGATGAATGGATAATGCCATTGCACCGCAACCTGGGTGTGTTCACTACCCGTCAAATGCCTTTATATAAATTGTTTCAGCAATGGCAAGGTGCGCAGGAAGGCTACAGCAAAGGGCGTGAAAGGAGTTTTCATTTTGGAAGCCGTGAGCATCATATCTGTGGCATGATCTCTCATCTCGGCCCCCAACTGGCGATTGCTGATGGCGTGTCGCTGGCCAGCAAATTGCGGCACGAAGAAAAGGTTTCCCTGGCCTTCTCCGGCGATGGAGGCACCAGTGAAGGCGATTTTCATGAAGCATTGAACGTAGCGGCTGTATGGGACCTGCCGGTTATTTTTTTGATTGAAAACAATGGTTACGGTCTCAGCACGCCAACTTCAGAACAATACCGCTGCATCAGCCTGGTGGATAAAGCGAAAGGCTATGGAATGGAAGGTGTGCAGATAGACGGCAATAACCTGCTTACAGTATATGATACCATCGCCGGTGTGCGTGATTACTGCATCAAGCACCAGAAGCCTTTTTTGATTGAAGCGGTCACCTTCCGCATGCGCGGACATGAAGAAGCAAGTGGTACTAAATATGTTCCCCAGCGTTTGTTTGAGTTGTGGGAACAAAAGGACCCTGTAAAAAACTATGAAACCTATTTAACAGAGCAAGGTGTTTTATCAGTTGATGATATTGAGAATATTAAAACGGAACTCAAGCAACAGATAGAATCAGAGCTGGAGAAAGGTTTTGATACATTACCTGTTATTGCTGACACGGAAACCGAACTGGATGATGTGTATGCAAAGAAAACAGCAACAGGTTTGTTTGTCAGCGAGTCGGACGTCATCGACAATACAGCACTTTCTTACCAGATCCCATCACAGCGGGAGCTCCGCTTTATTGATGCGGTTAAAGAAGGATTGCACCAAAGCATGCAGCAACATTCCAACCTCGTATTGATGGGGCAGGATATTGCTGAATACGGCGGTGCATTTAAAATAACCGAAGGATTTGTAACAGAGTTCGGCAAAGAAAGGGTGCGCAATACGCCACTTTGTGAAAGCGCCATCGTGGGTTCAGCTTTAGGTCTCAGCCTCGAAGGCTACAAAAGCATGATGGAAATGCAGTTTGCCGATTTTGTAACAGTGGGTTTCAACCAGATCATTAATAACCTCGCGAAGATCCATTATCGCTGGGGGCAAAATGCAGATGTGGTGATCCGCATGCCGGCTGGCGGCGGCGTGGGTGCCGGTCCATTCCACTCGCAAAGCAACGAAGCCTGGTTTGTACATACTCCCGGCCTGAAAGTGGTGTACCCTTCCTCGCCAATGGATGCAAAGGGCTTACTGATAGCGGCTATCAACGACCCTAATCCTGTAATATATTTTGAGCATAAAGCCCTCTACCGCAGCATAGCCGGCCTGGTGCCGGAAGAGTATTATGAAATAGAGATCGGCAAAGCCCGCCATGTTCGCAGCGGTGAGGAGATAGCCATCATCACGTATGGCAGCGGAGTGCATTGGGCTGAGGATTATGCGGCAGAGCATCCGGAAATCTCAATTGATATCCTCGACCTGCGCAGTTTACTGCCACTGGATCATGAAGCCATACGGGCGGCCGTTCAACGCACCGGCAGGGTACTCGTTTTGCATGAAGACACATTGACCGGCGGCATCGGTGGTGAAGTGGCTGCCTGGATAGGGGAGCATTGCTTTGAATGGCTCGACGCACCGGTAATGCGCTGTGCGTCATTAGACACTCCGATCCCGTTCAGTATTGAACTGGAAAAAAACTTTATGGCAAAAGCCAGGCTGCATAAAGCGATCCAGCAACTGCTTGAATACTGAGAGGATCATAAATAGGTGAATTAACCCGGGCGATCTTCCAAAGAGTTTCTATATTGCAGCTACCACACCGCCACCTTATATGAAAGAAATTTTTTGGGCTCTAAGCCTGCTTCTGGCAGGAATGACTGCGTATACTCAATCTTCACGCACAGACAGTTTGAGTAAACTGATCAGTGCTGCCGCAGATGAAAATGAAAAAGCTCGCTTGCTGGTGCTACGCAGCCGATCTTATGCTGCTGCGCAAACGCCGCAGGCTTTAGCCGATGCCCAGCAGTCATTGGCAATCTACCAGCAAAATGACAACGAGAAAGGACAGGTAGACGCGTACCTGCAGTTATCTGGCTTGTACAGCCGCCAGAATAAATACCTGCTGGCGCTTTCTGTGGATTCCACTTCTTTTGCATTGGCTGAAAAAATCAATTACAAACAGGGAATTGCCCTGGCCTGCAGCAATATGGGCCGCAACCTGCAGCAGATGGGACGTTTTGAAGAAGCAAGAACACTGTTTACGCGCAGCCTCCAATTGCTGAAAGATGGCGGACTGGAAAGAGAGACATCAGAAGTGTTGAACAGGCTTGGTATCATTAACCGCCGTCTTTCTGATTTTAAAGCCTCCCTGCAGGATTTTGATGACGGGATTGCGGTAGCAAAAAAATATAACCAGGAACCTTCGCTGGCCAATCTTTACATGAACAAGGCCAATACGCTGAATGAATCGGCCAGCTATGATGAAGCGATCAGGCTACACCTGGAAAGCATCCGGATCAAGGAGAAACTAAAGGATGAGAGAGGCCTGGTGCAGTCGTACAACAACCTGGCTAATGTGTACACTACCACTTCGCAGTTGGATCAGGCGCTGCAATACTATCGCCTGGCAGCTTCGCTGAGTGAAAAAGTGAACAATAAAACTTCTATAGCCCTTGCCTACAGCAATCTCGCCATTGCTTCAGCCCGCTTGCACCGCTATGATTCCATAGAATATTTTTATAAGCGCTCGCTTTCGTTTTTTGAAGAAACCAATGATAAACCCGGTATTGCCATGGTGTATACCAACCTCGGCAATTATTACCTGGACCGGGAAGAATATCAGAAGTCCCTGGACTACCTGCAAAAATCATTGGTGATGCGTAAGGAATCCAGGTCCGTAAATGATATCGCATCTACCACGAACAGCATCGGCGTGGTGCTTCGAAAATTAAAACGGTATAATGAAGCTGAGGAATATCTTATCCGTTCGTTGAACATGGTACGGAATGATGGTTCAGGATTACAGCAAACCATTTACCGCACATTGGGGGAACACTACCAGGAGACCGGCGATTTTGAAAAAGCCGCGGCCTACCAGGCAAAGTATATCAGTATAAAAGATACACTGCTCACTGAAGGGGAAGCCATCAATATGGTAAAAGCCCAGTCGCAATACGAGATCGAGAAAAGAGAAAATCAATTGCTGCTGGAGAAAAAGGAGAAGGAGCTGAATGCAGTAAGACTCGCGGAGCGGAATAAAACCATCTGGCTGATGGCAGGTGGGCTTCTCCTGTTGTTGCTGGCGTTAGGATTATATATCCGCAGTTACAATCAGAAGAAAAAAGCAGCAAAGCTGCTGGATGAAAAGAACCAGCGCATTGAAACCCTGGTGAGAGAACTGCACCACCGGGTAAAAAATAATTTGCAGGTGGTGTCTGGGCTTCTGTCGCTGCAATCAAACCGCACGGAAGATGAAAAAGCAAAGCTTGCGATGGAAGAAGGCCGGAGCCGTATCAATGCAATGGCCATGATCCATCAGCGGCTTTATATGGATAAGGACCTTGCATCTATTGATGTAAAAGACTATCTCGAAAACCTTTCGCAATCCCTTGCCGGTAGTTTTGGTTATGGTAAACAAAATATTCAAACAGATGTGCGCCTGCCTGAGGCCAGCCTGGATATTGACCTGGTGATGCCGATAGGCCTTATCGTAAATGAGCTGGTAACAAATGCCTTTAAGCATGCGTTTAGCGGCATCAACGAGCCTTCAGTTATGATCAGCCTTCAACAAAAACAAGCGAAATTGCTGGAGTTGCAGGTGGCTGATAATGGCAAGGGCCTGGGTGAGGAAAAAACAGGTTCATTTGGAATGAAACTGGTGCAAACTTTGGTAAAACAATTGAACGGGAAGATGACGGTGCAGCAAAATGCCGGCACTGCCTATACGATTGAAATAAGCGTGTAATGAACCGTAAAGAAAACACAAGCATACTGGTAGTGGAAGATGAGCTGATCACTGCCGAAAGTATTGTTGAATTGCTGGAAGAAGAAGATTATCATCTGGCCGGCACTGCCAGGGATGCGGCATCTGCATTATTGCTCTGCAGCCAGGCAGCGGTAGTGCCGCAGGTAGTGGTTTGTGATATTCATATAAAAGGGGAGGTCAATGGTATTGAACTCGCCAGGCAGTTGAAAAAAATGCACGGGTGCGAAGTTGTATTTCTCACTGCGTATGCTGATAGTAAAACACTGGAAGCCGCATTCGCAGCAGAACCAGTAATGTATGTGGTGAAGCCATATACAGATATGCAATTGCTGGTGGCTGTACAAATGGCGTTTCATAAACTTCTCCGTAAAGAAGAACAGTTTATACCCAGGCTGGAATTAACAGAAAGGGAAAGAGAGATCGCTTTGCTTGTAGCAAGGGGTTTTTCTTCCAAGCAGATTGCTAATAAACTGGGTATTACGGTTGAGACGGTTAAAACACATCGCCGCCGCATGCTGCAGAAAAATGGTATCAGCAGTTTTCCTCACCTGGTTTATTTATTGAATAGCAGTGAAGGATGATGTCCCCCTTTGGGAGTATTGGCATAAGTGAATGTGCCAGCTAATTTCGCGGGCAGCTTACCTATCCTGTACTTATATATTAAGAAGTTGTCCCATCATCCTAACCGTTTATTAAAGCAGGCCCGGCCTGCTTTTTTATTGCTTCTTTCCGGCTCCATATAAGCTTTTTCCGGCTCTGGCTCCTGTATGCTTTTCTTCATCCACAGTCACTACTCCATTTACGATCACATAGCGGAATCCTTTTGAATAAGCATGTGGCTTTTCAAAAGTGGATATGTCCTGCACTTCCTGATCATTGAACACGACGATGTCTGCAGCAAAACCTTCTCTTAAAAGCCCGCGGTCCTTCAACTGGAATTTCTGAGCAGGCAGGGAGGTCATACGTCGTATGGCTTCTTCCAGCGACAGCACTTTTTCTTCCCTTACATACTTAGCGAGCACGCGTGCATTGGTACCATAACCACGCGGGTGTGGCATCCCTGCATTCAGTACACGGATAGTGGCATCACTGGCAAACATGTTGAAAGGGTATTGCATGATGCGTTTTACATCTTCCTCGCCCATGCCATGAAACACGGCGCTGGCGCCACCATTCATCATGATGTCCATCACGGTTTCGGTTTCAACTTTTGCTTTGTGCTTACGGCCTTTCATGAGATTGATCTGCTCAATACTTTTGCCGTTATAAGAAGTGTCGGGTTGATAATAGGCCACCACTGCATAGCTGAAGTGCTTGAGCTTTCTCTTTTTCAACCGTTCCAGCATCGACTTCGCTACATATTTGCGTACTTCCGGGCGCTGAAGCCGGGCCCTGATGGAATCCTGTCCATCGGCCAGTACATCATCAGGTATAAGTGTGCTGATAGAGGTGCTGCTGGCGGTGTAGGGATATTGATCAATCGTTACTTCAATACCGGCTTTACGGGCGGCTTCTATCATGCCGACAGTCTCCTTGCTCCGCCCCCAGTTTTGCTGGCCGCTAAGTTTAAAATGGGAAATTTCTACAGGGATCTTTGCTTCACGGCCAATGGTAAGTGCTTCTTCGATAGCCTGGGTCACACTATCCCCTTCATCGCGCATATGGGTAGCATATACGCCATCATATTTGGCAGCGATCCTGGCCAGGTTAACGATCTCCGGGGTTTTGGTATAAGTGCCGGGGATATAGATCAACCCTGTGGAGAGGCCGACAGCTCCGTCGCGCATGGCTTTATCCATTAATTGTTCCATTTGCAGCATTTCAGATGCGGTAGCATCGCGGTTGGCGCGGCCCATTACTTTTTCACGGATATCGTTATGGCCAGCGAGGCTGGCAACATTGATAGACAGTTTCAGGGAATCGATCCAGTGCAGATATTGGGCGATGTCGGTATTGGAACTGCCGCAATTGCCGGTGATGCAGGTGGTTACTCCATCGAGGATAAAACTGGTGGCACGGGGATCTTTATCTTCATCTCCTTCCAGGTGGGTATGCACATCAATAAAGCCAGGAGCTATGATCAGGCCTTTGGCATCAATGGTCTTCTTTCCTTTGTAATCCAGCTCGCGGCCTATACCTACGATTTTGCCGTTGCTGATGGCGACACTTCCATAATACCAGTTGTTGCCGGAACCATCGATGATTTTTCCGTTTTCAATAAGGATGTCACAGGTGTTTTGTGCAGATGCCTGGATGGAGAGCAGGCAGAGAAAGAATAACCATTTCATGAGGTTAAGATAAGAAAATGCCGTCAATGTAGAAGTAGGAGTATCGCAAAGGACGCTACGAAATCGCAAAGAGCGCAACGTTGCGACCTTTGCGATCCTTTATATCAATTTAATGAGATCTACTCATCTTTAGAAGAACCCTTCTCCCCAACAAACCAATCTTCTTTATTCCTGAACAACACATTGAAGGTGGTAAGGGAGCCATAACAGCGCGTGATATATTGCTGAATATTTACTTTCTCCTCATCACTCAGTTTTTTATTACTGTTTATATTTTGTTCCAACACCCGCAGCCTGTCGCGCAGCATAACGATCTTATGAAAAAAATCCTCTACCGGGATCTCCTTTGGTTTTAAGCTTTTATCGGAAGGTTGCAGCAACATCACACCACCGGTCCACTTATCACCCAGCGGCACATTTTCAGTAACGCCACCCCAAAGTCTTAATATTTTTAATAACGAACGCTCTACTTCCGAATGCGTTTCTATTTCGAGGGTAATGTTTTCAGGAATGATCTCATCTAATTTAGGATCCGTTTTATCAATCTCCCTGACGCCGTGATTGATAAAGGAAATAATGTAAGTGGCATACTTAATGCCTACGATCACACCAGGGCCAAAATGTGTATGTTGCAACCGGGTGCCGATGCCTAAGTTCAGTTGATTGGTTTCTTCCATAAACGATCTTTTATGATTTACTCCTCTTCTTTAAAGAAAGGTAACGGTGGCAATCCTTTTTTATACCGTTCAAAAGAGTCTTTAATGTATTTCTGGAAATCATAATCGCCCAGTAATGCCGTGAATTCATAAGGCGGGCGATAGGTAATCATGAACTTATCCAGCTCAGTAGAATCGAGACCTGTCAGCCTTCTCACCAGTGCTTTACTGAACCGGTGATCGACATATTTATCCTGTTCCTGCTGTATAAGTCTCCGTTGGAAAGAAGCCATGCTCCTCTTTTTCTTAAAATTGAAAATATCAATCAGCGCATCCAGGTCGAAGCCTGCGGCTACAGGCGTACCTGTAAACTGTCCCGGCGAATTTACTTTAATACCTGGCCTCTCATAATTGAAAACCTTTGCATAGTCTTCCCTGTTCTGTATAGAATCCTGCCGGTAATTGCGCTGCCTGATCCTTACTTCTTTCAACACCGGCACATTTATCTGAAGGGAAATATCAAAGCTATGCGGGGACGTAATTTTCAAAACAGGAAACTTAACAGTAGGTTTATTCAGATAACTAAACCAAATAGAGTCACTCTCGGCTACTTCAATCTCATAATCGCCCATATTATTAGTAACAGTACCCCTGCCTGAAGAAGTGAGCACAGAAACCGAAGGTATAGCATAAGCGCGCGTACTATCGTACACTGTGCCTTTGATCTTGTACTGTGCAGCCACCGGTGCAGCATAAAACAGAAAAGAGGCAATAAAAAAGCTTAGTAATGGTAAAATTCTCCTCAAGTAAAGCGATTAAGTTGGCACAAGTAACGAAACTAACTGCAAAATAAACGCTAATAACACGAATAGCGCTAATAAACCCTTAAGTGAAAATGACCTGGATAATCACGAATGGCGCGAATAGTATCCTCCTGGTCAGTAAAGTTTATTCAGGCAGTCGGGTCTATTCGCGCCATTCGCGGCTATCAAATATGTGTTCACTGTATTCAAACCCATTCGCACTATTAGCGCTCTAAGGTTTGGTACACGGCCACTTTAAATTTATCATGTATTTCCCCATGCGAATTAGGGTATTGATTCAGAAAAAGCTGGGCTACCAGTTTTTCTTTGGGATCTATCCAGTAGGTGGAGCTAAACATGCCTCCCCATTCGAATGAGCCGGGGGATAGGGGTGAGCGGGCAACGCTTTTATCGGTGTAGAGACTGAAGCCGAGTCCCATTTTTGTATCGGGCCAGTTTAGTTTGTCGAACTGGCTGGTGGTCATCATTCGGATGGCAAAGGGGCTGAGAATGCGTTTGCCGTTGTATTCCCCATTATTTACCAGCATTTGCATGAAAATAGCATAGTCGAGGGCCGTAGAAGAAAGGCCGCCGCCGCCGGAATAATAAGTGCCGGGGGCTGCAGGGTAATTTATATTGATTTTACCGCTAATGTTCAGCGACTCTTTCATGGTCACTACTTCACGGCTTTTATTTTCAGTATTTAGTGTTACCAGACGGCTGTATTTCTCCTTGGGCAAATAGAAATAGGTGTCTTTCATGCCCAAGGGCTCAAAAATCCGGGTTTTGAAAAATGCGTCGAGGCTCATGCCGCTGAGAACTTCCACTACATAGCCCAGTATATCGGTGTTCAAGCCATAGGTCCACTGCTCACCAGGCTGGTGCAGCAGGGGAAGAGTGCCCAGTACTTTTATTTTATCGCCCAGGATCATACCATTTTCTACGCCGATACCGCCCCAAATACCATTTTTAGCATAGATGGCGGTTGCTTCTTTGCTACCGATCTGGGCATAGCCGATACCGGAAGTATGGGTAAGCAGGTCGCGGATGGTAACAGGTCTTTTAGCTGGTACGGTCGTGTAGCTGGAGTCTGCTTCGTTGAATTTGTCGAGCACTTTCTGGTTGGCAAAGCTGGGGATATAGCGGGAAACAGGATCGTCGAGCAGGAGTTTACCTTCTTCATAAAGCATCATGATGGCCACGCTGGTGATCGCTTTTGTTTGGGACGCGATGCGGAAGATGGCGTCTTTTTTCATCGCTGTTTTGTTGTCGAGATCAGACAAGCCAAGGGCTTTATAATAAATGATCTTTCCGTCTTTTACGACAATGGCAGTAGCACCGCCGACCCATTTTTTGTCTATATACTCCTGTAGAAGCTGATCGATCCGTTTCAGTCGTTCGGATGAAGCACCTGCTGTTTCAGGAGCGGCTTCTTTTAACTGGGCAAAACAGGAAAGGGTGAGGGTCGTGAAGAGAGCAAGACAAAGCAGGTGTTTCATATAAGAAAATTATGAGAATTGAATTTAAGGGGAAAAAGCAAAACGGCCAATTCACGCCATACGCAGTAACAACTCTTCCACCACTACCGGAAAATGCTTATGCTCCAATTCATGTATCCTTTTCGCCAGTAATTCCGGCGTATCCTCAGAAAATACCGGGCAAACAGCCTGGAAAATAATATCTCCATGGTCATAATGCTCATCCACATAATGAATAGTGATCCCACTTTCCTTTTCGCCGGCCGCAATTACCGCAGCATGCACAAACTGCCCATACATACCTTTTCCGCCATATTTTGGCAGCAAAGCAGGGTGGATATTCACAATTTTACCCGGGTAAGCCTGGATTAGCGCCACAGGAATTTTCCATAAAAAACCAGCCAATATTATAAGGTCTATATTTTTTTCTTTTAGGGCCGGAACATAGGCATTTCCCCTAAAAAACGGCTCTTTTTCTATTAATAATGCCGGAATTCCCTCTTTTTCGGCGATTTTCAACACTCCTGCCTCTGGTCTATTGCAAACGATCAGCGCAATTTTCACCCGACCATTTCCTCTAAAATGATCAATTATTTTCTGAGCGTTAGATCCCGCTCCCGATGCAAAGATCGCGATCTGCCTAACCGGTTCCGGAATTCCGGTTTCTGATTCCCGATTAACTATTCCCATTCTCTTTCCCATTTTTTTCAAATAACTGACAAAAAACCTGAACTGTCCGAAAGGAATGCTTACAAGCAATACTGCCAGCGGCCAGAGTAGAGTGACTAATATAATATATACAACTATCCAGAGCCACTCCGGTCCAATGTCAAACAGATTCATCAATTTCCTGCCTACATAGCCAGTAAGGCTGCCCCCGATAGCGAAAGTGCAGAGGATAAGGGCTACCTGCAGGCCATTGACCTTCCATTTTTGTTGTAAGCGGTTGAACATAATAAAACTGGCGCGAAAGTATAGTAAGCTATACAATATAATAGTATCTTTTTGATAGGGGGGTGTTAGTAACCCAACGGAAGCGGAGTTTGCTTATCTTCGGAACAAACAAGTTCTCTCCGGGCCTGGAAGCTGAAGGCGCAATTGCCCCCACAAAGAGTAGAAATTTGGGTATAATTTTCTAAATTGACAGCAAAGCGTGGACAGTGACCAAATCATGACAAACATTTTTAACCCAATAAAGAAAATCCTTATAAATCCGCTGAAATGCAGGCTGGTAGCGGGTTAAAATTTTTTTAAAATGGATTGTCTTTTATAACGTTCGTAGCTTATTTTTGCAGCCGGTTAGAGCTATTTATCCACATTTTTCAGATTAATTGCGTCTATGATTCCTTGTAAACCAACGGCCACAAAACTGACACTCTTTATACTCTCGCTCGTCGT
>DATAJQ010000322.1:0-12356 GCA_036262095.1 Chitinophagaceae bacterium | reverse complement strand
CGCGTCCTTCCATTTCTTTGCTGGCAATGGTGTAAAGATGGCGCTGCATATCTTCAGCAGTGATGGTGGCGGCAAAATAAGCCGGACTGTTTTTCTTTTGTGCCGAGGCAAAAAGGCACAGCCCCAGGGACACCGGGAGCAAAAGTTTTCTCATAATTGTAATTGTATGTTTTTTAATAGAAAATAGAATAGTGTTCAAACTTAAGCGAAAAAGCGGGAGTTAGGAGAAGGTTTTGATAAATGGTTAGATAGAGGTTTGTGACTCGTTGCGAGGGCAACGGGCGACGGTCAATAAGCAATACCACTTATGAACAGGCAATTTTTGCTACCCTGTTGGCATGGCGCCCACCTTCAAACACCGTAGTGATGAAAGTGCTGACCATTTTTTCTGCATCGCCTTCGCGCACAAAGCGGGCGGGGATGCAAAGTACATTGGCGTCGTTGTGCTGGCGTACCAGTTTCGCGATCTCATCGCCCCAGCAGATACCGGCGCGGATATGCTGGTGCTTATTAGCTGTAATGGCCACGCCATTGGCACTGCCGCAAAGCAGGATGCCAAATGCATAATCACCGCTTTCCACAGCTTCTGCCACCGGGTGGGCAAAGTCAGGATAGTCGACAGAATCTTTGGAATGGGTGCCAAAATCTTTGTAGGTAAGCCCTTTTCCTTCCAGGAAAGAAATCAGTTGCTCTTTGTAATCAAAGCCGGCATGATCACTGCCGATGGCGATTGGTTTGCTGAGATCGAATGGGGAATTCATATAAAACAATTCAGGATCGTTAACCGGAACAGGGAGTAGCCCCCGCCCAATGGTGTAAAATTAAGAAACTTCATTAACTCCTTCCCCGAACTGCTATCAGCTCCATTCTTCTTTATCCTTTAGTTCCTGCTTTTTATTTACGCGGGAAGCCACAACAATGCTGGCTTCAAACAGCAGGTAGAGAGGAATAGTTACAATCGTAAGACTGAAAGGATCTGTGGAAGGAGTAATAATAGCGGCTGCAATAATGATGATCACAAAAGCATGACGGCGGTATTTCCGGAGGAATGCACCTGTTACCATTCCAATTTTGGCGAGTACCATTACCAAAAGAGGCATTTGAAATAATACACCAATGCCGACTGTGGTATAAATAAGGTTTTCCAGGTAGTCGGAAAACGTGGGCATGATCTTGATCTGCGCACTGAGCTTATAATTGAAATAGAAATTCACCATAAAAGGTGTCAGGATAAAGTAGCCAAATGCTACGCCCAGGAAGAACAGCATGGAAACCCAGAAAATGACACCTCTTGTATTTTTCTTCTCTTTAGCAGAAAGGGCTGGTTTCACGAAACGCCAGAACTCCCAGAATACATAAGGGAAAGCTATAATGAAACCGCCGATAAAAGCCACTGTAAAGGATGCTATGAACTGACCGGTCATAGTGGTTTCCAGGAATTCAGCTTTTACCTGTGTAAAACAAATAGCATCCCCCAGGCCCAGGCTTCTTCCCAGCTTGCATAGCCATTGGGAGGAAATAAAATCAGGCTTAGTAGGACCAAACAGCACTGTATCAACTATAAAATCGGAATAGATAAACACGACGATGGCACAGATCAGAATGGCGATCACCGAGCGGATAAGGTGCCAGCGAAGCTCCTCCAGATGATCAATAAACGACATTTCGGAGGTCGCGTCCTTTTTCCTTCGGTTAAAAAAATCCAGTAGAGCCATCGTGGTTTTAATAAAGTGGGGGCAAAGATAAGGGGCGACGGGGGATTATGGAATGCAGGTCGCCCTATTTCAATCTCTTTAACTTAACCGTCTCGATCCTTGTATCGCTCACACTGATCACATCAAATTCATAATCGTCGATAATGATACGGTCCTTTTGCTGGGGGATCGTTTCATGATAATTAATAATGTAACCGGAGAGGGTCTCTGAATCGTTCTCAGGGAATTTAAACCCATATTTTTCTTCGAGATAATCCAGTTCCAGCCGGCCGGAAAAGATATATTCATTTTCCGCCAGTTGCTTTTCCACGAATTTCTCGGTATCGTATTCATCCTGTATCTCCCCAAAAAGCTCTTCCAGCACGTCTTCCATCGTGATAATGCCTGCAGTGCCGCCAAACTCGTCCACTACCCAGGCAATGCTTTTCCTTTCCTTGCTGAATTTACCAATCAGATCGGCAGCGCTCATGCTGGCGGGCACGGCCGGGATCGGTAATAAAATAGACCGTATATCGGCAGGTTGTTTGAACAGATCGAGTTGATGCACATACCCGACGATATGATCGATATTATTGTCAAACACGACAAGCTTGCTCAGCTTGGTTTCCACAAACTTTTGCTGCACTTCCTGTACCGAAGCAGTGCTGTCTATGCCCACGATCTCCTTTCTTGGCACCAGGCATTGCCGGATCCTTACTTTAGGGAATTCCTGTGCATTCTCGAGCAGTTGGGTATTATGGTCCTGCCGCTCTTCATTCTGGGATTGATGAAAAAGATTCTTCAGTTCTGCATGGCTTAATGGCTCCTTATGTTTATCAATACGTACATTGAATACATATTTCAGCAACCATTCAGACAGGCTGATAAAAGCTTCCGCAATGGGTGAAAATATCTGGTAAAAGAAATCGGTGACCAGGGCCAGGCGGCTTAACAGGCTGTTGCTGCGCGCCCGGAAAATGGCGCGGGGCAGGAATTCTGCAAAGATCAGTACCATCAGGGTGGCAACAGCTATTTCCACGATAATGCGCACCAGGTCGTTCACATGCATATAATCCCAGATCGGTTTCAGTACGGCACTGAACACCAACCCAAAGAATACCAGGAAAAGGGTGAAGCCGATCAGCGTGGTGCCGATAAAGCTGGCAGGAGCATCAATGAATTTCGCTAACAGGTGACCTGAAGTGCCGCCCTGTTTTTTCCGCAATTCAATATTAAGGCGGTTGGCACTATAATAAGCCATCTCGATCCCTGCAAAGAAACCCATGAGAATGAGGGTGATAATGAACCAGATTATTTTGTTCCATTCTGCCATGCCATAAAGATAATAAAGTAGGGGAAAATATGATGGTTGATCATCGGCCATCGATCCCTACAATCCCAAAAACTCCCGCACAATCCCATCCGCCTCTGCACAGGCTTTTTCCAGGTCGTCGTTGATAATATTTTTGTTGAAATGATCCTTGAAAGAGATCTCGTAAGAGGCTTTATTGACACGGGCCTGCAGCGATTCGGCCGTTTCGGTGCCGCGTGATTCCAGGCGGCGTTTCAACTCCGCCACAGATGGCGGTTCGATAAAAATAGTAAGTGATGTATCAGGATATTGCTGTTGCACATGGATAGCTCCTTTTACGTCTATGTCGAGTAAGGGACATTGGTGATTATCCCAGATGCGTTGCAGTTCAGCTTTCAATGTGCCATAATATTTCCCTTCATATACCATCTCCCATTCTACAAATTCCCCTTGCTGGATTTTTTGTTTGAAGTCTTCCGCCGTAAGAAAATAATAGTCCACTCCATCTGTTTCATAGTCACGTTTACTGCGGGTGGCTGCAGAGATGGAAAACGCCAGTTGAGGATATTTATTCAGCAAATACCGGGTGATGGATGTTTTGCCAGCGCCTGAAGGGGCGGTGATGATGATGATCTTGTTTTGGAAAGAAGACATTTGCAAAGAAAGTAAAACTCAATATCCACTCCAAAAAAAGCCTCGGACCTATTTGGGAGCCTGCACATAGTTGATAATGATCACGAGATCTTCCTTACCTGTTTGCTTTAATCCATGTGAGCTGCCCGGCCGGGTAAGTATGGCATCGCCTGCCTGCACTTCAAATGTTTTTCCGTTCATTTCCATCTGGCCATGTCCGCTCAGCACATAATAGATCTCATCTTCTTTTTGAAGATGATAGCCGATAGCTGAGCCGGGATGCAATACCCTTTTGCGGAAAGCCAGATTGAACCCAGGAGCTTTCGAAAAGAAATTATAAGCGGTTGTATTGCCGCCTCCATCATGAGGGCCAGGCTGGGTAGCGGCGATCTCTTTTTCATGTTCAAGAATATAACCGGCCTGTTGGGTATTTCGTCCCATGACCTGCGAGGCCAATAATCCTGTTGCAAAAAAAATGATGGCAATAGCAATGTATCTGATCATATAAAAAACATTTATGCATCGATGCGCTTGATATCAGCTCCCAGTTTGCGCAACCGCTCGTCGATGTACTGGTAGCCGCGATCAATTTGTTCGATGTTTTGGATAATGCTTTTTCCTTCTGCGCTGAGGGCGGCGATAAGCAGGGATACGCCTGCGCGGATATCGGGGCTGCTCATGGTTATGCCACGCAACTGCTGTTCACGCTCGAGGCCGATCACCACTGCACGGTGAGGATCGCAGAGAATGATCTGCGCACCCATGTCGATCAGTTTGTCGACAAAGAACAGGCGGCTTTCAAACATCTTCTGATGAATAAGCACACTGCCTTTGGCCTGGATGGCTGTTACGAGAACGATGCTCAGCAGGTCGGGCGTAAAGCCGGGCCAGGGGTGATCATATATGGTAAGTACACCGCCATCGAGGTAGCGTTGCACTTCATATAGTTCCTGGGAAGGGATATGAATATCGTCGCCAATAAAATTGAGCTGGATGCCCAGTTGGCGGAATTTTTCGGGAATAATGCCCAGGCTTTCGATGCCTGCATTTTTAATGGTGATATCGCTCTGCGTCATGGCAGCGAGCCCGATAAAGGAGCCCACTTCTATCATATCCGGCAGCATGCGGTGCTCTGTGCCGCCGAGGTAGGAAACGCCTTCAATCGTGAGCAGGTTGCTGCCAATGCCGCTGATCTTTGCGCCCATCCGGTTGAGCATTTTGCAGAGCTGCTGCAGGTAAGGCTCGCAGGCGGCATTATAAATGGTGGTGGTGCCGTTGGCCATAACAGAGGCCATGATGATATTGGCTGTGCCTGTAACGGAAGGCTCGTCCAGCAGCATGCTCATTCCGCTGAGATTGGGAGCAGAGAGATGAAAAAAGCCATCTTCTGCATGGTACTGGAAATCGGCGCCAAGTTTTTCAAAGCCGATGATATGAGTGTCCAGCCTGCGGCGGCCGATCTTATCGCCTCCGGGCTTGGGAATAAAGGCTTTTCTGAAGCGGGAGAGCATTGGGCCGGCCAGCATGACGGAGCCCCTTAACCGGCCGCTTTTCTTCTTATAAGCGTCGCTGTGGAGGTAATCTATATTCACATCATCTGCCTGGAAGATGCAGGTGTCGCGGGTCGGCCTTTCCAGCTTTACGTTCATTTCCTGCAACAGCTCTATCAGCAGGTTCACGTCAAGGATGTCGGGAATATTGGTGACCGTTACTTTTTCGGGTGTGAGCAATACGGCGCTGATGATCTGCAGGGCTTCATTTTTGGCACCCTGGGGAATGATCTCGCCCTGCAATTTTTTTCCACCTCTTACTTCAAAAGAATGCATGGGATATAAATTCAAAAATCAAAAGTAAAAATTGAAAAAGCCCGCAAAAAAACGCAAAAGAAAGTTGTGACCAGGCTCTTTTGCATTTTGACTTTTTACTTTTGAATTAACAGAAGTCCTGGTAGTTAAATAAGGGATCAGTATCTTTTTTTCTTGAAATTTCCACCGCCGCCGCCGCGGTTATCGCGGTTATCATTTCTTCTTTGTCCTCCACCGTTGTTGCTACCGCCGTTACGGTGCTGGAATTTGCCTCTTTGTTTACCGTAGCTGCCTCTTTCCCTTTCACGGTTTTCCTGGGGTCTGAAAGCTTTTACGTAAGGCGTGTTGGTGAAAGTGAGCTGTCCATTGGTGATGCCGGTGAGCTCGCTCTGGATGGCATCATCATGCACCATTTCTTTATGCCAGTTGTTATAAGCCAGTTTCATGTAATAGGCGATCGCATTGGCAAAGCCTGCGCGCTTGTCGGTATCCTCTTCGTTCAGCGCTTTTTTGATCACCAGCTCCAGGTTTTTACCCAGGTGGGAATGGCGGGGATACCTTTTGGGGTAAGGCAGGGGTTGGGGCTTTTCGGCAAGGGATTCACGGGTGGGGATGGGATAGGGAGATTTCACATCCAGTTTAAAATCAGAGATCAGGAACAGGTGGTCCCAGAGTTTATGCCGAAAATCTTCCACATTTTTCAGGTGGGGGTTCAGAAACCCCATCAGTTCGATCACTGCATAAGCATTGCGCTGGCGGCGTTCAGGATCTTCAATGCTGAGCAGGTGTTCAATCATTTTCTGCACATGGCGGCCATATTCTCTCATGACCAGGCCATTTCTCGTTGTATTATATTCCATAAAGTAAATAAGCGGGAAACAAAAGTAAAAAAGTGGAAATTATTGTAAAGGTACGGGTCAATAATAGAAAAATCCTGTTTAAAATGCAAATTTTGACGGAACCTGCGGGATTGCTCATGAAGGAGTTAGAAATAAGTTTAAGAACCGCATGCTCCCGCAGAGAGCTAGAAAATTGGATGGTTAAGCCTGATCTCCCACAAAGACAACGAAGACCACAAAGAAAGTTATATAATCATACCAATGGTATGGTAACTACTGAATTATGAATAATTGACAAGTAAAAGAAATTTTCTTTGTGGTCTTCGTTGTCTTGTGGGAGATTGATCAGGAAAATCCTTCATAACAGGACATAAAGAAAGGGGCCCCGAACCAAGGCCCCTTTTACAAGCCACCATCCTCTTCCACCTAAGAGGTCATTTAATTAAAAGTTGATGTACGCCCGAGACCTGGGTCTTCTTATTCGTTAATTTCATCCAATACACACCGCTTCTCAGCGTCGTTACCTGCACATAAGAAGAACCACTTACTACAAGATCTTTACTCACAATCGCCTGTCCCTGCGTATTATAAATCTGCAACGCAAACCGTTCCTCCGAAATATTATCAAATTTGATACCAACTATGCCATTTGATGGATTTGGAAAGACAGAAAATTTTATTTTATCGGAACTTTCCAATTCCAGCCTACGGGTTACGCTATATCTTACATATCCGTTGGCATACACTTGTTTTACCCGGAAATAATATACGCCGCTCTCACCATGTAAAGCTGAGAAATTCATTTTATAATTTTCAATATTGTTGTCATTTTTTTGTAAAATACCAATGCTGGTGTAGTTGTAAGCATTTCTACTTACTTCGACTTCGTAATAATAACTTTCACCCGGATCATCGGAGCCATTCCATTTTAGTTCTGCTGCATCAGATGTAATTTTTTTGACATCAAATGAATAGATATTCAGAGGGAGTACGGATGCAGGGCAATAGCAGAATTCTATTCTGTAATGAATGGAACCGGCTGCATCTATCCCTCCAAACCAGTTACCTGTGTTGGAGATCTGTGAGCTTCCGCTGGCTGTATAATTATAGACAAGCGAATCGCCCGGAGGGCCATAAAATTGTGAAAGGTCAGATAAGTCGGTTATGGTAACACTTTTCGTTGTATTAAAAATATCTTCAGGTCCAACACCGATGTAATCCGGCCCCGAATTCATTACTCCATCTTTTGGAGCCAGGCTATACGGCCCGAATGTTTTGGTTTCATCATTAGATAACGGAGAGTTCAATCCAGGGCCGCTAATAATGTCTTCCCTTGTAAACTTAACTCCGGCAGTATTCGGGGAATTGTCCCTGTTTTCAAAATACATGAAGTTTAATACTGATGAAATGGTCATAGTTAATTTAGCGCATGTGACCATACCTGTCTGCGGATCAAACTTAGGAAACTTAATGATGGAACTGTGGTTACCGTCAGTAAAAGAAATGGTGGTGTCAAAAGCCACCCCACTGGGCACATATCCGCCCGGGCATTGACCAAAACTGCTTCTGTATATTATACATAACATAAACAGCAGTAAAAGAAATTGAACACGGTAAGTGTAAAAATGCTTCATAGGTTACCGGATTAGTTTTTCATAGTACTTTCCTCTAGTTCTCAATAAATAAAGGTACCCCTCGCCGCTACCGTCTGCAATTGTAATACTGCCCTTTTTTCTCCACAGTAATAAACGAATATCCACAGAAAAAATGCCTGCTGAAAATTCAAAGGCAAAAATGTAATCACGCTCGTAAAACTCCTCTCTGGCGGCCGTGTATTTTCCGGCAAACCGGATGGATTTTCTGAACTCGTTGAAAAGTGCAGTTTTACGGATCAGGATTGATTTTCGGATAACAACCCTGCACGCTTTAACTTTGCACTCCACCATGAAAATAGCCGTTAATACAAGATTTTTATTATACGAAAACCTGGAAGGGTACGGCCATTTTTTACGGGAAATGGTGAGCCGGCTGGCAAAAGACCATCCTGAGCATCAGTTCATTTTTATTTTTGATCGCCCCTTTCATCAGGAGTTCATCAGCTCAGCCAATATCACAGCAGTAGTAGCCGGACCGCCTGCGCGGCATCCTTTGCTATGGAAATGGTGGTATGATGTGAAAGTTCCTGCCCTGCTTAAAAAATACAAAGCAGATGTATTTCTTTCCTGCGATGGCTTTTGTTCACTTACTACCAAAGTGCCGCAATGCCTGGTAGTGCATGACCTGGCCTTTCTGCATCATCCCACATTGATAAAAAAATCGCATCTGCTTTTTTATAAACGCTATACACCAAAATTCTTGAAGAAAGCTGCATCGCTTGTTACCGTATCCCGGTTTTCTAAAAAAGATATCATCGATGCATACAAGATTGAAGCGGATAAAATTGATGTGATCTATAATGCTGCAAGAGAAATATTCAAACCGCTTCACTGGCAAACACAGCAGGCGACCCGCGATGAATTTACACAGGGAAAGAATTATTTTATTTATGCTGGTTCCATCCATCCCCGTAAAAATCTGACCGCCCTGCTGAAAGCATTTTCCATTTTTAAAAAACGGCAGAAAAGCGATTGGAAACTGGTGATAGCCGGAAGAGCCGCCTGGCATAGCAAGGCTTTTATGGAAAGCCTTGCAAGCTATAAATACCGTGACGACCTGGTAGTGACCGGCTATGTGGATGAGGCAACACTTTCAAAACTGACAGGCTCTGCTTATACCATGGTATACCCTTCGTTGTTTGAAGGCTTTGGTATGCCGGTGCTGGAAGCCATGCAGGCGGGCATTCCTGTCATTACTTCTGCAAATTCTGCCATGCAGGAAATTGCCGGCGATGCCGCTTTATATGCCGACCCGGCTAGTTACCATGACATTGCTGAAAAGATGATGTTATTATATAAAGACGAAGCCCTGCATGCACGGCTGGTGGAGAAAGGACTGAATACAGCACAGGCTTATAACTGGGACAAATCTGCACAGTTGTTATGGCAAAGCATTGAAAAGGCCGCCGGGTGAACCGATTTAATTAACTTTGCTCCCTTCAATTCAAGACAATTATGCCTTTATCAAGTATTATTATTGATGTAAGTACCGATGAGAACAGAGTGCCCGATGGTATCAGTTGGAAAGCAACCGATTCCAATATGGAAAATGCACAAAAAGCCAAAGCCATGATGCTGTCTTTCTGGGATGGTGCGGAAAAAACTGCTTTGCGGATCGATCTCTGGACAAAAGATATGATGGTGGATGAAATGGCCGATTTTTTCTACCAGACCATGATGACGATGGCCGATACCTATGGGCGTGCTACCAATCATAAAGAGATGGTCGGAGAAATGAAACAGTTTGCACAGGACTTCTACCAGAAATTCAGGGAAAAGCAACTGAAAGAAAACAAAGCATAAGGAAATCTTAAACCCGAAATCACAAACAATAAACGCCCTGATATATGAGTTTAGAGCAAAAGATCATGACAGAACTAAAGGCTGCAATGCTGGCAAAAAATGAAAGTGCCCTGCGCAGCCTTCGTGCGATAAAAGCAGCCATATTGCTGGCAAAAACTTCAGAAGGTGCAGGCGGTGAATTAAAAGAAGAAGATGAAACAAAGCTGTTGCAGAAACTGGTGAAGCAACGTCGCGATTCTCTGGAAATATTCCAGCAACAGAACCGTGCAGACCTTGCGCAGAAAGAACAGGAAGAGCTTGATGTGATTGAAAAATTCCTGCCTAAGCAAATGACGCCTGAAGAGTTGAAAGAAGCTGTTGCCGGTATTATTGCTGCTACAGGAGCCAGTTCACCGTCAGATATGGGTAAAGTGATGGGAGCCGCTACAAAGCAACTGGCCGGTAAAGCCGATGGTAAAGCTATTTCCGCATTGGTGAAAGAGTTGCTGGCTAAATAGTCTGATTAAAGACTCTCACATATTATGTTACTTGATGTTGTCTTCGCTGTCCTGCTTGTCTTCGCCGTTATCAAAGGATTTCAGCGTGGTTTGATCGTCGGGGTGTTTTCATTCGTTGCAGTTATTGTAGGCCTGGCGGCTGCTATCAAACTCTCGGCAGTGGTGGCTGGCTATCTCGGCGAAACGGTGAATGTATCAAAACAATGGTTGCCTTTTCTGTCTTTCCTGCTGGTGTTTATTGTAGTTGTATTGCTGATACGGCTTGGGGCCAACCTGCTGCAGGCATCGGTTGAAGCAGTGATGCTTGGTTGGGCCAACCGGCTTGGAGGTATTTTGTTTTATGTAGCTATTTATACGATCGTATACAGCATTCTCCTGTTCTATGCAATTCAATTAAAATGGCTGCAACCGGAAACAACGGAAAAATCAGCGGTATATTCCGTGATTGCACCATGGGGCCCGGGCATCATGGATGCGATCGGGGCAGTGATCCCCTTCTTCAAGAACATGTTCATTGAACTGGAAAACTTCTTTGAATCAGGCGCACAGCATTTACAGCAGAATCAACCCCCTGCATAATGCTAAAACCTGCAGCAGGTGTTGGCGGACATGGTAATAATGTCTACTTTTGGATAGTCTACCATATTGGTGGACAATAAAACCTCTGCAGATGAAACTCAATTATCTCGGTTTTGCCATTCCTCTTTTCCTGTTTTTTATCGGGCTCGAATACCTGTATTCAAAACGGAAAGGGAAGAATTTCTTCCAGTATGCAGAATCTGTTGCCAATCTCAATGTGGGCATTGCCGAGCGCCTGCTTGATCTTTTTACCACCAGCCTTTTCTTTGGCGTATTCGTATACATTCATGAACATTTTGCCCTGTTTGATATAAAAGCAGGATGGCTTACGTGGGTATTACTTTTTCTTGCCACTGATCTTGTATGGTACTGGTATCACCGGCTGGCGCATGAGATCAATGCATTTTGGGCAGTGCATGTGGTGCATCACCAGAGCGAAGATTTCAATTATACAGTTTCTGCAAGGATCACGGTATTCCAGGCAGTGGTGCGCTGTATGTTCTGGGCAGTTTTGCCCCTGATCGGGTTTCCGCCATTGATGATCGCTTTGTTCCTGCTTGTGCATGGCCTGTATCCTTTTTTCATTCACACACAAGCATTGGGCAAATGGGGATGGTTGGAGAAAATACTGGTCACGCCTACGCATCATGGCATACACCACGCATCGAACCCTGAATATCTGGATAAGAATTATGGCGACGTACTGATCATCTGGGATAAACTTTTCGGCACTTTTGCCAAAGAGCGTAAAGATGTGCAGATCGTGTATGGGCTTACCAAGCCTTTGAACAGCCATAGTTTTTTATGGCAGCATTTTCATTTTGTGCTGGAAGTGTTCATGAATTTCAGATATGCAAAAGGCATTAAAGCCAAATGGAAGGTATTGTTTGGCAAACCGGATGATCTTGATCCGCGCTACCGTTCAATACTGGAAAGAAAATTATTGAATGTGCATTCGCAGCATCGCCCCGCAACCCTGGCAATACGGCAGTATGTAACGGCGCAAACTATTTTTTCGTTGGGATTATTGTTCGTGGTGTTGCTGTTTGAGCATTACCTGGGCGCAATACAGTTATTTTTATTGTCAGCATTTATTATTATCAGCCTTATCAACAGTGGGGCGATCCTTGACCAGCGGAGATGGATTTTTTATCTTGAATACAGCCGCCTTTTGCTGGTAATGGTAGCGATAGGGGTTTTCTATCCCAATAGCTGGACTTTTGTCGGCATTGCAACGGCATTGCTGCTGCTGACCTGGTACTTTCGTCCTATCCGGCGCTACTATTTCAGGATTTTATATGCGTAATAAAGGCAATCTCCGGAGGTTAATGATGGATTCTGTTTCTGGGTGTGCGTCAGTCTGTTATCTTTGCATCAAGAAGTAAAGTCTTGGGTGCATGGGCTGGTTATATGCTGCAAAACGATTATTTTAGCAAAAATTAACGGAACAGCGGAAATGAGTTACGAGATAAAACAGGATAATAAGTTCAGGTTTATTGAAGAAGGCGAGGGCGAGCCGCTGGTATTGCTGCATGGATT
>DATAJQ010000321.1:0-2714 GCA_036262095.1 Chitinophagaceae bacterium | reverse complement strand
AAATTTCGGCGGCGTTGAGGAAAACGTTGTGACCCGTGAAGAATTTCCTTTAAGCAAAGCGCAGGAAGTTTTAAAGAATGAAACAATTGCAGTAATTGGTTATGGCGTACAGGGCCCCGGCCAGGCGCTGAACCAGAAAGACAATGGTATCAACGTGATCATAGGTCAACGTAAAAATTCCAAGACCTGGGATAAAGCCGTACGTGATGGATTTGTACCCGGTGAAACGTTGTTTGAAATCGAAGAAGCCCTTCAAAAAGGCACTATCATCTGCTACCTGCTGAGCGATGCCGCACAGATCGCTTTATGGCCAACAGTAAAAAAACATCTTACTCCCGGGAAAGCCCTTTATTTCTCCCATGGCTTTGGCATCACGTTCAATGAGCAAACCGGTATCGTGCCTCCAAAAGATGTGGACGTGTTCCTGGTTGCTCCCAAAGGCTCGGGTACATCGCTGAGAAGGATGTTCCTGCAAGGCCGTGGCCTGAACAGCTCCTATGCTATTTACCAGGACGCAACCGGTAAAGCATTCGAACGCGTAATAGCACTGGGCATTGCTGTAGGAAGCGGTTATCTCTTTGAAACAGATTTCAAGAAAGAAGTATACTCTGACCTTACCGGCGAAAGAGGAACATTGATGGGCGCTATCCAGGGCATCTTTGCTGCACAATACCAGGTGTTGCGCGACAAAGGACATACTCCCAGCGAGGCCTTCAATGAAACAGTGGAAGAACTCACTCAATCACTGATGCCATTGGTTGCAGAAAATGGAATGGACTGGATGTATGCCAACTGCTCTACCACTGCACAACGTGGTGCGCTGGATTGGTGGAAGAAATTCAGGGATGCAACTGCTCCTGTGTTCAAAGAACTGTATGAAAGCGTGGCAGCAGGTAAGGAATCACAACGTTCCATTGATTCCAACTCACAACCTGATTACCGCGAGAAGCTGGATGCAGAACTGAAAGAACTGCGCGAAAGCGAACTCTGGCAAGCTGGTAAAACAGTAAGAAGCCTGAGACCCGAAAACCAAAAAACAGAAGAAGCTCCGCTGAACGATCCATCTACCAAAGACGTGTTCAGGCAGCAGGCACTGAAAGCTGAATCTGTGGGCTAAACCAGCGATAAAGAAACAAGAAGAATATGGAAGGAGTTGTAGCACATACAAATTTGCATTTTACTGAAGCGGCAAAACGTTTGCACGGAGTGGTGAACCGGACGCCGCTTCAGTTGAATGCAAATCTTTCCCGCAAATATGACTGTAACGTGTATTTGAAGAGGGAAGACCTGCAGGTGGTGCGCAGTTATAAACTGCGCGGCGCCTACAATATGATGAAGAGCCTGCCCCAGGAAAAATTGCAGGCTGGTGTAGTTTGCGCAAGTGCAGGCAATCATGCACAGGGCTTTGCATTCAGTTGTAAAAAGCTTGGTGTGAAAGGCGTGGTGTTCATGCCTATCATTACGCCTAAACAAAAAGTGAACCAGACAAAAATGTTTGGCGAAAGCAATATCGAGATCAAACTCGTGGGTGACACTTTTGATGATTGTGCTTTTGCTGCCAAACAATACACAGAAGAAAACGGCATGACCTTTATTCCTCCTTTCGATGATCACCGCATCATTGAAGGGCAGGCTACAGTTGCCGTGGAGATACTGGAAGACCTGTCAGACATTGATTATATTTTTATTCCCATTGGCGGAGGAGGATTGAGCGCGGGTGTTGGCTCTTATTTCAAGACCTTCTCTCCTCAAACAAAAGTCATCGGGCTTGAACCTGAAGGCGCTCCTTCCATGCTGGCAGCATTAAGGGCTGGTAAGCCCGTAACGCTTGAACAGATCGAGCGGTTTGTGGATGGCGCTGCCGTAAAAAGAGTTGGCGACCTCACCTATTCCATCTGCAAAGAGGTGCTGGATGATATGCGGCTGGTGCCTGAAGGAAAAATATGCACCACTATCCTGAAGCTGTATAATGAAGACGCGATTGTTGTTGAGCCTGCCGGTGCTATGTCCATTGCAGCGCTGGACCAGTTTGCAGAACAGATCAAAGGCAAAAACGTTGTTTGTATCGTGAGCGGCAGCAACAACGATATCGACCGCATGCAGGAGATCAAGGAAAGAAGCCTGCAGTATGAAGGGCTGAAACATTATTTCCTGATCAGCTTTGCCCAAAGACCGGGAGCCCTGAAAGAGTTTGTTACCAACGTGCTTGGACCGACAGATGATATTACCCGCTTCGAATACATGCAAAAGACCAATAAAGAGAATGGCCCTGCCCTGGTCGGTATTGAATTACAGTCGAAAAAAGATTACGAATCCCTGATCCGGAACCTGGAGAATTACCATATCCGCTACACCGAGTTGAATAAGAACGACACGCTTTTCGGGTACCTGGTGTAAGATCGTTGCTCGTAGTCCGTTGTCCGATCCCAACTCAGACAAGTAACGCTACCTGGTATGATAGCAGATGCTGCATGGATGGTCAACGGGCAACGGTCAACAAAACACCGGCTCTTCCCCCATCCTGTGGAAAATTATTAACAAATTCGACCTTTCGTTCGATAAATATTTAGTATTTTACGACGATTCTTGCCATATTTTCAGACATTACTATACTTTTTTATTGTTTATCTAAAAATTGAATTGCTTTATGACAGGCAATAAGGGATTGTACAGCCCATCCTTCGAGCATGATGCCTGCGGGATCGGGTTTGTGG
>DATAJQ010000320.1:0-1639 GCA_036262095.1 Chitinophagaceae bacterium | reverse complement strand
CTTACACGGATATACTTATCTCCTGCCTTTCCAAAAATGCCGCCTGGGGTAATGAACACATTGGCCTGATACAACACTTCATCGCTCAACTCAAACCCTGTTCCATATTTAGAAGGGATCCGGGCCCATACAAACATACCTGCCTGCGCAGTAGAAAAACGGCAATTCAGCACACGCAGCAGTTCAAACACTTTCTCTCTTCTCTGCCTGTAAATAGCATTCACTTCATCCTGCCAGTCCTTGCCAAGCGTCAATGCTTTAGCGGCTGCCAGTTGCAGGGGAAGGAACATGCCGCTGTCCATATTGCTTTTAAACCGCAGCACTTCTTCTATCCTTTCCTTTGCGCCACACAATACACCTATTCTCCAGCCGGCCATATTATGTGATTTACTGAGTGAGTTCAATTCAAGCACTATATCTTTTGCGCCTTCCACCGCCAGCAGGCTTACCGGTTTTTCATTCAGGATAAAACTGTAGGGATTATCATGAATAATGAGAATATCATGCTTCTTCCCAAAAGCCACCAGTTCTTCAAACAATTCCTTTGTCGGCAATTGCCCGGTAGGCATCTGTGGATAGTTTACAAACATCAGCTTCACTTTTGAAAGATCTTTTTTCTCCAGCCGTTTAAAATCCGGCGTATAGTTATGTTTCTCTTTCAGTTCATATTCCACACATTTGCCTCCAGCAAGTTTTACGGCGCTGCGGTAAGTAGGATAACCGGGGTTAGGTACCAGCACTTCATCCTTTTTATCAAGGTAGGTCATGCAGATATGCATGATACCTTCTTTGCTTCCGATCAGCGGCAGTATTTCTGTATCAGGATTCAACTCCACGCAGTACCAGTTGCGGTACCAATCGCTGAATGCTTTCCTTAATACTGGCGAACCCTTATACGACTGGTAAGCATGCGTGCCAGGCTTGGCAGCTTCTTCCTGCAATGTCTTTATCACATCCGGATGCGGAGGAAGATCAGGACTGCCGATACCAAGATTGATGATCTGTTTGCCTTGTTTGTTCAGTTCATCTATCTCCCGCAACTTCTGCGAAAAATAATATTCACCAATACCTTCCAGTCGTTTTGCTGTTTTCATTGTAGTTATTATTTGTTCTTCGTTTCACTTTTATTACCGTTTTTATAAAGACCGTACACTTTCAGTTCTGCAGTGAACGGGCGGATAGCTTCAATCACCTGGTGGAACTGCTCTGCTGAATCAAACTCCATATCTGCATGAAAGCTGTATTTGAAATCGCTGCCGGGAATAGGAAAGCTTTGCAGCTTGCTGAGGTTGATGCCACCTTCAGCAATTTTGGTAAGCACTTTTGCCAGGCTTCCTTTGGAATGGTCTGTATGAAAATTCACTGAAGCTTTATCTGCATCTGTTACAGGCACAGCCATATCTTCTCTTTGTAAAACCAGGAAGCGGGTATAATTATTTTTCATGGTCTGGATACTGGGAGCGATCATATCCAGTTGAAATAATTCTGCTGCCAGTTTGCTTGCAATGGCGGCGATATGTTTGCTTTTATGCTGGTGAATATGTTTGGCACTTAATGCAGTGTCTTCTGTTTCCACCAGTTTCCATTTGTATTTATCAAGGAACTCGTAGCATTGCTGCAATGCCATGGTGTGGGAGTG
>DATAJQ010000319.1:0-2947 GCA_036262095.1 Chitinophagaceae bacterium | reverse complement strand
GACGGTCAGATCAATCCTGATATTGCAAATAAGGGACAAGGGAATGATGATGAGAAGTTAAAGTCCAATGAGAAGAAGAGCATTCAAGATTCACCATGTTCCCTTCCGGTGATTCAACGTGATGATGATGATGATGATGATGATGATGATCACGATAATGAAGACAACGGCCATCTTATGAGCAATCCCACATCAACGATCTCATCCTTGATCTCACATGCCCAACAACCATCGAGTCCTCCTTCTGTTACTTCTCCTCCTCAGCCACAACAACAGGGGAGAGATGGTGGCGCAGCAGAATCTCATCACTTACCAGATGAAGAGGAGGCTTCAGTCTCATTTCAGAGCTCAGTTGAGGAGCCGCCTGCTATTCCCTATAATCCAGAGCTAGCGAAATCTACTTCCTCCTCGTCCTCGTCCTCTTCCTCCTCCTCCGATAGTTCCAACGACGATGGTGGTGATGATTCGGAAGATCTCGACTATGTCAATGCGGAAGAGAGTGATAGCGAGAGTTCCCAATATGATCCCTCTCAGGATGAAGAACCTGAAGCTGCGAAATCCCAACGTCCAGCGACAAAACAATCAAACGCACCTTCTCGACGCCGTCGAGGTCGTCCACCAAGCAAGAAATCGAAGGCTCCTCCTCGTGGTCGCCGAAGTTCTCACAAGTCCCGTAATCCTGATGTTGCGACGAATTCACAGCTTCCTCTTGTTGATGGTGAGAGTGATGAGGACGAATCTTCAGTCTCTTATGAAATTCCTGTGCTTCCTGAATTGGAGACGTCTCAGATCAAGCTTCCTAAGCCTTCCGCTTCCATCGATATCGAAATAAGGGAACTTCCTAAGCTACGTGGAAAGGGAACATACGTGGAACGAGGTCCAGTTGCTTATCCGAACCTTGAAGAGCTTCTGGTTACCCATGGCGAACGACGCTCTTTGAAGTCTTTGACAACGAGTGGTTTGATTGTTTCCTCAGTTTCTCACCTTAATTATGCAGATGGACCAATTCTGATTCCCCATAACATGCGGCCTGATAGGATCACGGAGGCTATAGCCAGTGCGAATAAGCGGATTGAGGACTTCAAAGCTCAAGCTAAGAAGATGGAAGACACAGAGCATCGAGCTACTATCAGGTGCTGATTAATTGTAATCTCAATACTAACCTCGGCAGGACTGTCTTAGAGCCTGCCCAATCCTTCCTACTCGCGATGGAAGCTGTTCCTGAATGGGCTAAAGCTTACATTGCAGCGTTCTTTGCGAAGGCTCCAACCAATGATAGATCTAACTATGGCCATGCAAACACTTGGTTGCGCAGGATCATTAAGTATCTTATCTCTCTTTCTCTCAGCTCTCTCATTAGCTATTCAATTCTTTCAATCTCCCTTTCTATGCTCCCAATCTTTCATTCACTTCACAAATTATGACCCATCTTGCATTTTGTCTTTGAACTTTTTCATGTACTCAACCTCTTCTAGAAACATTGAGCACCTGGGGCTTGGCGACCTCTGGGAAACGCATGGATTCGGTTTACTCATGGACTATACGTTTATGAAACCTATCATGTGTGGATTGGTATCTATTTGGTGTCAATCTATTGATTGTTATAGGTGAAAGGTCACGTTCACACACAGGAATCGGTCAAGTTATTCTCCAATCACATTCGTACCCTAGTGAGCTTCGCTGTGAGTATGGGAGTTGAAGCTGGGTAGCACATTCATTTCATATTCGTCTGATAGATGATAGTCTTGGTGTCCCATTTAAAAATTTAGTCGATGTGATGAAGGAATCTTTAACCCAGTTTGTTCGTTCTTGGTCACGTCACTTCAAACAGGTCAAGGAGGTCATGCTCATTCATGAAGCAGCTGCTGTTCAGAAGCAGTGGTATGATATCGAACGTACATCTTATCCATCGACAATTCTGATTCACTAGTTCTTGTCAACGAGACCCTTCCTTACATCAAGAAGTTATGCATGACGGCAGAACGAATTCTCATTGATCGAGACACCAATAAGCCACGAGAATCGATTACTGATGTTCTGGCTCAAGTCGACTCTGATGTAATTCGAACATGGGCAGACGATTTGAAAATGGTCAGACATTTGAACTTTCTGAACTAACTTTGAGGTAGACCTTTCAAGTCTTGTATGGGTTGCCTTTGCGTGCGCAGTCTTACTACGGCTTAAAGGTGAAGCATGTTGTCCCCTTCACTGGTGCATTTCAAGGGGCCAATTTGAATCGCCTGAAGATCATCGTCGAGGGCTCTAAGACTGCCAAACGATTCCAAGGAATGGCCTTTGTTTACGAACTGTCCGATGCAGCCTCCCTCATCATTGCTTTCAACGTGACCGTGATTCAGGTAGACTACTTGCCTGAATCTTTAATATTAATCTGTTAGCGCAAGGCCATGCAGCTCGGTATGCTTGCGGAAGGAGCGGTGGATGTCTTCCCTCGCCTCAATAAGGATAACGTCTTCGTTCGCTATGAAGGCTCTTCAGGCTTCGCTCTTCACGCCACAGGACCAATGGCCCGATACAACTCGCATTGGAAGCACCATTCGGCACGCCATTCCATTTGTCGCCAGAGTGTATTGGCTTTTAAGGAAAAGCAAAAGTACACCACTTGATTGATAAATAGTCTAACTGAATAGCACTTATTCTACTGAAGAGATGAAGCACACTGCAACTGCACTCCAGCATCATTTGGACGAGCACTTCAAGTACGGTTCCACTTATCAGGACCGGGTCAAACCCCCCTACAAGGACAGGAACAAGAATGTGCACGGTGACATCGCCAGAGGACATCGCTGGTGTATGAATGTTGTTTGATTTGCTTGTGATGACCCAGGTGAGACTCTCCTTGGAAAAGACTTCAGGATGACCATGTATGGAGAAGGACCTAAGAGGTTACTCTCTGAGACAAGTCTCCTCGCATGGTTCAAGCATGAAG
>DATAJQ010000318.1:0-2197 GCA_036262095.1 Chitinophagaceae bacterium | reverse complement strand
GAAGAACATTATTGTTTAAAATGTTTGTTCTGGCAAACGCCATTAAGTACCTTTAACCCTTCAACATTTTAGTGATTTTTAAACGATTTGTCATGGGAGTAATTAAAGACAGGTTCAAAGCAAAAGCTGATCAGCTGGGTGCGGACATTAAAGATTTGCTCAAGGAACATGGTAATAAAGTGATAGGGGAAGTGCAGTTGTCTCAGATATATCAGGGCATGCGCGGAATGACAGGATTGGTATCGGAAACTTCTTTACTCGATGCCCAGGATGGGATCCGTTTCAGAGGCTATTCTATCCCTGAATTGAGGGAAAAGTTGCCGAAAGCCCCTGGCGGAACTGAACCCCTGCCGGAAGGATTGTTTTACCTGATGTTGATAGGTGAGCTGCCTACTGAAGAAGATGTTCATCATGTAACATCTGTATTGCAACGCCGCAGCCATGTGCCTAATCACGTCTTCCACACTATTGAAGCGCTGCCTTTGAATGCACATCCCATGACGCAGTTCGTGGTAGGTGTGATGGCCCTTCAGACAGAAAGCCAATTTGCAAAAAGATATGCGCAGGGCCTCAGCAAAAAAGATTACTGGGAAGCTGTGTTTGATGATTCAATGGACCTTATCGCCCGGCTGCCCCGCATTGCTGCTTACATCTATCGCCGGAAATATAAAGCGGGAGACCATATTCAACCCAATGGCCTGCTCGACTGGGCCGGCAACTTCGCTCACATGCTGGGCTATGAAGATGAGACGTTCAAAGAACTGATGCGTTTATACTTGACCATTCATGCCGACCATGAAGGAGGGAATGTATCAGCGCATGCAACTCACCTGGTAGGATCTGCTTTAAGCGATCCTTATCTCAGTTTTGCAGCAGGCATGAACGGATTGGCTGGTCCTTTACATGGACTGGCTAACCAGGAAGTAATAAAATGGATCTTTGAAATGCAGGGAGAATTAAAAACCGACCTGCCGACAAAGGAACAGATAGAAGAGTATGTAAAGAAAACACTCAGCGCAGGAAAAGTAGTGCCGGGTTATGGCCATGCTGTATTGCGCCAAACAGATCCGCGCTTTACAGCACAAATGGAGTTTGGCAAAAAGCATATGCCGGATGATAAACTGGTGCAAACCGTTTGGAATATTTATGAAGCAGTGCCACCGATCCTGCAATCATTAGGCAAGATCAAAAACCCCTGGCCGAATGTGGATGCTCATAGCGGATCATTGCTGGTGCATTTCGGCATGAAAGAATATGAATACTACACAGTGTTGTTTGGTGTAAGCCGTGCCTTGGGTGTATTAGCCAGTCTTTGCTGGGACAGGGCATTGGGCTTTGCGATTGAAAGACCCAAATCAGTGACTACCGACCTGGTGAAAAAATGGCTGAAAGGAGAAGAGCAGATATGGGGAGAATAGGCCCCAAATAAAATAAGTAAAGCCCTGGCAATAGCCGGGGTTTTTTTATGGTTCGTTGACCGATGACCGATGACCGTTGACCGAAACCTGATTGAAGAGTTGTTATATATGATTAGCAGGATAAGTAAATGCCAGAAATCGCTCTTTTACAATACTTCATAGCCTTAGGTCGACGGTCAACGGTCATCGGTCAACGAACCCCTACCTCGATTCTGGTATGGTTTTTAATAAAAATAGGAAGATGACTTTCATTCCTTAACTCTTAAAATAAAAGATTATGACAACCAGAAACAAAGTTCTGTTAGGCATTCTTGGAGCTGCGACCGCAGGTGTGGTTATTGGATTATTGATTGCTCCGGACAAGGGAAGTGAAACACGCAAGAAGATCAGGAGCAAAGCAGGCGATTGGGCAGATAGCCTGAGCCATCTTTGGGACAAAGGCAGAAGAATGGCAGAAGATGGTATGGACGAAGTAAGGGAAAAAGGCCGCCATGCAAAACACGCGGCAGAAGAAAAAGTGAACAAACTGAAAGAAAATTTCAGTTAACTTTAAGGAACAGGCGAAAAAGTGCCCGTACTGGTCATTTTTTCGCCTGTTCACTTAAACGCGGATATTGCCAATGTGAACACGAATGTCGCGAATGCAAACAAGATACCATGGAAGATCTGAAGGAAAAGACTGCCGACCTTGCAGACCATGTAGAAGACATGGCTGAAACCTTTTACCGGCTTACCATTTTAAATGTTACACAAAAAGCTACCAATATTGCCTCAGGCGC
>DATAJQ010000317.1:0-2526 GCA_036262095.1 Chitinophagaceae bacterium | reverse complement strand
TGATCATGACCGCAGCAGCAAAACCCTTGCTCCTGACCTGGCTAAAGATTACCTGGAAAGCTGCGCACCCAATGCCATCATTTTCACTTTTGGAGATAATGACACTTATCCTCTCTGGTATGCACAGGAAGTGGAAGGTGTCCGCCCAGATATCCGTATCATCAATAACAGCCTGCTGGGTATTGACTGGTACATCAATCAACTGAGAACAAAAGTGAACCAGGCCGATCCCGTGGATGTGATCTGGACACCAGAGCAGATAGAAGGACATAACCGTGAATACATGCGTTTCCGTCTTGATCCAAGAGCAGATAAAAATGCATTCTATCCGCTGTATGATGTAATGAAGAATGTATTGGGTAAACCAGTGATCGATCCTGAAACAGGAAGGGATGTTGGCAGCAACGTATTCCCTGTTGCCCGCCTGAGTGTGCCGGTAGATGAAGCGGCTGTAAGAGCTAATGGAACAGTTAATCCCGGCGACAGTGTGGTTTCACCCATGCTGTTTGAGATCCCGGAAGCCAAGCAGAATGAAGCATTCCTGCGGAGCGACCTGATGATCCTCAACATCATTGCAGCGAACAACTGGAAAAGGCCGATCTATTTCACTTCACCTTATGGAGAACTCGGCTTCTATCCTTATTTGCGTAAAGATGGTATGGCTTATCGCCTTGTGCCGATCGTCAATAAATATCCGCAGGCTAACTGGGTAACAGACTCCACTATGCGGAAGATCGGTCTGGGTGGCACACCGGTCCGTGACAACAATACCGATTTCATGTTCCAGAACCTGATGACTAAATTTGAATTTGGCGGTGCAGGTAAAAAAGGTGTTTATTATGATGAAGAGAACCGCCGCCATTTATTGAACATCCGTTCTGTGTATGCAGAAGCAGCAGGTAATATGGCTGATCTCGGAAGAAAAGAAGAGGCGCAGAAACTGCTCGACAAAGTGGAAGCAGGCATTCTCCCCGACAACCTGCCCTATGCAATGACAGGCCGTTTCAACAGCCATAATCAAACCGGACTGCTTTATCTTGAAGCTGCTTATAAAGCAGGTAAAACGGATCTGGCAGATAAAATAAGAAAAGACCTGCGTAAAGATCTGGAGCAGCAAAAACGGTATTATGAGAACCTGCGCGAAACACGTCCCGACCTGTTTGGCGCAGACCTGGCAGGAACCGAAATGCCGATCAATGAAGCATTGTTGAAAGTACTGGATACAATAGAACAACGGTATGCCAATACCAAACCAACCACCAATACGCCCACTGAAGGAGGAGGCCAGGTGATCAGCACACCACCACAGGATACCCTGAAGAAATAATATCTTTTGATAATAATAAGACCCCTGCCCTGAGCAGGGGTTTTTATTTGAACCAATCCCTGTTCCGTTTGTTTCTACCTGTACTTCTGCACTTAACGTATCAATAACGAGGACCGCAGACATGTTGCATTTTTATTCCTGAATTTTGCATTTGTTTTTCCGTAAATTGCTCTAAACCCGATTTTGTGAGAGGATTTCATTTTACCCGCTTTAACCCCAATGAAAATGGCAAAAGCCGTTTTGACCAGTTGCTTGACCTTTTTATGCAACTGCTTACTTACACCAGTGGAGATGTTGATGAAGCGCTTCAATGGCTCAATGAACTGAATAATCAGTACGAGCTTACCAACAATGAATATGGCATGGGGGATTTTATAGATGAGCTGAAAGAAAAAGGTTATATCACCGACGATAACCAGCCAGGTGAAATAAAGATCACCCCTAAAACAGAGCAAGGCATCCGCAAAAGAAGTCTTGAAGAAATATTCGGCAAACTCAAGAAAACAAAGAAGGGCGATCATCACAGTTTCAAACCCGGACAGGGAGATGAACTGAACCCTGAAACCCGGCAGTTCCGCTTTGGTGATATGCTGGAGCAGATCGACTTCACTGAATCCATCCGCAATGCACAGATCAATCATGGCATTGAAAGTTTCAGTATGCAGGAAGATGATCTTACCATCCGTGAAACGGATTTCAAGGCGCAGACATCCACCGTGCTGATGATCGATATTTCCCATTCCATGATCTTGTATGGAGAAGACAGGATCACACCGGCTAAAAAAGTGGCCATGGCCTTGAGTGAATTGATCCAGACCAAGTACCCAAAAGACACACTGGACATTGTAGTGTTCGGCAATGATGCCTGGCCGATTGAAGTGAAAGACCTTCCCTATCTGCAGGTAGGACCTTACCATACCAACACCGTTGCCGGTCTTGAACTTGCTATGGACATTCTACGCCGCAGAAAAAATCCCAACAAACAGATCTTTATGATCACAGATGGTAAGCCCACCTGCCTGAAGATCGGCAAACGGTACTATAAAAACAGTTTCGGTCTCGACCGGAAAGTAGTCAACCGTTGTATGAACCTGGCGGCCCAATGCAAAAAACTGAAAATCCCGATCACCACATTTATGATCGCTACAGACCCTTATCTGCAACGGTTTGTACAGGAGTTTACCGAAACAAATAACGGG
>DATAJQ010000316.1:0-29891 GCA_036262095.1 Chitinophagaceae bacterium | reverse complement strand
GTTACATCCTGGGGTAAAGGACAGTTTCGCTGGGGCTTTACTATTTCCCGCGACTTCAATTTATTTTATAAGAAGAAAAGAGGAAGGTAGCTCTCATAGCAAACCAGTTGGTAACAAGGACGGCCCCTGTTTTTACAGGGGCCACTTTTTTTGAATGAAGCATATTTTATATTGAAGCCTGCAACATGAGTACATCCTTCGCGTCTTGATAGAGGTCTATACAAAGAATCCCGCTCTTATCATCTTTACTATGTAGAAGAGTAATAAGAAGCGGGATGTTAAACAAACTAATCCTTGTGTAACCTTTGTTATGTAAGCATTAAACCGAAAACATTAATCAGTATATCGTCCTCCTGCGTTGATCCATGCGGTGATCTTATCTTTTTCACTTTGCGGCAGTGGGCCGGTTGGCGGCATGGATGAAGGATTATTATCAACTGCCCTTGCTTTGATACGGTCTTTATTTGCTACGATATTGCAATCCACCTGCCAGTTCATACCACCATTCGCGATGGAGTTATTATGACAGCTCTGGCAATTATTCTGTATAAGCGTTTTTACAGCGGAGAATAAAGGACCGGCTGCAGGAGCTGCTACGTTCACTGTTGTGCTGCCGGTGCAGCCATTGACATCTTTAGCTGTTACAGTGTAAGAACCTGAAGCCAGGCCGCTGAATGTACCAGTTGACTGAAAGCTGCCGCCATTAACACTATAAGTAAAACCAGTGCTTCCGGTAGCAGAAGCGGTGATAGTGCCATTGGGAGAAGAAACGCAGGCGCCCACAGCAGTGGCATTTGCTGTTACAGTAATATTCACTCCTGTGCAGGAAGGAGTAGGGGCGGTGAGTGTGAATGTTTGAGTGCCGGTGCATCCTGCAGATGATTTGGCCGTAACAGTATAAGAGCCTGCAGCAAGCCCGGTGAAATTACCGGATGATTGAAAAGCTCCATTGTTAAGACTGAAAGTGAAACCGGAGCCTCCGGTAGCGCTGGCGCTGATGCTACCATTGGTGCCTCCGGGTGTGGAGGGATTAACAGGTGTGCCCGTTACAGAGATGGTTACACCTGCGCAGGAATTGGGTGGTGGAGGTGTGCTACCGCCTCCGCCTTTGCTACAGGCGATAATAACCAGTGCGCAGCAAGCAAGAAGAGATAAAATAATTGCATAGTTCTTTTTCATACCAGAGGTTTTTCATGGAATCGGGAAGAAAGAGTGGGGAGTTGCCTGGGTGGATGTTTATTTTGATCTTTTTCATAGGGTATTTCTTGTGTTGTCCATTCATTTTTTTCCCATTTATTAATGTGTTTTTCCCATTGTTGTGCTTTCTGTTAGGGATAGCTTGCAGTTCGGATCTTTTAATGGTATGAGAGATGAAGTTGCAGAAATATGAACTTAAGATGGGGAAATTATTAAAGACATTTGAGTTTATTAGTGAGGGCAGAAAAGGTAAGATATTAAAGTTTATTAAGTTTGAGAAAACAGGTATTAAAAACGTATATAACCTTTTGTTTGGCGATAAAAATTCAAAACATATAGATGATTATGTGGTCTCAAATAATGGAGATGCTGAGAAAGTGCTGGCAACCGTAGCTGAAGCTATCGTATCTTTTACCAATAGATATCCATCGAGCTGGATATATGCGGAAGGAAGTAGCAGAGCGAGGACAAGGTTATATCAAATGGGAATCAATAGACATTTATCCGAAATATTAGAAACATTTGAAGTGTTTGGTCTAAAAGACAATGAATGGCAAAAATTTAAAAAAGAATCGGCTTATGATGCCTTTCTTGTTACAAGAAAACAAGTAATTTTAAAACATGAAGAAAACAGCATCTAAAATAAAGAAACAATACAGGCTTAAAATAGATCCTTCTTTGGACAAATACAATGATATATCGTTTTGCCCTGAAAAATTAGAGCAGGCTAACAAAACACTAAAAGCTGTTGGTTTGCCAAAGCTCAAGCGGAAGTAAATATCATTGTCTTTTTATGACCCTGCTATTTCCATAGGTATTTTTCTTATTCCCTTTTTCTTAAAAGCGGCCTATACCCCACCGTAAATAACACTCCCGTATTATTCAACTTCACTTTCCCAAACCCTACCCCACTTACCGGCAATTTAAAATACGGCTCGGCCATTAAAGAAAACCTTTCAGAAAACCTGTACTGGTATCCTCCTGAAAGCTGCAGAATGGAAAAGAAATGATTGTTCTCATTCTCTATATCCCAGCTTCTGTAAGCAGGTTGCCCCAATGGATCTTTATAGTAATATTCATAATTCTCCTTCTTCATCAAATAAGATGAAACACCCGCCGACACAAACCATTCATGCTTTTTCGCCGATGGAAATGTGTAGATCACATTCAGGGGTATTTCAAATACCAAACAGTTAGCTTCTATCTTTTGAAGATTGGGATAATAATTCCAGAAATTTTTAGGCGGATGATAATCACTTGAATCCGCTGTATATAATTTACGGCTGGCCAGAAAGCCTGTCCTGATCTGCCAACGTTTACTCAACGCATAACTAAGCCCTATTCCATATTGCATCTTCCATTGGCCTGTTTTATTCATTCCAATCATAGTTAGATCAGGACCTGCAGAAAAATTGATTTGCAATTTGCCCTGCTTATTGCTTTTAGGGGTTCTTGCTTTAACAACCGGTTCTTCTTTTTCTTCTTTCGGAGGCAGATTATCCTTAACGGTAGTATCTGTTTTTGTAACTGTATTGTTTGTTACTGAATCTGTTGAAGGAACAGTAACAGGTTGAGTATTGATAGTGGGCTTCTCCTGGGCTGAAGTTGCTTCTCCTGTTGCTGCCGGTATTTTTAAAGAGATGGAAGGTTCCTTGCTTTTCCTCTCAGGAAAAACCGGAGTACTTACCTCTTTTCCTGGTTCTTTTCTGCTACTTTTCTGCTCTCTGAGCTTGCCCGGCTGAATAGTGAATAATGGTTCCTGAAAAGAACCGGCTCCGCTGCCTGATGGTACGTTAACAGTCTTTTCTGTTTCCCCAGGCACATCAGGTACTATCAAAGAGTTTTCAGTAGCAGATGGATTGCCGGATGAGGCTTTGGTAGGCGAACTGATCTTTTCAGCAACCAGCTCCGGAGGACGCTTATAGGTGGTAAGCATCAATAATACAGGAATGCCTACCAGCAGCAGGAAGACCAGCCAAAGCAGGAATGGCCTCCTCTTCTTTTCCTGTGGCAGGTGTATATCCAGCAAAGCTTCCATCCTATTCCAGTCTTTTTCCTGGAAAGGAGGCTGCTGATCGCTGGCTGCATCCTGTATTTTTTTATCCATTTTGTCAGACCACATTTTTACTGACTATTTCGTTTTGTTGAAACAATATTTTTTGCAATTGCTTTTTTGCTTTCGCCAGGTTGGATTTGGACGTTCCGGAAGAAATACCCAATTCTTTGGCTATTTCCTCATGACTGAACCCTTCTATTACAAACAGGTTGAACACCGTTCTGTAACCTGGCGTAAGATATTTGATAGCCTGTATGATCTCCTCATACGAGATTTTATCCAATGCATCTTCGTGGGCGTCCGGAACATGGAGATAAGACTCATTCAATTCTCCGGTAAATTGGTGTTTCTGGTTTTTCCTGAAATGGTCAATAGCGGTATAGATCATTATTTTCCGGAGCCAGCCTTTAAAGGAGCTGATCGTGTCTGTGTAGGCTGGTTTGAACCGGTAGATCTCAATAAAAACTTTGAGAAATCCGTCATTGAGGATCTCAGTGGCATCTTCCTGTTTGTTAGCGTACCGGTGGCAGATGGACATGGCATACCCATAGAAAGAGCTATAGATTATTTTCTGGCTCTCTCTACGGTTCAGGGCACAACCCCTGATATGGTCCTGTAATTCTTCCGCGGACAGCAAATCCTGTTGGTTTAGTCGTGTATCGTAGAAAAAGAGATAAGGGTTGCCTGGCAAGTCAAAATTCAAAAGTAAAAATCAAAACAAAAGCCATTTTTGACTTTTTACTTTTGAATTTTGACTTTTTTTAAAGGGGGGTCTTATCATTCATCACCCATTCCACCTGCCCTGTTGCGAATTCTTCCTCCACCCCATGCTCTGTTACCAGCAACCCGCCGGGGGTAACATTTTTGATCAGGGCTTCAAAGACACGGCTATCTTTTTTGAGCTTCACCTTTTCTCCCCTTTTATATAAGTGATTGAGATAGCGCTGATAAATTGGCTCAAAACCTTTATTGAGCAAGGTATTGAAATGAGCGTTCACCCGGCTGCAAAGCTCTCTGGCAAGTTCTGCCGGGTTAAAATCCTTACCGGTGATCTGCTTCAGGGACACAGGATTTTTCAGTGCCGCCGGAAAACCGACCTGGTTGATATTGATGCCAATGCCCGCTACCGCCCATTTCCATTCCTGCCCGCTGCCACCTATAATATTCTCTATCAGGATGCCACCTGCCTTTCTGTCCTGCCAATAGAGGTCATTGGGCCATTTTATTCGGGTATCGTCTCCTGCATATTGGCTGAACAGATCGAAGACGGATATGGCCACACAGGCACTCAACTGGAATTGACGGCTTAATGAAAGCGTTTGCGGATCAATCACCACGCTCAGGATAAGGTTTTCACCTTTCTGCATGGCCCATGTTTTGCCCCGCTGACCTTTGCCTGCTACCTGCTCATGGGCAAAAAAGGCAGTGCCATGTTGTGCCAAACCAGCATGTAATTGTTGAAGGGCATAATTGTTGGTGCTGTCAATAGACTCAAGCTCAATAAAAGGCGTTCCCAGGTCGGGGTAAAGGGAGAGTTGTGGCAATTAATTGCTATTTTTGAGCAAAGTAAATGAGTTTATGGTTCCGGGTTTATAGTTTATTATGTAAGCCTACCTAATACAAGACCTCCCCAGGCCAAAAACTAAACAAATAACTAAAAACATTTAGATTATTGGAACAACTTGCATCACTGTCTACTCGCAAAAAGAAAAGTGCAGTCCGGTTAACTCAGCGCTCAAAGATCATCAAAACCATTATCGCCGCTATACAGGAAAAGAAAGGAGAAAACATAGTTTCCCTCGACCTTAGAAAAATCAATGAAGCGGTGGCCGATTTTTTTATAATCTGTGAAGCAGGAAGCCAGCCACAGGTGAGAGCTATTGCCGATCATGTAGAAGATCTGGTAAAAAAGGAATGTGATGAATTGCCTTATCACCACGAAGGGTTCCAGGCCCTGCAATGGGTGCTGATCGATTATGTGAATGTGGTGGTGCACGTAATGCTGCGGGAAAACAGGGAGTTTTACAAACTGGAGGAAATGTGGAGCGATGCAGCGATAGAACATCATAAAGAATAATGTTAAATCTCGGCCCGGCCGAACTTTTGTATCAATATCTATTTTATTATTAACAGTAGGAACACTGGAATATGTCACAAGAACCATCATATAACAAGAACGAAAAGAACACTCCGCCCCGGTTCGGAAACCGGCCAGGTAACGGGGATGACCCGGGACAGGCCCCCCGCAAAGGGCCAAAATTCAGTATCTACTGGATATATGCTATCATTTTCGCTGTATTGATCGGCGTTCAGCTATTTGGGCCATTCTCACCCAATACAGCCAATATTGATCAGGATTATTTTCAACAAGTATTGAAAGCAGGAGATGTAGATAAATATATTATTGTCCCTAACCGTAACCTCGTGAAAGTGTATCTGAAAAAAGATGCGCTTTCCAAATACAATGATGTTCTCAGCAAAGGAACAAGCGGAAAGGTAAGCAATGAAGGGCCGCACATGAGCTTTAAGATCGTGTCCGGCGATGCTTTTGCTGATGATATGCGGCAGTTTTATACCGCCAATCCCGGGGTTAAAAACGTGAGCAAGGTAGACCCCGAGAGTGATTTTCTCAGCAAAGGCCTCTCTTTCCTTTTACCCATCCTTCTTTTCATTGGCGTATGGATATTGCTGATGCGTAAAATGGGCAGTGGCGGCGGTGCTGGCGGCGGCCCCGGCGGTATCTTCAATATTGGTAAATCCAAAGCCACTTTATTTGATAAAGGCACAAAAGTGAATATCACTTTTGCTGATGTGGCCGGGCTTGATGAAGCCAAAGTGGAAGTAATGGAGATCGTCGACTTCCTGAAAAGCCCTAAAAAATATACAGCCCTCGGAGGCAAAATACCCAAAGGAGCCCTGCTTGTAGGCCCTCCCGGTACAGGTAAAACCCTGCTGGCAAAAGCTATGGCAGGTGAGGCACAAGTGCCTTTCTTCAGCCTTAGCGGTTCCGATTTCGTGGAAATGTTTGTGGGCGTGGGTGCCAGCCGTGTAAGGGACCTTTTCAAACAGGCAAGGGAAAAAGCACCCTGTATCATTTTCATTGATGAGATCGATGCCATTGGCCGGGCCAGGGGTAAGAATGTAATGATGAGCAATGATGAAAGGGAAAGCACCCTCAACCAGTTGCTGGTGGAAATGGATGGCTTTGGTACCGACACAGGCATTATCGTGCTGGCTGCTACCAACAGGCCTGATGTACTGGATACAGCCCTGCTCCGCCCCGGTCGCTTCGACAGGCAGATCTCCATTGATAAACCGGACGTGAAAGGACGGGAAGCCATTTTTAAAGTTCACCTGAAACCGATCAAAATATCAGAATCACTGGATATTCATAAACTGGCAGAACAAACCCCTGGCTTTGCCGGTGCTGATATTGCCAATGTTTGTAATGAAGCAGCACTTATCGCCGCCCGTAAAGGCAAAGCTGCTGTGGATATGCAGGACTTCCAGGATGCTGTGGACAGGGTGATCGGAGGATTGGAAAAAAAGAACAAGATCATTTCCCCCGACGAGAAAAAGATCATTGCTTACCATGAAGCAGGTCATGCGATCTGCGGATGGTTCCTCGAGCATGCTTATCCATTATTGAAAGTAACGATCGTGCCCCGCGGAACAGCCGCACTCGGGTATGCACAATACACACCCAAAGAGCAGTATCTCTATAATACGGATCAGCTGAACGACCAGATCTGTATGACCCTGGGTGGAAGGGCCAGCGAAGACATTTTCTTTGGAAAGATCTCCACCGGCGCTCAAAACGACCTTCAGCAAATTACCCGCATCGCCTATGCCATGGTAACAGTGTATGGTATGAACGATAAAGTGGGAAATATCAGCTTCTACGACCCGCAGCAGGAAACCAGCTTTACCAAGCCGTATTCTGAAGAAACTTCCAAGATCATTGACCAGGAAGTGCGCCAGCTGATCGATGATGCTTACGAAAGGACCAAGAAGCTGCTTACTGATAAAAAAGAACAGGTAGCCAAACTGGCCGAGGCATTATTGCAGAAAGAAGTATTATTCCAAAGTGATGTGGAAGCGTTAATCGGCAAAAGGCCGTTTGAAGAAAAGAAACCATTGGTAGAGGAAGAAAAGACTGGTGAACTCGTTCCCGAAAGCGGCGAGATCTCAGCAGGTGTTCCTCCTTATGATAGCGATATCACGAATAAATCGCTTCCTTAATGAATATCTCACAGGCAAAAGAAAATATTCTTAAAAGAATCAGGAAGGCGTTGAGTCACTCAACGCCTCTTCCTTTTCCAAAAAGCGAAGGCAGCGACTCCGTTTACAAACCTGCTATGGAAGAAGCTGCTGTGGAGTTTGCAGAACAGTTCAGCAAATTGCAGGGCCGCTTTGTATACTGCATTAACCGGCAGGAACTGGCTTTCCAGTTAAGCAGCCTTGCCCGCAAAATGGATTGGCAGAAGATCTATTGCCTCGAAGAGCAGTTGCTGCAACAGGCCGGTGTGTCGCTGGATGAACGTTTGGTGAAAACAGGCCTGGCTGATTGCGATGTGTCTATAACCGGCTGTGAATGCCTGGTGGCAAGAACAGGTTCTATAGTAATGAGCGCGGCACAGCTTAGCGGAAGAACAACCAGTGTGTATGCACCGGTACATATTTGTATCGCTTATTCAAACCAACTGGTGCACGATGTGAAAGACGCCCTGCAATTGGTAAAAGATAAATACGGCAATCAGCTTCCTTCGCAGATCACTTTCGCTACAGGCCCCAGCCGTACTGCAGATATTGAAAAAACTTTAGTGGTGGGTGTGCATGGCCCTAAAGAGGTTTACGTGTTCCTGATAGACGCATGATTGAAATTCAAAAGTAAAAATTCAAAAACCAAAAAGCGGTTCATTGTACCGGCAGGCCCTTTTTTGATTTTTGAATTTTTACTTTTGAATTGGACCATAACGTGTTGTATTTTTATAGCATGACAACTCCAGGCATTTACCAGCTATTCGTTTATGGTTCATTGCGCAGCTATTTCCGTAGTTCTGCCTATGACTATATCAGCCGTTATTTTAACCTGGTAGGCGAAGCCACAGTATCCGGCCGGTTGTATGATATGGGAGAATACCCCGCGGCCATACCTGCTGCTGGCGAGGCTTTGATAAAAGGAGAGCTGTATACCATTAAAAAAGAAAGGGAATTCGCCTGGGCTATCTGTCAATTGGATGACTATGAAGGCGTATTGGTGGAACCTCATGAAAAGCCGCTTTATCGTCGTGAGGTGGTTCAGGTGCAGATAGGCAATATCACAGTGCCTGCCTGGATCTATTGGTTCAACGGAGATGTAAATGGCAAATCTCTTATTTCCTCAGGAGATACGGTATTCTATCAGCAGAATAAATAAGCAACGTGCAAATAGCCCCCGGCAAAAAAATATATTTCCTTTCCGATTTCCATCTTGGCGCGCCCAATCATGCTGCCAGCCTGGAAAGGGAAAAAATTATCGTCAGCTTCCTGGATGAGATCAAAAGAGATGCAGCAGAGATATTCCTGGTAGGTGATATGTTTGATTTCTGGTATGAATACAGGCAGGTGGTGCCAAAAGGATTTGTACGCCTTCTGGGAAAACTGGCCGAGTTAAGCGATGCTGGCATCCCCCTTCATTTTTTTGTAGGCAATCATGATATGTGGATGCGGGACTATTTTCAAAAAGAGCTGAATATCCCGGTTTATTTTGAGCCAATAGAACTTGAACGAAATGGAAAGAAGCTCCTTATCGGCCATGGCGATGGGCTTGGTCCCGGCGATCATGGATATAAACGGATAAAAAAAATATTCCGCAACCCTGTTTGTAAATGGCTGTTTGGAGCTTTACCGCCGGTGGCAGGAATGGGACTGGCCAATTACCTCAGCCGCCGCAGCCGTGCTCAAACGGGATCGGCAGAAGAGGTCTTCCTGGGCGAAGACAAGGAATGGCTGATCATTTATTGCAAAGAAGTGCTGGAGAAAATGAGGATCGATTTTTTTATATTCGGTCACCGGCACCTGCCGATCGATTACCGCCTGGAAAATAACAGCCGGTATATTAATCTGGGCGACTGGATCAGGTATTATACCTATGCAGTGTTCGATGGAGAAGATATAAAACTGCTATCTTATAAAGGAAACGAAGAAAAGATCATCCGCAATTGATGAAGAAGTTATTACTGATAACCATGATCGCAATGCTCAGTATCTGCTCCATTGCGCAAACGGATACTTCCTTCCGCTTCATCAAAGCTATTAAAGGAGATATCACGGCTTTTACCGTGGATAATCTTGATAATATCTACCTTCTCAGCAGCACCAACCAGGTAAAGAAACTGAATGCTAACGGTGATTCAGTGGCTGTTTATAACAATGTAAAAAGATATGGACAGGCCACGCTGATAGATGTTTCCAACCCCTTAAAGGTCTTGCTTTATTACCGTGATTTTGCCACCATCGTTATGCTCGACCGTTTCCTGAATGAAGTGAACACGATCGACCTGCGAAAGCAAAATATCCTGCAGGCCCGTGCAATTGGCCTGTCTTACGACAATAAGGTTTGGGTATATGATGAGCTGGACAATAAACTAAAGAAAGTAAGCGAAGAAGGCAAACTTTTGCAGGAAACACCCGATTTCAGGCAGCTTTTTAATGCAGCCCCTTCACCACAAAAAATATTTGACCAGGACCGGTATGTGTATTTGTATGATTCTGCCCAGGCCGTTTTTGTATTTGATTATTACGGTACATTAAAAAATAAGATACTGATCAGGAATTGGCAAAATTTTAAAGTAACTGGAAAATATATATTCGGATCACAAGATAAAAAGCTTTTCCGCTATGATATCGGCGGCTTTAGAATAGATGAATGGGATTTGCCGGAGCAACTCCAATCAGTTCAATCATTCAATTTCAGCGGCACTAAATTGTATACACTGAAGAAGAATATAATTGAGGTGTATGATTTTCATTAAGTAAATATTTATACCAGATTCAATAATTTAGCGCTTTAACAGACGGATCAACATCATGAATGAATTTCTTGACCAGGTATGGCTGAGTAATACAGTGCGGAGTTATCTTATCGTAGCTGCTATAATTGGTTTAATGGCACTGGTAAGAAGATATGTGGCCCAGTCCGTAGCTCATCTTATTTTCCAGTTTGTAAAAAGGATTTGGAAAGATGTAGACAGGAAAACATTCACCAGTCTTGTTACAAAACCTTTGGGCTTCTTCCTGGCAATCTTCGTATCCCTCGCTACGCTTCATAAACTTCATTTTCCGGAAGAGATCAATGTGGATGTCTACACAGTTGCCCTGAAAACTTTATTGCACACGCTGGGTACACTGCTGCTGATCATATCTTTTATACGCCTGTTGCTGAAAATGATCGATTTTATCGCCATCATTCTTCATATCAGGGCTGATCGTACGCATGATTCCAGCGACAATCAACTGATCGTTTTTTTTAAGGATTTTTTCAAAGTCCTGCTATCCATTATCGGCCTGTTGATGGTGCTTAAGTTTGCATTCGGATTCGATATCGGCAACCTGCTTACCGGCCTGAGCATCGTGGGTGCTGCTATTGCGCTGGCATTAAGGGAGAGCCTGGAAAACCTTATTGCGTCCTTTATCATTTTCTTCGATAAGCCTTTTACAATGGGAGATGTGGTGAAAGTGCATAATTTCACCGGAACGGTTGAAAAGATCGGTTTGCGAAGCACCCGCATCCGTACCGATCAGAAAACATTCATTACCGTACCTAACAAGCAGATGGTTGACAGCATACTGGATAATCTTTCCCTTCGTACACAAAGAAAAGGAGAACTGCGGCTTGATATTGGTCTTTCAGCCTCATCCGTTCAACTGGATCAATTCATAGCCGGGGTACGTAAGATACTGGACCAGCCTGAAGTTGAGAACTCAACAGTGCTGCTGAATGATATTACTCATAGTGCCTTTGCTGTATGGGTTGATTATTTTACAGGCCCGGTTACTCAACAGGAATTTAATGCGGTCAAAGAAAAGATCAATTTTGCTACATTAAAGCTGATGGAAGAAATGAAGATGGAGATCGCTGGTGCTATTACAGATATTAAGATCGTGGCGCCGGAGGCAACTATAGCGCAGGATTGATCACCTGTCCCAGATCCTTATCAAATAACCCGGATTTTCCATACTCTATCACACGACCCAACTCTTTTCCTTTTTTCATTACGATAATAGTAGGAGCACTGGCCACATGTAATGCTTCGGCTAAATTATCAAGCGTCTTCTTATCTCTGTCTACTCCTATAAGTGTAATCTTGTCGGAAGGATAACCGGCTGCATCCAGAAGGGAAAAAAAGCGGGGGATAACAAAATGCGAATCCTCGCACCAGGTCCCCATAAACACGATAAACTGTATGGAATCTTTTGACTGTTTTATTGCAGAAACAGCATTTTTATCTGGAGTAAAAGGAACTTTCTTGTTTTCAGCATACCAGGCGAAACTGGTTTCTTTCTCCAATGCATTGCGGGAGATAAGACCTTTGAATATTTTACTTCCATCATGATCTTTGGATATTTCAAATTGATCCTGTGAATATGCTGTGCAGGCGGTTAACAGCAATACAGTAAATATTGAGAAGAGGGCTCTTTTCATATAATCTGAATAAATACAGTGATGTTTATCCGGCTTTGACTGGATATTAATAATGTGGCAGGCTGATCAATGATGCAGAAAAGAATGTTAAAGTTGCAAGGATTAAAAAAATCATCATTACAAATTCGAGCGTAGTTCCAACAGGAAGGTCTTGATCTTTTCCAACGATTGGATCATTGCGAATTTATCTTCTGCCTTCTTGTTCCTTTTGAGAAAATCCTTGGCGCCTTCAATAGTGAATTTGCGCCGGCGAAGCAGATCGTAGATCAATACCAGGTTTTTGATATCAACCGGCCGGAAAAAGCGATCCCCCTTTTTATTCTTACGGGGTTGCAGAATATCGAACTCCGTTTCCCAATAGCGGATCAGTGATTGGTTTTCCCTGAACATGGTTGCTACTTCCCCGATGGAATAATATTGCTTGGTAAAAAGCACTTCGTCATCCGGCACCTGTATCAGGTCGGCAGTAACGGAATTTTCTTTTAATGATTTACGGCCGCGGGTGGAGCTTATTCTTTTGGGTAAAACGGGAGGAACGGCTTCCTCCTGTTTTTTTTCTTCGATCATTTCCTGCGGCTCTTCCATTTCCACTACAAGCGGCGGTTGCGGGGCCGTGTTGACCACTGCAATATTTTCGGCAGAAGTTTTCTCTGCCGGGGCATCAAATTCAAATGTTATTTGTTGAAGCGCTTTTTTCATGCAGTGATACAAAGGTACTTATGAAGTTTATTGCCCAGCAAAGGTTGTACCAGTATGTGGAAAACTCCTTTGCCAGGCGTAAATGGGCTTCCCACAAAGACACGTAGACACATAAAGAGATAATAATAATACTGGTAGCCTCAATAGGAATAACTGATGAGATAGCTATACCGGAAATAAAAAAATTAACCCGAAACCCTTTGGATGTCTACGTGTCTTTGTGGGAAGCCCATCTACGACTGGCAGACCTTTAAGGGTCTTAATCAAAACTTTGATTAGAAGCGGCAGCTTGTTTTAACAACCTGTCAAACTGTTCAGGAGAAAGATCATTATAGAAGAAATAAACAGGATCTATTTTATTGCCATTCTTGTGCACTTCATAATGGCAATGCGGGCCGGTCGATTTGCCGGTGCTGCCTACCCAGCCGATCACTTCTCCTCTTTTCACGGCCTGGCCTACCCTGGCTTTTACTTTGACCATGTGTCCATACAGGGTTTCATAACCATAACCATGACGGATGATAACATGGTTGCCATAGCCATTGCCTGAATTGCCTGAAGTGGTGACCGTACCATCTGCAGTAGCATAAATAGGCGTGCCCTGCGGTGCTGCAAAATCAAGCCCTGCATGCATTTTGATCGTTTTATAAACCGGGTCTATCCGGTAGCCAAAACCAGAAGCGATCCGGCTCAGGTCCTTATTACTTACCGGCTGAATGGCAGGGGTATGGGAAAGAAGTTCTTCTTTGTTTTTTATCAGCCCGTCCATCTCATTATACGAAGCGTTTTGTACTTTAATGCGGCTGTTCAGGTTATTGATGGTGCCGGTGATGGAATTAAGAAGCTCATTATTGCTCATGCCCATGATGGTCGCAAACTCTTTCTGGTCTTCCAATTCTTTGGCCCGGGCACTATCGGGGATGGGATTGGCCTCAAAAATGGAACGGTATACATTATTATCCCTTTTTTCCAGCTCTTTCATTTGCTGATCGAGCGACTGGAGCTGTTCGTCCAACTGGGCATAACGGTCTTTCAACCGTTCATTTTGTATACGCAGGAGTTTTTCGTTGGGAGATCCTACAAACTGGAAAGCGAAATAGGAAATAAGAATAGCCGTTACAACAGCGGCGGCTACAAAACCAAAAATGCGTAAAAGCTTTACCCGCAAAGGCACTTCCAGCTTTTCATAGCGAAGGGTATTGGTATTATAGTAGTATTTTATTTTCTTCATTTCAAGCAGCCGTACCGGTTTTTCGGGGGTATAAATGCCGTTTGATTCTTTTAACTTTGCTTCCTCCTACGCTAAAGCTACGGCGGACGCAGTCCTCCAACTTTTAACACTGGCGGACCTCGCCCGCCGTAGCTTTAGCGTAGGCGGGGGTAAACAAATATAGGCTGTAAATCAGCAAAAATCAACCCAATTATCACAATAGTTAAGATGTTGACCAGCGAAGAAATACGTAAAGAGTTCCTGGATTTTTTCCGTTCCAAAGGGCATGAGATCGTGCCTTCAGCACCCATCGTGATCAAGAACGATCCCACGCTCATGTTCACCAATGCAGGGATGAACCAGTTTAAAGATTATTTCCTGGGAAATAAGAAAGCCCCGTATTCCCGCGTGGCCGACACGCAAAAATGCCTGCGGGTAAGTGGTAAGCATAATGACCTGGAAGAAGTGGGGGTGGATACCTATCACCATACCATGTTTGAAATGCTGGGCAACTGGAGCTTTGGCGATTATTTCAAAAAAGACGCCATTGCCTGGAGCTGGGAATTGCTGACCGAAGTGTACAAACTGGATAAAGACAGGCTGTACGTAACCATTTTTGAAGGTGATGAAAAAGAAGGGCTGCCTAAAGATGAAGAAGCTTATAATGAATGGAAAAGATGGATTGCTGAAGACCGGATCCTGCTGGGCAATAAAAAAGATAATTTCTGGGAAATGGGCGATACCGGCCCCTGTGGCCCCTGCTCTGAAATACACGTGGATTGCCGGCCGGACAATGAAAGACAACAGGTGAGTGGCAAATCGCTCGTGAACAATGACCATCCCCAGGTGATTGAAATATGGAACAATGTATTCATGCAGTTCAACCGGTTGAAAGACGGAAAACTTGAACTGCTGCCGGCCAGGCACGTTGATACAGGTATGGGCTTCGAACGCCTGGTGCGTGTGTTGCAGGGCAAAACGAGCAACTACGATACAGATATTTTCACCGGCACCATACAGAAAGTAGAAGAGATCACCGGTAAAAAATATGATTACAGCGACAGCAAGCAAGCCATTGCTTTCCGGGTGCTGGCAGACCATATAAGGGCGATCAGCTTCACTATCGCTGACGGGCAATTACCCTCCAATACAGGCGCCGGATATGTGATCAGGAGGATATTGCGCAGGGCTGTAAGATATTACTATTCCTATCTCGATTTCAAACAGCCATTGCTTCATCAACTGGTACTGGGATTGTCGTTGCAATTCAAATATGTTTTCCCGGAGTTGTATGAACAAGCAGAGTTTGTAGCCCGCGTTATCCGCGAAGAAGAGGAATCCTTCCTTCGCACCCTGGAAAAAGGATTGAAAAAAGTGGATGATATCCTGCAAATGCCGTCTCTTAAGCAAATAGACGGGAAAGATGCTTTTGAGCTGTATGATACCTATGGCTTTCCTATCGACCTTACCCGTCTGATCGCTTTGGAAAACAAGCTGGCTGTGGATGAAAAAGGCTTTGAAAATGAAATGCAGCGGCAGAAAGAGCGCTCGCGCGCAGCAACAGCAATAGATACTGAAGATTGGGTGGATATCAATAAGGCGGATAAAACATTCTTTGTCGGATACAACAATCTGCAGGCTGATACGCAGGTAGTGAAATACCGGAAAGTAAAAGCAAAAGGTAAAGAACAATATCAACTGGTGCTGGAAACAACGCCTTTCTATGCAGAAAGCGGTGGACAGGTAGGGGATACGGGATTGCTGCAGTTTGGAGAAGAGAAGATTGCTGTAACAGATACGCGCAAAGAAAACGATCTCATCATTCAATTCACGGATAAGCTGCCGAAGGATATTTCATTGCCTGTAACTGCATGGGTGAATGAAACAGACCGGTTGAATACAGCCTATAATCATACAGCCACGCATTTGCTGCATGCAGCATTGCGTAAGGTGCTGGGTACGCATGTGGCACAGAAAGGATCACTGGTGTCACCGGAAGTATTACGGTTCGATTTTTCACATTTCTCCAAAATGACTGACGAAGAGATCCGCCAGGTGGAATCACTGGTAAATGAGAAGATCAGGGAGAATATTCCTGTGGTAATAAAAGAATTGCCGAAGGAAGAAGCACTGAAACTTGGTGCCATGGCCCTGTTTGGCGAAAAGTATGGAGATATGGTAAGGGTAGTGATCATCGATCCTTCCTATTCGATCGAATTGTGTGGTGGCACGCATGTGGGATATACCGGTATGATCGGCCTGTTTACCATTACCACAGAATCTGCTGTGGCTGCGGGCGTGCGCCGTATTGAAGCATTGACAGGGCCGTCGGCTATAAAATATGTGAACGATAAGCTTGGCCAGATCAGGCAGGCTGGTGAAATGCTGAAAGCAAAAGAGCCGCTGAAAGCAATTGAAAAGCTGCTGGAAGATAAAGCTGCGCTGGAAAAGAAGATTGAAAGACTGGAAGCACGTCAGCTCGTAGGCATCCGCAATGAATTGCTGCAGAAAGATGAGATCATTAACGGCGTAACGTTTATCGGGGATATTATTGAAGTGGATAATGCCGATGCCTTAAAAAGGCTTTGTTTCGATCTTAAGAATAATCTGCACGATTACCTGGCTGTATTATGTGCCAATATCGGAGGCAAACCCTTTGTGGCTATCGGCATGTCCGAAACAGTGGCTGTTGCCAAAAATCTTGATGCAGGTAAGATCATTAAGGAACATATAGCACCGCTGATCAAAGGTGGCGGTGGCGGGCAAAAAACACTGGCAACTGCCGGTGGACAGGATGCGGGCAAACTGCAGGAAGTGATCACGGCCATTAAAAAAATCCTTTCAGCTCAGTAGCGTAAAGCTTTAGGGTCTTTTTTGGGATACATTTTCTTTGTTTCAAAATAAATGCTCACGGCGTAGATCATAATCAGGCCACAGAGAATGATTGCACTTACAGCAAGAATTTTCAACATGGGGACTCAGTTCGTTTGGTGATTAGGTGGATAGGCCAAAACTGAGAAATAATCTGAATATTTTTCCCGAAATCTACTTAGGAAATCTACTTGGGAAATACCCTCTTTAATTTAGGGATATTCGGGAGAATAAAAATCATCCAACCTGTGTAATTAGTTGACAATTAGAAAAATATAAATAATTGTCAATCTGGCTAATTTCATTTGGGATCTATTATCCTAAACTTATGACTAATAGAGATTTTATCTAACAGGAGATTTACTTAGGAATGGGCCGGGTTCCCGGTTCTCGGAAATTACCGCCTGTCAAGAAATTCTATTTAACATTTCCGAAACGTTTCGTATTTAGGAAAATGTCTTTATATTTGAACTACGAAAAGAAACGTAGATAATTAAATAAATTCAAAAAGTATGAAACAGGTCATTCAGAAAATTTCTTTCACCCTATTGATGTCCGCTGTGCTCGTACCTGCGTCTTTGCTTGCCCAGTCTGCCAAAGAGAAAGCAGAAAAAGATGAAAAGGATAAATCGGCTGAGCAGATTATTATTACCCGCAAAGGAGATAAAGCTGATAAGATTGTTATTGAAGTGAATGGTGACAAGGTAACCGTAAACGGAAAAGATGTTAAGGACTCTGATGGAGAGATAACAGTTCGCCGTAATAAGATCAAAGATGTAAGAGCGTATGGTGGAAACCGCTATACCTATAATTACAATACGGACTTCAATTCCATGGCTTTTGATACAGATCGCGCCATGCTGGGAGTTACTACAGAGAAAGTGGATAAAGGCGTTGAAGTGCAGGAAGTGACCAAGGGCAGTGCAGCCGAAAAAGCCGGCCTGAAAAAGGGGGATATCATCACTAAAATTGATGATAAGAAAATAGATTCTCCGGATGACCTGTCTGCTGCTATCAAAAAACATAAAGCAGGCGAAAAAGTAACTGTTGGATTTCTCCGTGATAAAAAAGAGATGAAGGAAACAGCAGAACTGACTAAATGGAAAGGCGTATCTGTTTTCAGCACTACTCCCGGCCAGTTTGATATTGACCTGGGCGATCTGAACATGAACCTTGGTAAGATCAGGATGCCTTCTTTCAATGGTAGCCTGGGACAAAACTGGAGCTGGTCAGGCACCGGCGGCCCCAAACTGGGTATGTCTGTTCAGGATGCAGAAGATGGAAAAGGCGTGAAAGTGCTGGATGTGGATGAAGACGGCAATGCAGCCAAAGGCGGTATCAAAGAAGGTGATATACTTACTGAAGTAGACGGCAAATCTGTGAATAGTGCTGATGAAGTGGCTAAAATTGTTCGTGACAGCCGCGAGAAAGGAAGCATCAATATAAAACTGACAAGAGGAGGGAAAGCAGAGTCTGTGACCCTGACCATTCCCCGGAGGCTGAAAACCACCGATCTCTGATCACCCGAATTTATTTATGTGCATTATAGTTTAGGCGCCCTCCTGTTCTCAGGGGGGCTACTTTTTTGCACCCTCCACCCCGCCAAAATGGTTTATTTTTGCGCTTCTTAACCATGGCGGACGAATCTACATACGAAATCGTGATAGGGCTGGAAGTGCATGCCCAGCTTCTGACCAGGAGCAAATTATTTTGCGGCGATAGTATTGAATATGGGGCACCTCCCAATACACAGGTAAGCCCTATTACCCTGGGTCACCCCGGCACTCTTCCCAAAATGAACAAAAAAGCCATCGAACATGCTATCCGTATGGGGCTGGCCTGCCACTGCGAAATAGAACGGTCAAATTATTTTGCCCGCAAAAACTATTTCTACCCCGATCTCCCCAAAGGATACCAGATTTCCCAGCATACCACTCCTATCTGCAAAGGCGGTTACATCACTATCAGACCAGGTAATGAAAAGAAAGCCATCCGGCTTAACCGAATTCACCTGGAGGAAGATGCAGGAAAGAGCCTGCACGATGTGGATGAGCTTAACACCTGCATTGATTACAACAGGGCCGGCACACCATTGATTGAAATAGTGAGCGAACCTGATCTGCGAAGCGCTGAAGAAACAGTCGCCTATCTTACCGAGTTAAGGAAGCTGGTAAGATATCTTGATGTATGTGATGGTAATATGGAAGAAGGGAGCCTTCGCTGCGATGTAAACATTTCTGTACGCAAGAAGGGTGATCAGCGCCTGGGCACTAAAGTGGAGATAAAAAACCTTAATTCCATCCGCAATGCAAAACGCGCGGTGGAAGCAGAAACTGCAAGGCTGATCGGTTTGATGGAGAAGGGTGAACCCATTCTTCAGCAAACGAGAAGCTTTGATGCTGATAAAGGAACTACCTTTTCCATTCGCGATAAAGAAGATGCAGATGATTACCGGTATTTTGCCGATCCTGATCTTACACCTTTTCAACTTGAGGAATCTTTTATTGCTGCAATAAAAGAAAGCCTGCCTGTGCTGCAGGAAGACCGGGTACAGAAATATACAACTGAATGGAGCCTGCCGGAATATGATGCGCGTGTGCTGACTGAAGAAAAAGAGCTGGCTGATTATTTTGAGCAACTAACCACCCACACTTCACTTTATAAAGCTGCGGCTAACTGGATGCTGGGCCCGGTGAAATCATGGCTGAACGAACAGAACAAAACCATCAATGATTTTCCTGTTCCGGCAGCACAGCTTGCCAGGCTGGTAAAGCTGACAGATGAAGGAAAACTGAGTTTCACCGTTGCCTCCACCCGCTTGTTTGCTTATTTGCTGGATAACCCGCAAACGGATCCTTTAACAGCCGCAGAGCAACAAAACCTGTTGCAGCAATCTGATGCCGGGGCCCTGGAACCGATCATTGATGAAGTGTTGCTGAAGTTCAAGGACAAAGTGGGAGAATATAAAAAAGGAAAGAAAGGAGTACTGGCCTTATTTGTAGGGGAAGTAATGAAGCGATCGAAAGGGAAAGCAGATCCTAAAGTGACTAATGAAATTATTTTAGAAAAACTCAGAACATAAAAGACCGTACACGTGTAGTAACAAAGTTTTTAAACAAGAACACATTTATGCAAAAACTGATGATTGCCGTGCTGGCAGGAGCTCTGCTGGCATCTTGTAACAGCAAGACCGAAGGAAAGAAATTCGAGGTAAGCGGATCGATCCTGAATAGCAGTGCCAAAATGGTATACCTGGAAAAGATATCTGCTGCAGCCATGCAGCCTGTGCTGGAAGATTCTGCAGCAATTGGCAAGGATGGTAAGTTTACCCTGAAGGCCAATCCCGACGAGTCTGTTGTCTTTAATCTCCGTCTCGACCAGAGTATGTATCCTGTAGCTTCCGTGATCAATGACAAGGATAAGGTGAAACTGACCATTCAGCTAAGTAAGGAAAACAACCAGTTTGCAGAGAAATATGAAGTGGAGGGCTCACCAGCCAGCCAGCAGATGAAGGATTTCATGTATTCGTTCAATAATGATCTTCAGCAAATCTTTGGCGTTGTGAAGCAAATGGACAGCCTGCAAAAGATCAATGCGCCGGACAGTCTCGTATTTCCTTTGATGACCCGCCAGCGCGAACTGGCAGGTAAGGTCAAAGGCTTTACCCTGGATGCATTGAATAAGGTGAGTGATCCTGCTCTTGCGATGTTTGAATTGGGGTATTATCAATCGACAGCTAACGGTAGTGGGTTTGGTCTGGAGCCATTATCCAATGAGAAAGTAAATGAACTGGTAGCTGCGGCTGCTAAAAAATTCCCTGATCACCGCGCCGTTGCCGATATCAAAAAAGGATTGGAAGAAGATGCAAGGCGGGCAATGGAAGCAAGCTGGGTAGGAAAGGAAGCGCCTGATTTCACTCTTCCTGATGTGAATGGCAACCAGGTCAAGCTCAGTTCTTTCCGTGGTAAATATGTGCTGGTCGATTTTTGGGCCAGTTGGTGCCAGCCCTGCCGTGGTGAAAATCCCAATCTGGTAAAAGCGTATGAAAAATTCAAAGGAAAAAATTTCACTATCCTGGGAGTATCATTAGACAGGCCGGGCCAAAAAGATGAATGGCTGAAAGCAATAAAGGATGACAAGTTATCCTGGACACAGGTGAGCGATCTGCAGTTTTGGAACAGTGCTGTAGTAAGCTTATATCATTTTGATGGAATACCTTTTAATGTGCTGGTAGATCCGCAGGGGAAAGTAGTGGGAGAAGGATTGAGGGGTTCGGGTCTGGAAAGTAAATTGGCTGAAGTATTGAAATAATAAAGCTATTGCAATAAATAAAGAAGCCGTTCCTGATGGAACGGCTTCTTTATTTATTGAGAAGGATGATTATCTCTCCAGGTTAACAGTATAAAGTGATCCGAAGAAACCTACTCCGGTTACACCTAACTGCATGGTCAACGTTATTGTTTGATCGCACCAGGAGAAGGTACCGGGTTGTCCGGCAAATGGACGCACCGCTATGGTTGTTCCTGCATAAGTAGAGTTGATATCTCCTGCATCGCTTCCGCCTATAGCAGACATTGCGATGGGAACTACCGTACGGGCAGATGGATTCGTCCAATCAAGAGTGAACGAGATAGGGCTCCAACCGTTGTTCCAGATATTGGTTACAACGATAGTGCCTGTAGTTGCCCCTGTGGATGTAACAGAAGAAACAGTAGTCGTATACGGGCCATAGGCGCTGGTTCCGAATACTTCATTCGTATTAGGATAAGAGCCCAGGAAGTCTTCGAGAACAATATCGCCTTCAAAGCAAGGCCCGGAAATATTCAATGTAAAAGAACTGTTCAGTGAAGGAGAGAAATCACCTGCATCAGCAAAAGTGAATTTCACTACGTCTTTACGGCCTGCCAGGTACTGAGCATAAATGCCGGTTACCACGATAGTATCGGTGATTTTATCAGGCGTAAAGGTCAATGTTTTGGTATAAGTGTATTGTGTTCCTTCTACAGCGCCCGTGCTGGATGTGGCTGTAATATTTACAGTTTTTGTTTTACCGCTTGAAACGGGTGAGGTCAATCCAACAGGTATTTTATAAACAGTGTTTGCGTCCACTATAGAATAGCTTGCTGTGGATTGTGATGGCGTGAAGAAAGCTTTTTGTCCCGGATCAAGGATTTTATTATCATCCTTTGAACAACTAAACAATGCAACACCCAGCAGCAGAGAAAAACCACAGACAGCGGGAAGTTTTTTTAATGATATTCTCATATTGTCTCTTTTAATATAAATAATTAATTCAGCAGCGAAAGCCCGGATTAGTATCCGGGGTTTTGCTGGATGTTTCCATTTACAGACCTTTCATCAAAAGGAATCGGCAAAGCCCATTCACGTGCGGTTGATAAAAGTGTGCACACTGCAGGAGATATAGAAGGATCTCCACACCCACCGGCACGAACAATGCTTTTGGTTGATCTTTTCAGGTCAAAGAAACGATGACCCTCAGCAAACAGCTCTCTTCTTCTTTCGTTGGCGATAGCAGTCAGAAGAGCTGCACCAGTCAGGTTTTCCGGAACATAGCCAGTGATACGTGCAGCACGCAGAGTATTGAGGTCTGCCATTGCCTGTGTTTCCTGGGAAGGGCTGATCCTTGCACGTGCTTCTGCACGGATAAGGTACATTTCACCAGTACGGAATACAGGGAAATTAGCATTACCGTCAGTGAGTGCAGCTTTACCACGGTATTTACTTACAACGAGGCGATTTCCATTAGGACCGGAAATTGTTCTGAAATAAGTATTATAACGGATATCATTATTCTGCAACAGACCGCTGGTACCGTCCATCGTTGCAATTTCGGCTGCAGGAGCATAGGCACTGCGATTGTTCTGGGAGAAATAAACAGCACCGCCCGGGCCACCCTGTCCTGCATCAAACTGTGCATTCCAGATGATCTCACCGGCATTTGTCTCATTGTACATGCCAGGGAAAGTTGCCTGGGGAGCAAGAGGGCGAAGAGCAATGGCATCTGTAGCAGCCTGTATAGCCTCAGTCCACATACCTGCATAGAGATATACGCGGGCCTGCATAGCTTTTGCGGTTGCCAGATCAATCATCGGGCGTTTGCTAGCCAGAGGATTAATGGTTTGATCTACGTTGCCGAGAAGGGTCACGGCTGCATTAAGATCAGCAATGACTTTATCATAAAACTCCTTATTGCTGATACGGGCAGGTTTAACTGTAGGTGAAACTTTGAATTCTGTTATGTATGGGACAGCTAATTCTGAAGTGCTGCTGCGATCATAAGAAGTAGCAAAAAACCGGAACAGATCGAAATGAGCATGAGCCCTGATAGCCAGTGCCTGTCCTTTCAGACGGTTAGCCCTGGTTTGATTTTCTGTGGTTGTGAACTTATCTACGTCACGCAACACAATGTTTGCGTTCGCGATGATACTGTAAGGAGCAGACCAGATGCCGGAAACCAGCGCATCATCATCAGCATAAACCCAATCGGTAAGACTTTTATAATTAGCCAGCGATTCATTTGTTTCGAGCAGGTTATCGCTCATCATATCAGGCATAAGGGAAAAGCCTGAACCGCTTCCGTCACCATAATAGCTGCCTGACCTGAATCCCTGGTAAGCACCCGTCAGCACCTCTTCTACCTGGTCCATATTGGAAGGACTGTTCGCAGCACTAAGGGAAAACTGTGGATAAAGGTCGATCAGATCTGATTTTGAACAACCAACTGTCAATACAGAAACGACCGTTGTTGCAAGGAAAATATGTTTGAATGATTTTTTCATAATATAAATATGTATTTAAAATTAGAATCCGATAGACAGTCCAACTGTTGTTTGCACCAGAGCCGGGTACTGAGCACCTGTTAATACAGCGCCGCTCATTTCCGGATCAAAGCTCTTGAATTTCGTATGTGTCCACCAGTTTTGGCCTTGTACAAAGATCCTGGCTGATCTGATCTTCAGCTTGCTTAATATGCTTGTTGGGAAGGTGTAACCGAGTGTTACATTACGCAGGCGCCAGAAGCTACCGTCTTCAAGAAGGCGGGTGGTGTTGGCCTGGAAGGCATTACCACCAGCAGTTGTAGGTCTTGGTACATTTGTAATATCACCTGGTTTCCTCCATTCTGTCAACAATTCTACATCCATGTTATCATAGAAGTAAGAAGGATTGATCACGTTCATGCGATCGTTGTTGTATACATCTCTATCCAGGAAGAAGTTTACCTGTGCACTCAGATCAATACCCATATAAGCAACAGTAGTAGAGATACCACCAAACCATGGAGCATCACTTGTTCCAAATGCTCTGAGGTCCGCTGTAGAATAAGTCTGAGTCAGGTTACCAGCTTGAGTATAATATAATGCGTTACCATTAGCAGCGTTTACACCTGCATAAGGTACAAGGTAAAGTGTGTTAAGAGGCTTGCCGATCGCAAGGATGGTTGTTCCGTTGATGATTGAGTCATCAGGAATAGCAATAACCCTGTTCCTGTTATAAGTGATGTTTCCTTCTACAGTCCAACGGAAATCTCTTGTTCTAACGATATCACCTCTTAAGGTCAGCTCGATCCCTTTATTGCTGAGTGTACCGTCATTTCCAGGAACGTTAGGACGGCCAGTAGTACCAGAAACAGGCTGAAGGTAATACAGGTTATTTGTTTTACGCTCGTAAGCTTCAACTGTACCTGAGAGGCGACGCTTGAAAAATGCAAAGTCTACACCAATATTGATTGTTTTGTTTACTTCCCATTTGTAGTTGGCATTTCCGGGATTACCGATTGCCCAACCTGAAACACCATTATATGAAGTACGTGTGAATAAGGGAAGATGTCCGTAATCACCGGCTGCACTTGCATAGTTACCTGTTGTACCATAAGTAACTCTCAAACGCAGATCATCCAGTTTACCGGCATTAGCCAGGAAGTTTTCTTCACTAAGTACCCAGGTTGCACCAACAGAACCAAAGTTCTGGAACCTGTTAGCAACGCCGAGTCTTGAAGAACCATCACGGCGACCTACTAAAGTAAGATAGTATTTGCCTTTATAACCATAGTTCCAGATGGTGAAGTAGGAAAGCAAACCATTTTGGGTTCCGCCACCGGCAACCTGGGGAATGTAACCATTGGTTGCGTTACCAGCTGTGATACCGGCTTCATTGGTAAATCCATTGGTCAGGCCATAACCGGTAAAACCAAGGTTACGGGCATCAGTTTTAACTGCTTCAACAAATACGCCTCCATCAATTTCATGGTCGCCAAATGTCTGTTTGTAGTTAAGTGATGTAGTTCCTGTATAGCGGAATTGGCGGCCACCGGTTCTGTTCAGGCTACCATTGCCACCAGGAGCCTGTGCTCCGGTATAGGTAGTTCTGTCATAATAAATAGAACCTTCATTTTGCGCAAAATCACCACCCCAGTTAGTACGTGCATATAAGCCTTTCAGGAAAGGAAAATGAAACTCAAGGTATGCACTACCTACTCCTTTGAACTGGAGTGCTTCCCTTTGGTTAACGAACAGTTCCATTGCAGCATTGGGCTGACCCGAAATCAATACGCCAGTACCACCCAGTGTTTGCCAATCTCCGGTATTTGGATCAATAGCACGCTCATATGGATTTGACCAACGGATCGCATTCAGCGGAGAGCCGATATAAGCATCTCCTTCCCTTGTACCTACGATCTTGGAATAACCAACCTGCAGGCTTACTCCAAAGCGCCAGTTCTTAATATTATTGTCCACGTTCACGCGGGCGGTATAGCGTTTCAAACCGGTTGTTTGAACAATACCTTCCTGGTTAAGGTAGGAAAGTGATGCATAGAATTTACTGGTAGCGCTACCACCACTAGCACTGATCTGGTGCTGTTGGGTCATACCTGTTTGGAATAAGGCATCCCTCCAGCTAAAGTTTACATTACGGAGACTATCAGCCTCTGCAGCGGTCCATCCGTAAGGGTTGCCGCGCTGCAATTCATAATCGATTTTTTGCTGGCTGTTCATTACGATCAGGCGGTCTTCAGGCAGTTTGCTAAAGCCCATCTGCATATCATAATTCAGGTTAAGCTGGCCTGCGCGTCCGCGGCGGGTTGTGATTACGATCACGCCATTAGCACCGCGGGAACCATACATGGCTGTACCTACCGCATCTTTCAGCACTTCCAGTCTTTCAAAGTCGCCCTGGTTCAAGCTGGCAAAATCTGCCGCAGTTATTTCAATCCCGTCCATAATATAAAGTGGAACATTACCACCGCTGATAGAGCCATTGCCGCGAACACGTACAACAGCGTTAGCACCGGGCTGACCACTATTTGCTACAACGGACACACCGGAAGCAGCACCCTGCAGTGCCTGGTCGAAAGAACCAAAAGGTTGCCTTCTGACTTCTGCTGCGCCAACTGAAACAGTTGCACCGGCAAATTTTTTCCGCTGAGTGGTTGTATACCCTGTGATCACCACATTCTCCAACTCGCTGGCAGCGGTTTTAATGGATGCATTTACAACTGTGCCAGTTCCTATTTCAACAGTGGTTGGTTCATAACCAACGCTTGAAATAAGTAAGGTTGTTGCTGAAGCCGGAACTGCCAGGGTGTAAGTTCCATCGTTTTTAGTAGTGGTACCAGTGCTGGTCCCTCTCACTACTACAGAGGCATTGGGAACAGGAGCTCCCTTGTCGTCTGTTACTGTCCCTGTAATGGTTTTCTGAGCTAACAACGTTCCTGCATAAAATAGGAAAGCCGTTAATACGAGTAAGAATTTCCTCATGAACATTTAGTTTTTGATGCAAAAAATAATTCGCTACTGCCTGTTAATCAGGCAACAGCGGTGACAATAGATAAAAAAGTGTACTAAAACTGCTTACGGTGGAGTTGGTGGTTCCGCCGCAGTTTTCTCATGTGTTGAAGGTAGATCCCTAAGTAAGTAGGACAACTTATTTTCCGATAATGCTGCGCTCAAAAGTCTTTTTCAAACGAGAAGTGTGAGTTTTGCATTATTTGTTTGTTATTTCCCGGTTAGAGAAGATAACTACAAGAAATTGAAATCCAATTTACTGATTTGTGTACTAGAAAATTTGAACCTCATTAATTTTCAGCAGGTAAAAATCCGAAATTTTTTCATATAAGAGTAGAAAAAATCAGAAATATGTAAAAACCCTTAGAGTGAACAGTAATAACGGAACACTTCTGTCAGGTCTTGATCTGATTTACATTTCAATTTTTTCTGCTCAATAAAGGTGCTGATCGCAGCGGCTTTACTTCCAAATAACGAGGCAAGGGCTGATTTATTTTTTTCCACCTTCCGCAGCTCTTTGCTTTGGGATGGGATGGCGGCAAAATAGTGTTCAGCCTTTTTGAAGATGCGGGTAGTAGAGGTCTCGCCATAGCCTTTACTATCATTAAAGGTTACTGTTATTTGCTTCAGCAGGGTAGCGGCGCTGTCTTCCACAAGCACTTCGTAAATGGCAGCACCCTCGGCATTCAGGGCGGTCAGGTGGCCTTGAAAGGTCCTTTCTGGGTAGGTTATACCATTACTGACATAATTGTAGAATTTTATCCTCTTCACCGGAGATGTCATGATCATTTCAGTTCCGTTGTCCAGCATATAAAGCAGCAGTTTCTCCTGCAAATCGATTTTTGCTTTTACATTGGGATATACCTTTCCATCCATGACGGTGATCTCGGCCATGCAATAGTTGTCATACAGGTAAGGGCTTCCGTCAGCGATATACTCTGCTTTAAGATATATCGGTCTTCCGTTAACATCATGGGCAAAATCATTGTCAAATTTGTTTCCTGCCGGCGTATTCGTGGATAAAGGGCTTTGTGAAAAGCCACAACAGGAGAATAACAAAGCGGTGACAGAAAGCAAATGACGTTTGAGCATAGATTGTGTTTTAAAATTGGCGGAAATAAATATACGATATAATAGACAGAAAAGCCCGGCCTCAAAATGCCGGGCTTTATAAATTCAGACGGTATATTAGCGCATTAAACCCGGACTGCCGGGGGAAGCTGGCCATGTATAAACAGCATTGGAAGGGATAGCGGTTGTTAGGGCCTTTACCGGATTTCCTTCTTCTTTGGCTTCTCCAATCCTATCAGTAAAGCCGGCAACAATACCAAATTGGTCAATGTAGCTGTAATAAGCGTCAGGGAGGTAAGCCAACCCAGCGCTTGTGTGCCGCCAAAGCCGCTGAAGCTAAAAATAATAAAGCCTGCAATCAGCACCATTGATGTATAAATGATACTGATACCTGTGCTGTGTATCGTTTCAATCACTGTTTTCTTACGGTCAAATTCCTGGTGAGGCAATTCCTGTTTGTAATTGACCAGGAACCGGATCGTAATATCTATCGCTATACCCAGCGCCACGCTGAAAACAAGAACTGTAGAGGGTTTCAGGGGAACACCCACCCAACCCATTACGCCCGCCGTGATCACCAGCGGAATAACATTGGGAATAAGCGAACACAATAATATCCTGGCAGACCTGAACAGGTACAACATGCAAAGGGCGATCAGCAAAAAAGCCCAGGCAATACTTTCTTTCAGTCCATTGATGATAAAAGCACTCCCTTCCAAAAAGGTTATACTGGTCCCTGTCAGCTTCACCTCATATTTGTCTTTGGGGAAAAGTGCATCCACTCGCTGCTGGATACTGTCCAGGATATGTGGCAAGCGCGCACTGCCTACATCTGCCATATTGATGCTGATGCGTGCTTCCTGCCTTGCACTGTCCATAAAAGTAGATACCAGTTTGGAAAAAGAATTGGACGCCACACCGGCATTGCTGTCTTTCTTAAAGCTCAGGTACTGGGCCAGTGCAGGCAGATCAAATTCAGAAGGCATGGAATAGTTGCTGCTATCGCCTTCAAAGAAAGCCTGCTTGGCAAATTTCAGCCCTTCCGTAATGCTGAGTGGCCTCGCAAGTGCCGGCATTGAAGTGATATAAGAAGACAGGGAATCCATTTTTAAAAGATTGCCAAGGTTGCGCGTCACCCCATATTTCTTTTTAGTGTCAACCAGTATTTCCAACGGCATCACACCCTTGAAGTTATTTTCAAAAAACTTAAGGTCAGTATATATCTTATCAGTTTTGGGAAGATCATCAACAATGTATCCAACACTTTTTAATTTAAAGATCCCGATGACGGATACGGCTACAACCGCTACTGTAACAGTATAAATAAGCTTGCGATGATTTAATGACCATAATTCCAGCCTGTCGAGCCAGCGGTTAAGTCTTGCATTTTCCAGGTACCGCATATGGCGGGCTTTGGGTACAGGCAACAGGCTAAGCACTGTTGGAATAAGAATGAGGGAGATAATGAACAGTGCCATGATATTGATCCCTGCCACTACACCAAACTCCTGCAGTATCTCGCTCTTTGTTAAAGCAAATACTGCAAACCCGATACCAGCGGCAAGATTGCAAAACAGGGTAACAATACCCATCCGCCCCACCATGGTCACCAGGGCCTCATTGCGGTCTTTGGTATCATTATAGGCTGTATGATATTTATTGAGAAAATAAATACAATTGGGAATGCCGATCACCACCAGAAGCGGCGGGATCAATGCTGTCAGCAAAGTGATCTTGTAACCACACAAATGCATGGTACCTACGCTCCATATCACACCAATGATCACGACTGCCAATGAAAGCAGCATGGAACTTACAGAACGGAAGAATACTAAAAGAATAAGGGCAGATAAAATAACCGATGCCAGCAGGAACAGTTGCATTTCAGATGAAATGCGGGTTGACATTTCAGCACGGATCAGCGGTAAGCCGCTAAGGTAAACCTGCTGCCCGGTCTTTTTGCTGAAGGAATCGACCAGTTGGGTGATGCCGGATACAACAATATTTCTTTTGGGGGAATTGATCAGTGTTTTATCCACGCTCACCCCCATCATCCAGGCATGCGTTTGGGGATTATATAAAAGCCCCTGGTAAAAAGGAAGGCCCAGGAAAATGGCGGCGCTGCTGTCGAGCTCAGCCTGTGTAAATGTTTTTTCTGGGAAGATCGGTACGGCATTCAGCTTTTCTGTCGCCGAATCCTTCACCAGGTTGATGGCAGAAGGGACGGAAATCACATCTGTAACACCGGTGGCTTTTTTTAACTGGCGCTGGAGTTGGGCATAGTCATTAAACAGCTTT
>DATAJQ010000315.1:0-36946 GCA_036262095.1 Chitinophagaceae bacterium | reverse complement strand
ACATCTTGTTTTACTAAACTGCTAAACTAAAATTCAACTGTTATGAGAAGTGTCACCCAATTATTTTGCGTGATGGCTTTCATGTTTATGCTTCCTTTTAGCATATTCGGCCAGTCACGCCAGGTATCTGGAACAGTAACGGACAGTAAAGGCGAAGCTGTTCCGTTAGCAACTGTTCAACAAAAAGGTACCAGCAATGCTACTACAGCGAATGACAATGGATCATTTACGATCAATGTTACCGGCAATAATCCGGTATTGATCATTTCTTCTGCCGGTTTTATTGCACAGGAAGTATCAATTGGTTCATCAGCGACTTACAGTATCCAGTTGCAGGAATCAGGTACATTGTCTGAAGTGGTGGTAACTGCATTGGGTATTAATCGCCAGCAACGTTCCCTCGGCTATGCAACGCAAGAGGTAAAAGGCGCAAATCTTACCTTAACAAAAGAGCAGAATGTGATAGGATCATTGGCCGGAAAGGTCGCAGGTGTTCAGGTCACAGGCTCATCTGGCGCCAGTATGGGAGGCACACAAAAGATCAAGATCAGAGGTGTTAACTCCTTGCTTGGAACAGATCAACCATTAATCGTTATTGATGGGACGCCAATCTCCAATGCAAACTTCGCGGGTCGCAATGGAGGAGATTATGGTAATGTGGGTCAGGATGTCAATCCTGAGGATGTGGAATCAATAAATGTGCTGAAAGGCCCGGCCGCATCTGCGCTATATGGTATTCGTGGACAGTACGGAGTAATATTGATTACGACTAAAAAAGGGTCAAAGGGAGCAAAGAAAGTAAATGTGCAGTTGAACTCTGCTGTATCAATCGACAAGGTCGGGAACTTACTGCCTATGCAAAATCTATATGGCGGCGGCAGCGTGCAAACCTGGCGCACATTGGGAAATGGCGACAAATATGTCGACATGTCTATTGATGAAAGTTGGGGGCCCAGGATGGATGGTACTATGGCCAGGCAGGTATTTAGCTTTTATCCACAAGATGCTGAATACGGACTGTTAACGCCGTTTAACCCACACCCAAGTAATATCAAAGATTTTTTTGAAACCGGGTCCACGGTCAACAATGGCATTACGGTTTCCGGAGGCAATTCCAACTCTACTTTCCGTCTTAGTTATAATAATACAAGGATTGAAGGAGTGGAACCCAATACCTGGTTAAGAAGGAATAACCTTAGTGTCAGCGCTTCACTTGACCTTACTCCAAAACTCACAGTGTCGACCAATTTTAATTATGCAAATAATAGTGGCCAACGCCCGGCACAAGGATATGAAGGTGGGTCGCGCAACATGTTTCAGTGGTTTCAAAGAAACCTTGATATGAAAAGGTTGAAGAATTACCGATACAGCGATGGAACTTTTCTTCATTGGAATCTTTCCAGGCCGAATTCAGATGGATCAATGAGCAGTTTTGAACCGCTCTACTGGAACAACCCCTATTTCGAAGCATATGAAAACCCAAGTAATGACAGCAGGGATAGAATATTTGGTGATGTAGGTCTGAGCTGGCAGGTTTTGCCCGGGCTTAAATTAAGCGGCTTCGTTCGTGCAGATCAATTCACTCAGAATATCGAGACCCGTGAAGCAGCAGGTGGGTGGAAAGTGCCGGGGTATTCATACGGAAAATACCAAAATAAGGAGATGAACTATGAATTCCTTGGTCAGTATACTAAATCATGGGGTGATATTTCGGTAACAGCCAATGCCGGTGCTAACCTTTACAACAGGCGTTATTCTTATGTTGCCGTTGCCACAGCAGGAGGATTGTCTAGCCCTGACTTTTATAACATTGATGCATCAATTGACAGGCCCGGTGCCAGCACTTACTTGCTACGCAAACAGATCCGCAGTTTATATGGAATGGCTTCCTTCGGTTATAAGAACACCTATTTCCTTGATGCTTCTATACGTAATGATAACTCTTCTACATTACCTAAAGGGAATAACTCATATTGGTATCCTTCCATTTCCGGAAGTTTTGTATTTAGTGAACTGGTTAAATGGTCGCCATTGAGTCTTGGTAAAATAAGACTCAGCTATGCGAAGGCGGGATCAGATCTGGACCCCTACCTTACTTCATTTACCTACAGAGTTGGAGGGGTGTATGGAAACAACAGCACTTTATATGTGCCCGACGAACTGATCAATCCTAATATCCAACCTTCTTTTGCACATTCATATGAAGCAGGGATTGACCTTCGGTTTTTAAAAGACAGGCTTGGGCTAAGCTTCACATGGTATCAGCAGATCAATAAGAACCAGATCATCCGCTTGGATGTATCTGGCACAAGTGGCTATGGTTCGGCAAGGATCAATGCCGGGGAAATTCAGAATAAAGGAATAGAGCTAAGTATTTCCGGTTCACCTGTTAGAACAAAAGAGTTTTCATGGGATGCTATTTTTAACATAGCAAGGAATAAGAATAAAGTGGTGGAATTATACCCAGGTATGGATGTTTATACGCACGACCAGAACCGCTATAGCGGAGTTGATGTTTTTCTCAACTCCTACGTTGGGGGCTCTTTTGGTGATCTTATTGGGAAAGCGTATCAAAGGGATGAAACTACAGGAAAGATTTTGTTGAACAACAACAATCTGCCATTGTATACACAGGCTAACCACAATTTTGGTTCAGTCCTGCCTAAGTTTACTGGCGGTTTTCAAAATACTTTCCGGTTTGCCGGCTTTGATCTTGGTGCTATGATCGATTTTCAGTCAGGCGGACAGTTTTTTAGCTGGACACAAATGATGGCTGTTAAAACCGGTCTTGCTGAAATAACTGCTGCTACAAATGATAATGGAAAAAATGTTCGTGATCCGCTGGCCGATGGAGGAGGAGTAAAAGTGACTGGTATACGAGCATCAGATAAAACAGAAGTGACAGCGTATGTGGATGCCAAAGCATATTACCGTACTACGCTTGGAACCCATGTTTATGAAGAATGGTTATATGATGCTTCCTATATAAAATTAAGAGAACTGAGGCTTGGATACACTTTTGGAAAATCAGTGCTGGGCAAGCTTCCTTTCAGCAGCGTGAATCTTTCACTTATTGCACGTAATCCGGTTATGATCTGGCAAAAAGCTCCTAAAGGCATAGACCCGTCTGAATTATCTACAGGAAGCGCGCCGATCAGCTGGCTGGAAACAGGTGGATTGAACACAGTTCGTTCATTTGGAGCAAATCTTATTATCAACTTTTAAATCATTTCCCATGAAAAGAATGATTTTAATTTTATCGGGTATCAGTCTGCTGGTAAGCTGCAATAAATTTAATGATGATATAAATAGAGATACAAACAATCCAAGTAGCGCAACAAATATGCAGCTGATCAACAATGCATCATTGTATCTGCCCGGACTTAGCTCTGCACCCCAGGGAGAGTTTAATGCGCAATTTCTTTCCGAAGCTCAATATCCCAATCTATCACTTTATACGCAGGAGAATTATGATTTTACGGGCTATTACACCGGGCCGCTAATGAACCTGGAAGAAGTGCTGAAGAATAACACTGACAATACAGAATGGCCGGTTAATAACCAGTTAGCTATTGCTAAAATACTGAAAGCATATTTTTTCTGGCATATTACAGACAGGTGGGGGGATGTACCTTTTGACCAGGCACTGCAGGGAAGTGCTGGTTTTTCTCCTGCTTATGATACACAGGAGTCGATCTATGAAAAAATATTTACCCTTTTGGAAGAGGCAAATGCAATGATAAATGGAGCAGATATAGCTAACGACATTATTTATGATGGTAAAATGGCCAAATGGAAAAAACTGGCAAATACCATACATCTGTTAATGGCCCTTCGATTATCACAAGTAGATGCTATTAAAGGACAGACGGAATTTAATACTGCTTTAACTGCCGGAGTTTTACAAGGAAATGATGATAATCTTGTTTTCAGGCACCGCAATGAAGAAGCCAATTGGAATTTCTGGTATGATCAAATAGAAAATCAGGGAAGGTTCTGGTGGGCGCTGAGCGACAAGCTTGTGGCTAACATGAAACCATATGATGATCCACGGCTTAAGGTTTACGGGAATAAGAATACGGTGGGAGACTATGTTGGACTTGAATATGGAACACTGAATCCTGATTCAGAAGACCCTTCTCTTCTTGGTGATGCTATCTGGAAAGCAGATGCCCCCGTTTACCTGGTCACCTATGCACAGGTCCTTTTTGCGAAGGCTGAAGCGGCTAAACGTGGTTGGATACCAGGTGGCGACGTGGAAGCGAAATCTAATTATGACCTTGCTATTGAGCAATCAATTCGTCAATGGACGGGTGGCACAAGTGGTTTGGCTACCTTAATGGCTCATCCGGAAATTGCGTACAGCCCTGCAGAAGCCCTTCAAAAAATTGCTACACAGCGATGGGTCCATCTTTTTATGCATGGCTATGAAGCATGGGCAGAATGGAGAAGGACCGGATTCCCTGCATTATCTCCTCCTGCCGGAGCTCCTGCAACCCAGGTTCCAACAAGACAGGCATATCCTGTGAGTGAAGAATTTAATAACAAAACGAATTATCTGGAAGCCATTCAACGGCAGTTTAACGGTACGAACACGATGTATGGCAAAGTTTGGTGGGATAAGCCTTAAGTATTTGTTAGTTTCCTCTTCCCTCAATTAGAGTTTTAAGGGATGACCTGGTATTTTCGCCAGGTTATTCCTTAAAACTCTAATAAAGTACTCCGCATCTGCTTATCTCTTTTTCCGGAAAAACTCCTTCATCAACGCTCCACATTCTTCTTTCATCACCCCTCTCACCAATTCCGTTTTGGGATGAAAAGGCCAGTTCACTCCCGCCGTTTTACGATACCCATTCTTTTCATCATCCGCGCCATACACGATCTTACCGATCTTACTCCAGTAAAGCGCTCCCGCACACATACAGCAGGGTTCTACGGTAACATATAAAGTAGCTTCGGGCAGGTATTTACTGCCTAATGCGTTGAAAGCAGACGTGAGCGCGATCATCTCGGCATGGGCTGTAGGATCATTCAGCCGCTCCACCATATTGTAACCCCTTGCAATGATCTTTTCGTTCAGCACCACCAGGGCCCCCACAGGAACCTCATCTTCATCAAAAGCCCGGCGGGCTTCTTTAAGAGCAAGGGTCATAAAATATTCATCTGTCATAAAGGGATGAAATTACAAAAGATAAGGGATAACGCTTGATGGTACTTCACACAGGCCAACTCATCTGGCATGATATTTTGATTACATCAATATTCTTTCATTTTTAAAAATACCGGTATGAACAAATTATTAGTTGGCTTTTCTGCAGGACTACTGGTAGGTATCCTGTTTGCGCCTGCCAAAGGCTCAGAAACCCGTGGCACTATTGCCCGCCGTGGAAATGAGTTGAAGAATAAGTTCAACGACCTGGTTGATGCAATAGCTGATAAGTTTGATTCCCTGAAATCAGAAACTGAAGAAATGATGGAGGAGGGAATGCGCCAGGCAAAATCATATCAAAACGAAGTGAGCTGAATTAACCTCTTCCTGCAGAAAGTATTATCCCCGTGGAAACAGAACCAGGCATCGCCTCTAAAGGCGGTGCTTTTTTATATAAAACAAAGCCCGTGAAGAATCACGGGCAATAAGCTTGCTGCTTTTGAAGCAACATACTCAAATCGAAAAACACAATATATAGTTTAAAGAAGAAGGATCAACAACAGGATAATAATGATGATAGCTCCAAAAGAAAGATAAATACCCTTGATCTCTTTTGCTTCTCTATTCATCTGGCGAAGTTCTTTTTTCAGCGCTTTCTTTTCTGCACGGCTAAGTGTGGATTTATCCATTGCCCTGATCTCTTCCACACGGTTGCGGATCTCTTCTGCACGCGCTTTCTTTTCCTCTTCAGTCATTGCTGCGATCCTTTCCTTCAGTGGACGCTTATCGTCTATTGTGGTGGCATAACTGTTAGCAATGCTTACAATTAATAAAAGGCTGGTAAGAATGATGCTGATCTTGGTTTTCATGTTGTAAACTTGATTTGGTGATAAAGTAATTTACAAAAATTTGTCCAGTTTTGAAAAGTAAGCTGTTTATAGACAATTTACTATAAGAAAATCATAAAATGTGGCATAATTTCCCCAATAATCATTATGGGTTATCTCCGGAGTTGATCCGGGCGTTTTAATTAACTTGGCCTTTCAAACACAACCATGCCTGTTACCGGTTATACCAGCAAATTAAATGCCCTCCGGCAATACTTTGATTCAGGCCATACAAGGCTCTATGAATTCCGGAAAAAACAATTGCAGCAGCTACGCCGGGCGATCCTTGATCATGAAAAGGAACTTTATGAAGCTTTATATAAAGATCTGCATAAAAACCCGGAAGAAAGCTGGGTGACTGAACTGGGCATGGTGATAGCAGAGATCAATACATCGATCAGAAACCTGCATCGCTGGATGAAACCGGAAAAAGTGACTACCAACCTGCTTAATTTCCCTTCGGGAAGCCGTATTTTAAAAGAACCGGTAGGGGTTGCGCTGATCATTGCGCCATGGAACTATCCATTCCAGTTATTGATCAATCCGCTTGTGGGAGCAATGGCCGCAGGTAATTGTGTGGTATTGAAACCAAGCGAAATAGCACCTGCAACAGAGGCGGTGATGAAAAAGCTAATTACTGGTTTGTTTCCTGAAGAATACATTCTGTATGTACAGGGAGATGGTGCTGAAGTAGTGCCGGCACTCATGAATAATTTCCGTTTTGATCATGTATTCTATACCGGAAGCACAGGTGTGGGCAAAGCTGTTTACAAAATGGCGGCTGAAAAACTGGTGCCTGTAACTCTGGAACTGGGAGGTAAAAGCCCCTGCATAGTGGAAGAGGATGCCAGTATGGATGTAGCTGCGAAACGTATAGCACTCAGCAAGTTTTCCAATGCCGGGCAAATGTGCGTGGCACCCGATTATGTGCTGGTACATGCTTCCCGGAAAGAAGAATTGATACAGGCATTGAAAAAAGCTATTCACCGGTTCTTTGGTGATGACCCTGCACAAAGCAGTGAATATGGCCGGATCATCAATGCCAAACAATTTGACCGCCTGATCAGCTATCTGAATGAAGGAACTATCGTCATTGGCGGAACCAGCGATAAAGAACAATTATATATCTCTCCAACCATTATCACTGACCTGGCTGCAGAAGCCCGCCTTTTGAAAGAGGAGATCTTCGGCCCTGTTTTACCAGTCATTGGTTTTACAACATCAGCCGAAGCGAAACAACTGATCGCATATAATCCTGACCCTCTGGCTTTTTATCTTTTCACACAAAACAAAGCAAAGGAAAAAGAATGGTTGGAGTCGGTTTCTTTTGGCGGAGGTTGTGTAAACAATACAGCCCTGCACTTTACCAATAACCGGTTACCCTTTGGCGGCAAAGGCAGTAGTGGCATAGGTCAATATCATGGCAAATATTCTTTTGATACATTCAGCCACAGGAAATCAATATTGAAAACACCCACCTGGCTGGACCCGGCTATCAAGTATCCGCCTTTCAAAGGAAAGTTAGGGCTGTTCAAAAAAATTGTCCGTTAACCCGCTAAGCTATTCTTTGTGCTCTTCGTTGTCTTTGTGGGATATTACCTCCTTCAAAGACAACGAAGAGCACAAAGAAAATTACTCCGAAACACTTGTGGGAAAATAAACATGAAAAGAAATAAACTCAGAAAACTCCTGCTTGTTATAACTTTATTCTTTGTAGCTTTTTTCAGCTATGTTGAAATAGTGACCATGAATCAAAAAAACATGACCTACCGGCAAAAACTGCTGAAAGCATTCTATCCCGTTTTAATGTTTTTCAGCAAAACCACCGGTAAAAATGGTAAGACGATGGACAACACAAATGGAATAACCCCTCCGGCATCTATATATGATCTTTCTGTTACACTGAACAATGGATCCCAACTTCCGCTTTCCAGCTTAAAAGGGAAAAAGATATTGCTGGTGAACACGGCAAGTGATTGTGGTTACACTCCACAATATGAAGACCTGCAAAAATTATACACGGACTATCAGGATAAACTGGTGGTGATCGGCTTTCCGGCCAACGATTTTAAAGAACAGGAAAAAGGGACAGACGAAGAGATCGAGAAATTCTGCAAACTGAATTTTGGAGTCAGCTTTCCTTTGGCAAAAAAGAGCTCTGTTATTAAAGGTGCTAACCAAAACCCGGTGTTCAGTTGGCTTAGCGACCCTGCCAGGAACGGATGGAATGACCAACCTCCCACCTGGAACTTTTCAAAATACCTGGTGGATGAAAGAGGCGTACTGATCAAATATTTTGACCCGGGTATCTCACCTTCAAATCCGGATGTAAAAAAAGCAATTGAACAAGAATAAAAATTGGACCCTTAATTATGAACTGGATTTTACTGATCATTGCCGGATTTTTTGAAGTGGGATTTGCTACCTGCCTGGGAAAAGCAAGAGAAGCCGGTACCAATACCACTGCATGGCTGATAGGTTTTTTTGTTTGCCTTGGTCTCAGCATGTACTTACTGAATAAAGCATCACTTACTATTCCATTAGGAACTGCTTATGCCGTGTGGACAGGCATTGGAGCAGTAGGTACTGTGCTGGTAGGAATATTCATTTTTAAGGAACCTGCCACTTTCTGGCGGATGTTTTTCCTGTGTACATTAGTTGGTTCCATTGTAGGGCTGAAAGCCGTATCCTCACACTAGTTGGTCATCTAATTAATGATCCCCATTTTTTTCATCAAAAATGAGGCGCTTAGTTTTGTGCAAACGCCATCCTTCAGTTTGTAATCAAACACCAGCTCATCGTTGACGATCTCCGATTCAAAGCATTTGTTGCTGATATAAGAAGGGTCGGTTTCTGCAAGTTGGGATACTGTGAGGTCATGTGTGGCAATGATGCCGCAGGCTTTGGTTGCCACCAGCTTGCGGATAAGCCCGATGGTTCCGTTATGCTTGTCGTTGCTGTTTGTGCCCCTCAATATTTCATCGAGGATGATAAAAGTTTTTTCTCCTGCGTCCAGTTCATGAATAATAGATTGCAGCCTTTTTAATTCTGCATAAAAGAATGACTCACTATCCTGCAGGGAATCGGTAATGCGCATGCTTACATGCACTCTGTAGGGATAAAAAACAAACCTGTCTGCACAAACAACACTGCCGCTTCTTGCCAGTACCAGGTTAATGCCCAGAGTGCGGAGGAAAGTGCTTTTGCCCGACATATTGGAACCTGTAAGGATCACGAACCGCCGCTCCGCAAAGGAAATACTGTTGGTGATCCGTTTATTGGCCCGGATAAGCAAGTGCCCCATATTCTCAGCTTCCAGTGTTTCGTTGTTGCTTACAGCAGGTATGCAGAAGCCTGGGTTATTATAAGCAAGATTTGCAAAACTGTTAAGTTCTTCAACCTCGCCCAGCAGCTTTAACCAGGGCAGGATCTTCTGCCCGTTCTGTTGTTTCCATTTTTCCAGGCGAAAAAGAACATGCAGGTGAAAAAGGAATAAACCATTGAGCAGCATGCTTACCAGCAGGTTCACAATGGTTTCAAGATAGTTGAATAAAGAAGCCAGTTTGCGGATAGATCTTGAAGCTGTATCATTTCCAGTTTTAAGCCCTTCCTGTAAACGTTGCAACAAGGGTGATTGGAAGGATTGGTCTTCCAGTTGTTTTAATTGCCCGGCAAACTGTTGCAGTATCTTGGTCACTGAAGTAGATACCGATAAATGCGCCGAGATCTTCCTTGCAAAAGAAACAGCTACTACCAGGTTCAAGATAAAAAGATCATAGAAGATGTTCAATGCCTTTTCCTGTTCTGTTATAAAAAAATAAACCAGACAACCGGTGGAAGCCAGCGGCAGCAGCATTAAAAAATAATAGAGGGTCTTGTTTTTAAAAGTAGGTGCTGTTTCCAGCCAGGCTTTCAGTTGCTGCATTTCCTTTTCCCGCGTATCCAGCAAAGAGCCATGTGCCTGCAAATGCTGTCGGAATTCCAGTTTGTCTTTCAACTCTGCTATGGCCTGTTGCCTTTCTTCAATGATGGCTGTGTTTGGATGCAACAGGCTTTGAGCCAAAGCTTCTTTGCCAAAGGAAGTGCTGCAGCGGTTGATATAAGGGAACAATCCACCTTCGCCAAACATATCGAGATCGTAAGAATAAGAATGGTGTGGGTTTGTATATTCTTTTCCTGTGCTGTAAACAGAAGGATTGCCTTCCAGAAAACTGATCTCATCACCGTTCAGTTTCACAAGGGCTTTATAGAAAGCGGTCCTCTGCTGCATCTGGTCATATACCCGGATCATAAGCAGGAAAACGACCAGCAATGCCAGCGTACCAATGATGAAGCCGGCTGCACCTGTTACCAGTGATTTATATCCAAGGAAAATAAAGCCGCAAAACAGCAGCAACCGGAGCAGGCTGAGCCACCCGAGTTGTTGTTTCAGTAATTGAGCTTTGGAAGAATAACGTGCTAATAGCCCGGAATAAACAGTTGATGCATCCACTTGTGTCAGTTTGAAGGTTAGTCAACCGGGCACTTCTCATGATAGTTCACCAGTTGGATCGGCGTTTTCTCTATAGTGAAGCCGCTATAGGTTTTCACCACTTCATCCAGTACTTCATTCACTTCTTCTATCGTATTCAGTGTTACGAGGCGGTTGCGGAATTCTTTGATATTGGGCAAGCCTTTCAGGTAATTGGCATAATGCCGGCGCATTTCATTGATGCCAACGATAGGGCCTTTCCATTCCACGCTTTTCTGCAAATGTTTACGGGCCACGTTCACGCGTTCTTCCGTGCTTGGTGGAGCCAGGTGCTCGCCGGTACGCACAAAATGCTTGATTTCATTAAAGATCCAGGGATAACCGATAGCAGCCCTTCCGATCATTATACCGTCCACGCCGTACCTGTTTTTATAAGCCAGTGCTTTTTCAGGGCTGTCAATATCCCCATTACCGAAAATAGGAATATGTATACGAGGATTGTTTTTTACTTTACCGATCAGTGTCCAGTCGGCTTCTCCTTTATACATCTGTGTGCGCGTGCGGCCATGAATGGCAAGAGCTTTAATACCTACGTCCTGCAGGCGCTCGGCTACTTCCTCTATATTAAGTGAATTGCTGTCCCAACCCAGCCGCGTCTTTACCGTTACAGGCAATGAGGTTGATTTTACTACGGCCGAGGTCAGCCTCACCATCAGGTCAATATCTTTTAATACCCCGGCCCCGGCCCCTTTGAGCGCTACTTTTTTTACCGGGCAACCGAAATTGATATCCAGCAGGTCTGGGTTGGTGACTTCCACTATCCTGGCGGCCAAAGCCAGGCTTTCCTCATCACCGCCAAAGATCTGAATGCCGACAGGCCTTTCGTAATCAAAAATGTCCAGCTTTTTACGGCTTTTAATGGCATCACGGATCAATCCTTCTGATGAAATGAATTCCGTATACATCAGGTCGGCTCCATTATCCTTGCACACGGCACGGAAGGGTGGATCGCTTACATCCTCCATTGGAGCCAGAAGAAGCGGAAAATCAGGAAGTGATATGTTGCCTATTTTTACCATAAATACCGGTTGAGAGCAGAATGTCTATAAAAAAACAGTAACTTCTGTCAACTCTCAGCTATTTTTGCGCCTGCAAATTTACGGCTAATCAGGCAAGTTGCAGGATTAAACTCGCCAACCCTCAAACTATGTACGACAACGACTCGAAAGGTATTTCTTATATGGCAGGATTTTTCATGCTGATAGCATTCGTTATTGCAGGCATGATGTTCACGCAGGTAATAACCGGGCCGATCTGGACGGGTTTGACCGGTAAGGATATATCCGTTCTCCGGGATGGGTTGATGGGTCCGGAAGATGCAAAAGCGGTAAAACTGATCCAGTCCCTCAGCGCTATACTCGGATTCCTGGTGCCTACTTTTGTTACGGCCTTCCTGCTTCATCGCCGCCCGGTGAAATTGCTGGGATTTGAAGCACACAATATGCAGGCAAAGCAATTGGGTGTTGTGGTACTGATCATCGGAACGGCTTTGTTTGTTTCCTCTTCCCTTTCTTATCTTACTCACCTGATACCTGTTTCGCCTTCAACAAAAGAATTTTTTGACCGGCTGGAAGAAAATTACAACAAACAGGTCAGCATCATTATTGATCTCAAAACGGTAGGAGATTATATCCTGGGATTGGTGATCATGGCTTTGTTGCCGGCTTTTTGCGAAGAAGTTCTTTTCCGCAGCGGCTTTCAGAATTTTCTTACACGGGGCACCAATAATCCCTGGCTGGCGATCATTGTGGTGAGTACGCTTTTCAGTCTTATGCACCTGTCTTATTATGGCTTTCTTTCCAGGCTCTCGCTTGGTATAGTATTGGGAGCTTTGTATTATTATTCCGGAACGATCTGGTGGAGCATCCTGGCGCACTTTATTTATAATGCTCTTGCTATTACAACACTGTATGTATATACGCTCCAGGGTAAGCCGCTTATGGAGGCAATGGATGAAAAGGTGGAGAATTTCTGGGGTATTCTGGCACTGCTGCCGCTGATCGGTCTATTCATTATATTTAAAAACGCCACTGCGAAAAACAGGCGCAGGCTGGCTTAAATCATTTGCATGGCATTCAACTGGCCAACATTCCGCACAAGGGCTCTTACTGCTGTCGTTTTTGTTGCTGTAATGCTCACCGGTTTATTATGGAACCAATGGAGCTTTCTGGTACTTTTCTCCATTATTCATTTTGGCTGCTGGTGGGAGTATTTCCGCCTGCTGGAAAAGATCCATCGTGTTGCCTACGATATTTATGTAAAGATGGGTTGGATGCTGCTGGGCTATGGATTGATGATCTGGTTTTGCGGAAACGTATACAGGATCGCCGGTTATGGAGTGCGGCAGAATGTTTTCCTGCCGGTGTCTATTGCCGGATTTATTTTGCTGATAGTAGGGATTTTCATGAGCAGTAAAATAAAATTGAAATCGTTCGGCGCAGCAGCATTGGGTATACTGTATATTTCGTTGAGCTGGGGCCTATTACTTTATTTATTTTCTTCAACGATAGACCTGGTTGTTCCTTTTTATAGTTTTTCTCTTACAGGCCCGATAATTCCCATCATTATCATTGCCAGTATCTGGATCAATGATACCATGGCATATATCGTAGGTTCTTTTATCGGCAGACGACCGCTTTCTTCCATTTCCCCGAAGAAAACATGGGAAGGAACGATTGGTGGTATAATACTGGCCGTGGGCATAGTTGGCTGGCTGTTGCCTTTGCTTTTCCTGCCAAAAGAATTAAACACTGATCTGAAAGGCACCACAATGCTTTTTGCCCCGGTTGCCCTTATTGCAGCAGTTATGGGTACATTAGGTGATCTGCTCGAATCAAAACTGAAGAGGATGGCAGGAGTTAAGGATAGTGGTAGTATTATGCCCGGGCATGGCGGCTTCCTGGACCGGTTTGATTCCTTGCTCGTAGCTATTCCTTTTGTTTGGCTGTTTCTTTATTTTCTTTTTTTCAAAAGCTGGCTTACGTAACACCCGTTTAGCAATAAACCGGCGAAACATTATCTTTGTCCCTCAATTTTCAACCTTATGACATTCCACAAAGAAGGATATACGTCAATTGCCATCGCGGCCATCATCTTTGGCGTGATCAATCTCTTGTCCTTTTATTTCCTGAGCTTTAACTATCCCCTGATCACGGCCCTGATCTCTGTCGTTACCCTGGGCTTGCTGATCTTTATCATATCTTTTTTCAGGATACCCAAACGTGTGCTTACCATTAATGAAAATGCCATTATTGCTCCTGCTGATGGCAAAGTGGTGGCTATCGAAGAAGTGCAGGCCGATGAATATTTCAATGACCGCCGCATCCAGGTATCTATTTTCATGAGCCCGCTGAATGTGCATGTTAACCGCAACCCTGTCAGCGGTGATGTTGTGTACAGTCAATACCATAAAGGGAAATACCTTGTGGCCTGGCATCCTAAATCGTCTACTGAAAATGAAAGGCATACAACAGTATACCGTAAAGGCGATAAGGAAGTACTTACCAAACAGATTGCCGGAGCATTAGCCAAGAGGATCATCAACTACCTTAAATCAGGCCAGCAGGTGAAACAGGGAGATGAAATGGGATTCATCAAATTTGGTTCCCGCGTTGATCTACTGTTGCCGCTTGATGCCAGGATCAAAGTGAAGATCGGTGATAAACCACAGGGTGGAGTTACCGTTGTGGCTGAGTGGTAATGATGCTAAAATATCTGTTCAAGCTCTTTTAAGGAATTCACTACATAAGTCGGTTTGATCTCCATTTCAGTAATGCCCAGGTGATTGACGAATACCTGGTCCATTCCTGCATTGATGGCTCCCTGTATGTCTGCATCAAGGGTATCTCCAAGCATGATACTGTTGTTTACAGTCGCACCGGTTTTATGCAAAGCATAATCGAAGATCTCTTTGTTTGGTTTTAAACTATTGGAACCCTCGGAAGTGATCACTTCTTCGAAGAAAGTGTCCAGGCCAGAATATTTGAGCTTGCTGTGCTGGACCTTTTCGAAGCCATTGGTGATAAGGTGAAGCTGGTAGTTCTTGTCTTTGAGGTATTGCAGGATCTCTTTGGTGTGCGGGAACAATATAGTACGGGTTGGCAGCTTTTCCAGGAACAGGGTGCTCATGGCTTTGGAGAGCTCATCGTCGGCAATTTTAAAATCGAGCAAGGCAAGCCACATTCTTTTTACCCTCAGTTCGTCCTGGCGGATAAATCCTTTGCGGTATCTCTCCCAGAGTTTATCGTTGTGAACAAGATAGTTCCTGTAAAACAGTTCAAAATCGTGTATGCCCCTTTCTTTTAATTGTAATTCTTCATAAAGGCTTTCCAGGGTCACACGGGCATTGGCATCAAAATCCCATAGGGTATGGTCCAGATCAAAAAACAGGTGTCTGTATTTCATACCTGCAAAGTACGGCCGGGAATTTGTGTTTTAAATGTATTTATGAATAAATCATTTTTAAAAACATGGAGGTATCGCAAAGGAGCGCCAGGAACGCAACGTTGCGTCCTTTGCGATACCTCGAATAAACAGAAATGTTCGTACTTCGCAGTATAAACGAGATTATTTATGAATGTATTGATCACAGGAGCTTCCCGCGGAATAGGTAAAGCCATCGCTGAAATATTTGCTGCAAACGGCCATGCAATTTTCCTGAGCAGCCGCAAGGAAAAGGTGTTGCTGGAAACAGCCCGGGAGCTTCAATCAAAGTATCCTGCAGTTTCTATACAAGCAAAGGCATTTGATCTTGGAAGCAAGCAACAGGCCATAGCCCTGGCTTCCTGGGTGCAGGAATCCATTCAGGCGCCTGATATACTCGTGAATAATGCAGGCAGCTTTGAGCCCGGCAGTGTTTATAATGAACCTGATGGGGTGCTGGAAAGCCAGATGGCCACTAACTTATACAGCGCCTATCACCTTACCCGGGCTCTTTTGCCTTCCATGATGAAGGAAGGAGAAGGACGCCATATCTTTAATATGTGTTCTATTGCTTCTCTGAAAGCCTATAATAATGGCGGAGCATACAGTATCAGCAAATTTGCTTTGTATGGATTTAGCCAAAACCTGCGGGAAGAAATGAAACCGCATGGTATCAAGGTAACTGCCGTGTTGCCAGGAGCTGTGCTCACCGATTCCTGGGAAGGATTCGATAATAGCAATAAACGCATCATGGAAGCCAGTGATATTGCCCAACTGGTTTATGCAGCTTCCCAATTATCCGTCCAGGCTTGCGTGGAAGAGATACTGGTGAGGCCGCAGTTGGGGGATCTTTAGGAGTGACCGTTACTTTTTGGCTGCCAAGGGTTGTTCATTCGGTCAACGCTCAACAGCCAATGACTGCCTTCCATCGAAGTTTTACGAACTTTTAGCAAATCCAGTTCTATTTTTAGGTGGCATGAAAAAAGGCATTCTTACAATTTCAATTCTGTTGCTTGTGCTGTCGGCCAGCGCCCAGGTAGTGCTGAAAACCCTTGTTACGGAAGGGCCTGTGATTGCCGGCGAGCCTTTCGTTGTGCAGTATGTGTTGGAAAATGCGGAACCTGAAGAAGATTTTTTCCAACCTGATTTCAGGCAGTTCCGTTTTGTAAGCGGCCCTAATACCTACACCGGGGCGAGCTTTGGAACAGATGGCCCCAAACGCCTGAAGAATATCACTTTTACACTTGTTGCATTAAAAGAAGGCCACTATGTTGTGCCCGGAGCCAGTGTGAAGCTGCATGGCCAGGTATTCAAAAGTGAATCTGCTCCGCTGGAAGTGATCAGCAGAGCTGTTGCCGTTCAGAAAGGCATATTGTCTGAAAAGTCTTCCCTGGCAACCGATTCTTACCTGCAACCGGGTGAAGACCCTTATGAAAAGATCCGTCATAATCTTTTCATGAAAGTGATGGTAGATAAAAAGGTTTGTGTGGTGGGCCAGCCTGTAACAGCCACATTCAAGCTTTATTCAAGACTCAGTTCCAAATCGGATATTGTTAAGAATCCAGGCTTTTATGGCTTTGCCATACAGGATATGGTAAGCCTGGCAGATAATGTATCGGCAACAGAAACAGTGGATGGAAAGAAATTCCAGGTACACACCGTGCGTAAAGTTCAGCTCTATCCTTTACAGGCCGGGCTTTTTACCATTGACCCAATGGAAGTGCAAAGCAGGGTGGAGTTTTCTACCAGTATGATAAGCAAGAAATCTGAACAGGAGATTGTTGAGGGAGTGATGCCTTCTGAAGATGAATTGTTTTCCAAACCGGGATTTAAAGTGTGTGAGACCAGTATGCATACTGAGCCGGTAGCCATTAAAGTAAATCCTTTGCCTGAGCATGGCCGGCCGGCTGAATTCAGCGGAGCCACCGGAAAGTTTATGATCGCTGCTTCCCTGGAAAAACAGGAACTGGCGAGCAATGAAGAGGGCGATCTGGTAGTGACTATAGAAGGCAAAGGAAATTTTCCGCAGCTTGTAGCACCTGCAGTGTCCTGGCCTAAAGCCATGGAAGGGTTTGAGCCAGAAGTAAAAGATTCGCTGAACAAAGGGCTTTCACCACTTGAAGGAAGGCGTGTATTTACTTTCCGGTTTATTTCCAACCAGGCCGGCACTTATACAATACCGGCTATCAACTTATCTTTTTTTGATCCCGACAGCAACCGCTACAGAACAACTTCTACAAAGCCTGTAACAGTAACAATAACTGAAGTGGCGGCAAAGAAATTACAGGCAGGTGCGGAAAAAGGACCGGTACTTAAAAAGAATATTCCTGTATGGATCATAACAGGTGTTGCAGTTCTTGCTGCCGCCCTGTTTATCGTAATAAGAAGAAAGGGCAGGAAGCCGATACCGGTTGAACCAGTAAAAATAATACCGGTCAATAAACCGAAGGTGATGGAATTGCTTCAACCTGCATCTGTTTTACAGGAAGCAGAAGGTCATTCTTTTTATGCCGCTTTGCGGACGGCTATCTGGCAGTTCTGTTCGCAAAAATTTAATTTGTCAGGCAGCAGCATGAGCAAGCGGTCTTTGCAGGGGGCGCTTCAGCAGGCAAATATTGCTCAGGCTGATCAACAGGAACTCTTACGCATCCTGGATGCCTGTGAAGAAGGATTGTTTACCGGAGCGATGGAAACCGGCAACAGGAAGGAACTGCTGGAAGAAGCACGCCACCTGTTGCTGAAGATAGGGGATGCGTCGTTACCGGAATAAGCTATTCTGAATACTTATATCCCACTCCTCTTACAGAATGAAAATACTTGGGATTGCGGCTGTCTTCTTCAAAGTATTTACGGAAGTTGAGAATGAAATTATCGATAGTGCGGGTAGTTGGATAAACATTGTAACCCCATACTGCCTGCAATATCTTTTCTCTTGGCACCACTTCATTCTTGTTTTCGATCAGGAGCTTGAGCAGCATTGTTTCTTTTTTGCTCAACTGTATCTTACCGCTTGAGCGGGTAGTGGCTTCCTGTGCTTTGAAGTCAATTAAGTTATTGCCAAACGTGTAACTGTTGCCAACAGAAGATTTATCCTGCAGTTTTTTGTTCTTGTTGATGAGCTTATGCACCCTGAGCAAAAGTTCTTCCAGGTTAAAGGGTTTGGTAAGATAATCATCAGCACCTTTTTTTAGGCCCAGCACCCTGTCGGCACTGGAGTTTTTAGCGCTGAGAATAAGGATCGGTACTTCATTATTGCCGATGCGGATGCTTTCTGCCACACTGATGCCGTCCATTTCGGGGAGCATCACATCCAGGATGATCAGGTCAAAATATTCGGTCTCAATCGCCTTAAGGGCAGCGGCCCCGTCAAAAGCAGAAATAACATCATAACCTTCCAGTTCCAGGTTAAGCTTTAACGCCTCATGAAGGTTCTCTTCGTCTTCTACCAGCAATATGGATGTTTTCTTTTCGTCGCTCATAACCTGTTTTAAGGGTTAAAGGTGACTGCAAAATTAGTTCCGTGCGGATTATTGTTTGTCACCGAAATGTCCGCATTATGATCGCGTGCTATCTTGCTGCAAAGATACAAACCCAGACCGGTGCCCTGCGTTTTCCGGGTAGCCTCATTGCCGATCCGGTAAAACTTCCTGAATATCCTTTTCTTTTCTTCATCGGGGATACCGGGGCCCTGATCGGCAATACTTAATCGCACGATATCGCCAGATTTGGTAAGTGTGGCAATGACAGGACTTTCTTTCGGCGAATACTTAACAGCATTTTCAAGAAGATTGTTGATCAGGATCTGCAGTAACATCGCATCACCTTTAACATCAACATCTGCTTCTGCCACGCCATTGAATGTTCTGTCGGGAAAACGGTTCCGGAAATCCTGCAGGCAATCTTTTAGCAGGTCAGAAAGGTTCAGTTCCTCTTTGGCAAAAGAGTAACCGCCTTCCAACTGGGATGAGATGAGGATATTATTCGTAAGGAAATTAAGCCGCGAAGTTTCTTCGAGTGTGGTGCGGATCAGCCGTTTTTGTTTTTCCGGTTCAAGGGTATATTTCTGCATGGTTTCCAGGTTGAGCCTGGCTACGGCGATCGGTGTTTTTAATTCATGCGTCACGGCCATCATAAAATTCTGCTGCTGCTGTTGCAACCGGAATTGCCGTCTTACAGAGCGGAATACGAAAGCGGCTGCAAAAACGATCAGGGCCAGGAAGAAAAGTCCTTCACTGAGATGCATAACTGTTACCCTTTTTTTTGCTGCGGTTATCTGCACAAATTCCTTGTAATATAAGGAAGGGGAAATAGTGCTGTCGATGGTGGCATCGAGTTGCTTCAGCCGGAAATCTGCCAGTGAATGGTTTTGTTTTTCCAGTGAGATGAACCACCATGCCAGTGCGGCCACAATGTAGGTCAGCATCAGCCAGTAAATAAAAGTGGCCCTTCTTATTTGTTTTCGGCTGTTATCGGGCATTTTATCGGGGTTGCTTTTCCAGCCGGATGCCTGCATTCAGAACATTCTGAAGCGGGTCTTCCCGCATGATCTGTTCGAGTGTGAACTTGTAAGTGCCGGCTTTAAGACTTTGCTTTTCGGCCAGTTCTATCCGGTGTTCATATATATCGTCCATACCGCTGGCCAGCCATCCTTTTTCGTTGGTGGCAAGGGTGAGATCCTTTTGGATCTGCAGGGTGGAATCCTGGCCAGGTCCTTTTACGTAAAGGTTGACGTAGATATTACTGAAACTGTATTTTTCATTATGCCGCAGCACCAGGAAGATCCTGTACAGAGAAGTGGTATCCTTTATAGTAAATTCAAAAGAAGGCCTGAAGTTACTTTTCCAGGCATGCTGCGGAATGGTCACGGTTTTTTCATAAAGGTCAATAGTGGTGCAATTATACAGCAGGCACGAAACAAAGATGGCGATGACAGACCTGGAGAAAAGCTTTTTCAAATCTTGAATTTTCACAAAAGTAGTAAACTTTTAAACCCTTAAATTTCTTGTGCCTTTAAAGCACATTCAGCACCTGTTCCTTTGCCTTTTCCAGCTCATCCTTCATCAGTACCACGCATTTCTGTATGGTGGAATCGTATGCTTTTGAACCGGTGGTATTGATCTCCCGGCCAATTTCCTGGAGAATGAAAGAGAGTTTTTTTCCTTTTGACTCTTCGGGCTCCTGCAACAGGGTTTTGAAATAATCACAATGGTTTTTTAAACGGACCTGTTCTTCGCTGATATCTATCTTTTCTATATAGTAGATCAGCTCCTGCTCCAGGCGGTTGCTGTCGTAGTTTTCCTTTCCTACCTGTTCTTCCAGCAGTTTGGTGAGCCCTTCCCTGATCTTTACCTGGCGAAGGGGTTCCAGGCGGATCACTTCCTGCTGTTGGGTAAGTATATTGTTGATACGCATCAGCAGGTCCAGTTCAAGTGATCTTCCTTCATCCAGGCGATGGGCGTTCAGGTCCTCTATTGCCATGAGGATAATGCTTTGCAATTCTCCCCATTCTTTGTCATTAAGCGTTTCAGCGGTGGGAGTGATCACTTCCGGCAGTTTCACCAGCGTGCTCAGTATATGCGATGTATCCAGGTTAAGGGCGGAAGACAGTTCGGCCAGTGGTTTATAATATGCTTTGGCCAGGTCTGTATTTATGGTAACGGGTTTTGAGTTGCCGGTTTCTTTCAGGCTGATAGTGCAATCAACAGTGCCACGGCCAAGTTTTTCGGAGAGGAGTCGACGGATATCAAACTCAAAAGGTTTTAACATGGCCGGTAACCTTAACTGCAGTTCAAATTGCTTACCATTTAAAGACTTGATATCTACGAGGAATGTTTTATCGCCAGCGTTTTTCTCGGCTCTTCCAAAACCGGTCATGGATTTCAGCATGAGGACTTATTTTTTGATTTGATCAAAGGTATCTTAATTATTGTATCTCTGTGTGGATAGTATTACTGCATCAGTGGAAGCATCCATCTGTTGGTTTCTTAAAGTAAAAATCCCTTCGAAGTATCGAAGGGATCATTATAATGGATGGGTTAGTAAGTACAGGGAAAACGAATTTCCCATCACAATATTAAATATAATTTTTACTATCCAAAAAAAAATCAGTAAGAATTTTATTCACATTTTAGAATCGGCTGTGGATAATAGCGGCACCTCTTTTAATGGTTTGTGATGCTTTTTCAATCATTGTTGCTGGTGTTTGCTATGCGATAAGTGTATGCATGTTGTTTTTTCAATCTTTTGAAACCCTTGCCCAGCCTATGTTTCAAAAGATGATATTTTATAAGTTCATTCAGCATTTATTGTTTTTGATCAAGCGGGAACATGAGTTGCCATGTATTTGGAGCTGTACTTAACCGGTAAAAATGCCGGTTAGCTTACCCAAAAAAAATTTACCCCGGCAGGCGCTTCGGCTACAAAAAATGCCCCCTGCTTTCCATTAGCCCACTTATGCGGTTAACTTTGCGGACAAATATTCCTGTTTATGAAGTTTGATAAACCTGTTCCGCTTACCCAAATAGCTTCCCTGATCAATGCAGAACTTATTGGTAATACTACTGCGCAAGCTACCGGTATCAACGAGATACATAAAGTAGAAGAAGGCGACCTGGTATTTGTTGATCACCCGAAGTATTATGAAAAGTGCATACAATCTGCCGCCAGTTATATCATCATTAATAAGCAAACTGATTTTCCTGAAGGCAAGGCATTGCTGATCACAGAAGATCCTTTTGAAGCGTATCAAACGATTGTCCGTCACTTCAGACCTTTTGCCCCATCCATGCAGATGATCAGCAGCACCTCTTCAGCAGGGGAAGGAACAGTGATCATGCCGGGTGCATATATCGGTAATCATGTGCAGATCGGGAAAGATTGTGTGATCCACCCCAACGTTACTATAATGGACCATTGCATTATTGGCGATGAAGTGGTGATACAGGCAGGCGCTGTAATAGGAAGCGATGCATTCTATTACAATAAAAAAACCAACCGGGACATCCATTATAAACGGATGCTCAGCGCCGGCCGTGTAGTAATTGAAAATGGTGTGGAGATAGGCGCCGGCTGCACAATAGACAGAGGTGTAAGCGGCGACACACTGATCGGAGCCGGCACCAAGATGGACAACCTTGTTCATATAGGTCATGACACCGTGGTAGGAAAAAACTGCCTCTTTGCCGCACAGGTTGGTATCGCGGGCGCCACCGTTATTGAAGACAATGTAATACTGTGGGGCCAGGTAGGCGTAAGCAAAACCCTCACCATCGGAAAAGATGCTGTCGTGCTGGCGCAAAGCGGTGTACCCTCTTCACTTGCCGGCGGCAAAACCTATTTCGGATATCCGGCAGAAGATGCTTCGTTGAAGAGAAGGGAGTTGGTGTGGATAAAGAGGATACCTGAACTGTGGCAAAAGATCATGAAGCACGAATGATGCGAATGAGGTTAAAGGACGAAGATCTTGTATATAAGGCACGAATGGCGCAAATGGATTCTGAAAGTTGAAGACTGTATTGAGTTTTCTTTATTTTAAACAAGCTTCAACTTTCAGGATCCATTTGCGCCATTCGTGCTTTAAGTTAGCGAGATTCTAATTAAGGACTTATTCGCGGGATTCGTAATTGGGGGATTCGTAATCATAGGGTAATTGATCTGCAATGTTTTTCCAACTCCAGTAGCCCTGGTTGATCCAGTCTTTCTGATCATAGTAGTAACCATTTTCTTTAATGGCAATTGCATCCCTGATATCGATATAGGATATCTGAATGGCAACGTTTTTGGGTAGCTTGAACTGTTTCAGGTATTCAGGGTCGGGTTTTTGTTTGGCGTAGGTGATGCTGATCTTGCGCGGATACCAGATCTCTATTTGCAGGGTGCTGTCAAGCGCTCCATAATACAGGGTGTCGTAGGGATTGCTGATGCGGTTGAATTTTTTATCGTTGGTTTCATCCAGCATATCTACAGTGTAGCCGTCTTCCAGGAGTGTGCTGTCATAATAGCTGCGCATAAAATGCAGTTTGGAGCCATAGTAAGCTTTTTCACGGTTCTGGGCCCATACTCTTTTGAGGCTGTCGCTTCCGTCGATTTCTGAGTAAAGGCAGAAACCGCTATAGGAGCTTATGTCTGTATTGTAATTATAGATAAATGAATCGAGCTGGTAGCGCAGGTTATAACCAAGGGCATTATTTTCCATCTGTAAGGGTTCAGTGGCTAACACGCGCAGTTTATTACTCTTTTTGAGAAGATAAAATTTGAGGACCTCAGGATTGAGCAGCCTGGTTTTGGCGGCATTAGGTGTGGTGCCAATAAAATGGTCCACAAAAAAGCTGCCATAGCGTTCCCATCCATCTTTCAGTTCATTGCTGCTTTTGATGATCACTTCTGTCATGCTTTTTTCTTCGCGGGCCAGTTCAATGTCGGGGATCACTGCGTCTGAATGGCTGATGCGGAGCTGACGCGTTTGATAGCCTGTAAAACTGATGATCAATTCATACCCGCCTGACTTAAGGGAAAGGGAGAACTCACCTTGTTTATTGGTTACTGTTCCAACAGTCGTATTCTGACAATAAACAGAAGCGCCGGCCAGCGGCTCCCTGGTAGCAGAATCGATGATCTTTCCGGAAACAGTGAATTGAGCTTTTGCAGACAGGGAAATAATACACAAGAGCAGGAAAACAAGATACCTGGGGTTTTGCATAGTACTGAATTGAGTATTAAAGATAAGTGTTAAGGGACGTTGGAAATAGCGTAATTGTGCTATGATAAAATACTTTTAACAACGTGTTTGAACTGAAGCTGTTTTCGCCTAGGGCTTCTGATCCACGTATTTCCGGCAGACTTCCCGTATGCTTTCTTCCAGCGGAGTAAAATTGAAGTCGGGCAAAGCCTTTTTCAGCTTGTCGTTCTCGAATGTTGTATTGCTATGGGCGACAATGGCACTTTCTTTAGTAAGCACAGGCGAATGGCCTGTAAAGAATGATCTGATCTTTTCCCATCTCCAGGCAATGCCCATCAATGCGCGGGTTGTTTGCCTTTGGGGTCTGGGTTTGCCGAATGCGTCGGCCATAGTGTCAAGCAATTGTTTGAAAGTCCAATTGTCGCCATTAACGATGTATCGCTGTTCTGTTATAGCTGTTTCCATCAGCAACACGGTCGCTTTTGCCACATCTTCTACTGCCACAAACCCATTTTTTCCGGGACTGTACCAGGTGAATCCATCATGAATGCTTTTGAAAATGGCGCTGCTGCCATTGTTCCAATCACCATAACCAAGAATGGTTGACGGGTTAAGAATCACAGCATCCAATCCCTCACCAATACCGCGCCATACTTCCAGCTCAGCTTTATGTTTGCTTTTTGCATAATGCGTATTGGCTTTACTGTTTTCCCATTTGCTGTTTTCATTGACCGACTGCCCCTGAAGTGTGCGGCCCAATGCCGCAACGGAGCTGATATGCACGAAGCGACGTACGTTCTGTTCCAGTGCCATATTCACTACATTGGCTGTTCCTTCCACATTCACTTTGTACATCTGTTTCCTGTGGCGGGAGGAAAAGGAAACAACAGCTGCAGCATGAATGACCGTGTCAATATCCTGCATGATCTCTGAAAGAAAAATAACATCCAATATATCTCCTTCCACCCATTCCACCTTGTCAAGAATGGCCGCGGGAATAAAAGCCGGCAAACGCGAGCTTTCCCTGCGGATGGCCTTTACAGCATAACCTCTTTCCACCAGCTCTTTTATGATATAAGCGCCTAGGAATCCGGTGCCGCCTGTTACAAGGATCTTAGTAGACAAGTTTGATAAATTGGTTATTAAAATGGCTGCGAAGATAATTATGATTGGCTGTCGCTGTAGTTATAATATCCTTTCCCTGTTTTCCTTCCCCATTCTTCCTTCTCCACTTTTTCTTTTTGGATATAAGAGGGTTTCAGGCGTTCAGGCTGGTTCATTTGTTCGTATACCGAGCAACTGACCTCGTAGTTCACATCATTGCCGATAAGGTCCATCAGTCTGAACGGGCCCATTTTAAAACCGGTTGCTTCAAGCAGGTTGTCTAATTGGGCAAAACCTGTTTTGTTTTCTTCAGCCAACCTTAGTGATTCAATATAAAACGGACGGGCTACGCGGTTCACGATAAAGCCTGGGGAGTCCTTACAAACTACAGGCGTTTTTCCCATGGTCTTTGCCAGATTCACCAATTCCTGCACAAGAGCAGGAGATGTATAACTGGTTGATACCACTTCCACCAGTTTCATTAACGGTGCAGGGTTGAAAAAATGCATGCCGATCACCCGTTCAGGATTTTTTATGCCTGCAGCAAGCTGGGTTACTGATAAAGAGGACGTATTGGAAGCAAAGATGCATTCACTGTGATTGATCTCTGCCAGTTGATTGAAAAGGGCGATCTTGACAGCAGGCTTTTCTACAATAGCTTCGATGAACACATCCGCCAGGCAGCGTTGCAGATCAGAAGTAAACACAATACGATCGTAAATACTTTTCTTTTCTTCCTCGCTCAGCTTTTGCTTTTCTACAGCTTTTTGCAGGTTCTTTTCAATAGCCGTTCTTGCTTTATTCAGTATTTCCGGATTGAGATCATATAATAAAGTGAAGAACCCTGCCTGGGCAGAAACCTGTGCAATACCGCTACCCATGGTGCCGGCTCCGCAAACGCAAATACTGTTGATGTTCAAGATAGCCTGATTTAGATTGTAAAGATATTTGTTTATCTTAAGTAAAATTTTTTGCCATGACTGAGCCAATTACCGAACAAGCCCCCATACCTGCTACACCTGCACCGGGGAATAGCGCACCCAGGGTAAAAACTCCATCCGCTATTGCTTTTGCAATAGGCGTTCTTTTGTTTTTTATGCCTTTTATAGATATACGATGCAACAATATGTCGCTGCAAAAAGTGAATGGGGCAGAGCTGGCAACCGGTTTCAAGATCAAAGGGCCGGATTCAGGAAATTCTTTCCTGGATGGATTGGGTAATGGTGAGAGTAAAGCAAAAACAAGTTTTTCCAGCAGTGATAAGAAAGATCCCAATGTGTATGCATTGGCAGCGCTTGCACTGGGAGCTTTAGGGCTTTTATTGTCCTTTTCCAATGCCAGGCTGGGAGGTATCGGCGGAGTATTGACAGGATCGCTGGCCGCCGCGTCATTGATCGGCTTATTGATCGATATAAATAGACAGATAAAGGCGGACCTCAGTTTAAAGGATGGTGATGCCGGTATAAAAATAGCTGTGGATTTTACTCCCTGGTTTTACCTGGCTGTTGTATCCTTTATTGTAGCCGCCTACTTCAGTTATAAGCGAATGAAAACTTAATAGTAAACGGCTAGATGGCCGAGCTGAACTGCTTCAGGAACCTTACATCATTTTCACTGAAGAGACGGATATCATTGATATCGTATTTCAGCAATGCAGGGCGTTCAATGCCCATTCCAAAAGCAAAGCCAGTGTATTTATTAGGATCAATGTGACAATTTTGCAGCACATTCGGATGCACCATGCCACAACCCAGGATCTCTACCCATCCTGTTTTTTTACAGATATTGCAACCCGTGCCTCCGCAGATAAAACAGGTCACATCCATTTCAGCGCTTGGCTCTGTGAAAGGGAAATAAGAGGGGCGGAAGCGCACTTTTACATCTTTTCCATACATCTCTTTCACGAAGAAATATAATGTTTGCTTGAGGTCGGCAAAAGAGACATTCTCATCGATATATAAACCTTCTACCTGGTGGAAAAAACAATGGCTGCGGGCGCTGACGGTTTCATTGCGATACACACGGCCCGGGCATACCACACGGATGGGCAATTTGCCTTTTTCCATTTCTCTTATCTGGGTATTGCTGGTATGCGTACGAAGTACCCAATCAGGATTCTGCTGAATGTAAAAAGTATCCTGCATGTCACGGGCAGGGTGATGGGGGGGCAGGTTGAGCGCACCGAAATTATGCCAGTCATCTTCGATTTCAGGGCCTTCTGCTTCTGCAAATCCCAGTCGCTGGAAAATGGAAACGATCCTGTTTTTCATCAGCGTAATAGGGTGGCGGCTACCCATGGGAGTAGGATCACCCGGAAGGCTGAGGTCGATCTGCTGGCCTGAACCGGCAGTTCCATTATCGGTCGATTGCTTCAGCTCTTCGTATTTCTGCTCTGCAAACAGCTTGAAATCATTCAGTACCTGTCCGAACTCCTTTTTCCTGTCGGCCGGTACATTTTTCATTTCACTCATTACCGCTTTCACAAGACCCTTTGTACCCAGGTATTTTATGCGGAATTCTTCCACTTGTTTTTCGTCAGTGGCAGTGAAAGAAGAAATCTCTTTTTTGTAAGCTCCGATTTGTTGTAACAGTGACTCCATAAGTCCGGCAAAGATAGGTTAGCTTGACGTAAATTTGCCGGTATATGTCAGACTACCTTCACCTTTCCGACTTCCTCTCTCCTCTCAACCTGCATGAGATTTCGCAGGACGAGGGCTATAAAGACGGGCAACTGGGAAAGATCATATCCGTATATGATGGCGAAATGCCTGATCTCGATGATGTGCAACTGGTTTTGGTTGGTTGCGGCGAACAAAGAGGCAGCGGTATGATCGGCTTAGAAAACAGGACCCCGGATACGGTCCGCCGTCATTTTTACCAGCTTTTTTACTGGCACACAGATATCCGTATTGCAGATATCGGCAACCTGCAGCCTGGAGCCTCCTTTACCGATTCCTATGCGGCTCTTAAAATGGTGATCAAGGAATTGATGGCTGATGGCAAGACCGTGGTGGTGCTTGGCGGCTCTCATGATCTTACCCTGGCGCAATATCATGCCAATGCCGACAATAAACGCCTGATGGAAGCATCAGTAGTGGATGCCCTGATCGACCTGGATATGACCTCTCCTTTCCGCCATCAGAATTTTCTGATGGAAATGCTGACAGGCGAACCCAACTATATGCGGCACTACAACCATATCGGTTTCCAGAGCTACTATGTGCATCCGCGTATGCTTGAAACGCTGGACAAACTCCGCTTTGATTGCTATCGCGTAGGCCATGTAAAGGAAAGCATCGACGAAATGGAACCTGTGATCCGCAACAGCAACCTGTTCTCCTTCGATATTTCAGCGATCGCCAATGCGTATGCACCAGCTAATGCCCTCACCCCGAATGGCTTTAACGGAGAAGAAGCCTGCGCCCTGATGCGCTATGCCGGCATGAGCCCGAATGTAAGCAGTATCGGTATTTATGGCTACCAGGCGCAGCATGATCGCGATGAACTGACAGCCCGCCAGATCAGCCAGATGCTTTGGTACCTGATTGATGGAAAGAGCCGGGCAAGAAGGGAAGCTTCTCTTGATCAACGGGATTCATTCAATGAGTTCCATACAGCTTTTGCAGAAGTAGAAACCACTTTTTTACAGAGCAAAAAAACAGGCCGCTGGTGGATGCAGTTGCCCGATAAAAAATACATTGCCTGCAGTTATAAAGATTACCTGCTGGCAAGCAGTAATGAGATACCGGAAAGATGGATGAGAGCACAGGAAAGACAATAAACAACAAAGGTTTTTTAATAAATACATAAAAGAAGTTCATGATTAAAACGGGTATTTGTTCATTCGGAATGAGCGGGAAAGTGTTTCATGCGCCTTTCATACAGGCACATCCTGGTTTTGAATTGACTGCAATAGTGGAAAGAACAAAGAACGATTCAAGGGAAAGATACCCGGAATCCAGGTTGGTGCGCTCTGTAGAAGAGTTGCTGGAGGATAAATCGCTGCAACTGATCATTGTGAATACACCTGTGCAAACGCATTTTGATTATGCTAAAAAAGCCATACTGGCTGGTAAGCACGTAGTGGTGGAAAAGCCATTTACCGTTACATCGGCACAGGCGCGGGAGTTGGTAGACACAGCTAAAGAAAAAGGAGTACTCCTGTCTGTATTCCAGAACCGGAGGTATGATGGTGATTTCAGGGCAGTAAAAACTGTGCTGGAAACAAAACTGATCGGTGAAATAAAAGAAGCGGAAATAAGATATGACCGTTACCGCCCGGAGATCAGCTATAAAAAACATAAAGAAACGGATATTCCCGGTGCGGGAATTACTTATGATCTGGGCGCCCACCTGGTTGATCAGGCGCTTCAATTATTTGGCTGGCCACAAGCATTGTTTGCCGATATGATGGCAATGCGTGATGGAAGTCCCGTGGATGACTACGTAGAGATCATTTTATATTACCCATCTTTCAGGGTAAGATTAAAGGCGTCCAACTTTGTGAAAGAACCTGTACCGGAATATATATTCAATGGCAGCCTGGGAAGTTTTCTGCAAAAGCGTTCCGACCTCCAGGAAACTATGTTGCTGAAAGATGCTGTGCCAGCTCTTCAATCATGGTGCCCTGTTCCTGACAGCCCTGATGGTTTACTGCACACTACAATAGATGGAAAAGATCTCCGGGAAGAAAGGACGGCTGTGCCGGGCAATTACATGGGTTTTTTTGAGGATGTTTACCAGGCCATTGTTAACGGAGCTCCCAATCCCGTTCCTGGCGAAGATGGTGTGAAAGTGATCCGCCTACTGGAAGCAGCCAAGCAAAGCGCTAAAGAAAATAAAGTGATATCACTATAATTTCAACCCGGAATTAATGGCCTTACGTAAAACTTTCTTTCCATGGTTGCTTGTTTTTATTGCAGCCATTGCTATTACCAGTTGCTCTTCGCAAAGAGCCATACTGTCTGCTCAAAAGAAGTTGTTGGCTGAGCCGGTGATACAAGCAGCGCATATCGGGATCAGCGTTTATGATGCAACGCAAGACAAGTATGTTTTCAATTACCAGGGAGATAAATACTTTGTACCAGCCAGCAATATCAAGATACCTACTTGTTATGCCGCCATGAAGTATCTGGGAGATAGCCTGACGGCTTTACGTTATGTTGTCCGTAATGCGGATACTGTCCTTATCGCAGGAACAGGCAGCCCTGATTTTCTTCATCCTGATTATAAAGATCAACCGGTATTCAATTTCCTGAAACGGTACAAACAGATAATATTATCTGTGAAACCGTATACCGACTTCCTGGGCAGTGGTTGGTCGTGGAGTGATTATAAGGCATATTATATGGCACAACGGAGCGATCTTCCGTTATATGGGAATGTTGCAAGGTTCAACTGGAAGAACGAAGGATATGTTGAAGTAATGCCTTCTTATTTCAAAACGGCCACCACTATGGCTAACCGCTTACCAAATGGATTTACTATTGAGAAGCCGTGGGAGGAAAATAAATTCACTGTAACCGAAGGCTCGGGAAAAACGGATGAAGTGCCTTTCCGCCCGGATGCAGCAACAATAAAAGCCTTATTGGAAGATACGCTAAAGTCGTCTGTCGCCATTGACCTTCATTCCCTTTCAGCCGGTTCCCAGCGTTTGTATTCCCGGCCGGTTGATTCTGTGCTACATCCTATGATGCATCGCAGTGATAATTTCTTCGCTGAGCAGATGTTGCTCATGGTTAGCCAGGAGAAGCTGGGAGTAATGGACGACAGAATGATCATTGATACTTTATTAAAAACTGATCTGGCTGATCTTCCTCAAAAGCCGCGTTGGGTGGATGGGTCAGGGCTTAGCCGGTACAATCTTTTCACGCCGCAGGATTTTGTGGCCATTCTCCATAAAATGGAAAAGGAGTTTGGTATGCAGCGGATCAAAGGCATTCTACCCACCGGTGGTGAAGGAACGATCAGCAGTTACTATAAACAGGACAGCGGTTATATTTATGCAAAAACCGGTTCTCTTTCAGGTGTGGTCAGCCTTAGCGGCTACCTCTATACTTCAAAAGGCAGGCTCCTGATCTTTTCCGTGCTGGTAAACAACCATAATGGATCTGCTGCGGATGTAAGAAGGGCGGTGGAGCGGTTTGTCCGCAAGTTCAGAAAGTGATTTCCCTGTATTCTTAAGACCGGAACATTCTTTCCAACTGATCCTGCCGAAACTCCAGGTAAGTAGGGTTTCCATCAGGAGAAATGTTTGGCTGGGTGCAGTTAAACAGGTCAGTTATCAACTGACGCTGTTCTCTTTCTGTTAATCTCATACCTGATTTAACGGCTTGCTGCTTTGCCAGTGAGCGGATCAGTTTCTCCCGTTTGGAAAACTTAACATCATTGCTGAAATGTTTGTACTGCTCGATAAGAATATCAATGATATGCTTTTCCTGTCCTGTTTCCACATCAGCCGGTGTGCCCTGTATCACAAAAGTGTTTTTGCCAAAAGGCTCTATCTGGTAACCGAGCTGCTGCAGGTCGGGCATTAATTCTTCCAGTATTACTGCATCGGCTGGTGTAAGCTCCAGCGTGGAAGGGAACATGCTTTGCTGGGAAGGAATGGCTTTTCCCTGGCTTGCGTTTACCAGTTGCTCATATAATACTCTTTCATGAGCAGCCTGTTGGTGAACAAGTATGAAGCCGTTACCGGAAGGAACGGTGATATAGGTATTCAGCAATTGTGAAAGCTCAACTTCTTCAAAGTTTTTGCTCCTTGCATCAGCGTGAAGTGTGGGGGTCGGCTGATCCGGGGTTGATGCATGTTCAGGAGCTTCATAAAAATCTTTCCAGTGCTTTAATTCACTTTTTTGTGAAGGCTCAATAAAATGCGCCTGATGTTTTTGTGTAAAGCCCTTGAACAGGGAAGATGAGGAAGCCGCTGTTTTTCTCTCTTCTGTAAATGGTTGTTGTATGGAAGAGAGTTGTTGAATGGATGCATCCAGATCGAAATCAAGCGTCGGTGTTACACTGAATTGGGCCAATGCATGTTTGATAGCAGCCTGCACGAATGCATACACGATCTTTTCGTCTTCAAATTTTATTTCCTGTTTGGTCGGATGTACGTTCACATCCACCTGTGTTGGGTCAAGATCAATAAAAAGAACATACAGAGGAAAGCTGTCGCCAGGGATCATTTCCTGGTAGGCGCTCATCACCGCATGATTAAGATAGCCGCTTTTTATAAAGCGGTTGTTGACAAAGAAATACTGATCACCACGGGTCTTCTTGGCTGTTTCAGGTTTGCCAACAAAACCATGGATATTCATGTAGTCTGTATCTTCTTTTACTGTTACCAGTTTTGTGTTATAAGCATTTCCCAGCAATTGGATGATCCGTTGTTTCAGGCTGCCTGCTTCCAGGTGAAAGAGTTGCTGTCCGTTGTTGGTGAGTGTAAACAGTATCTGTGGAAAGGACATCGCCACACGGGTGAATTCATCCACGATATGACGCATTTCAGCAGCATTGCTTTTCAGGAAATTCCTGCGTGCAGGTATATTAAAGAAAAGATTTTTCATTGCAATGCTGGTGCCTGTGGGAGCAGCTACAGGCTCCTGCTTCTTGACCATACTGTTCTCCACTTCTATATAAACCCCGGCTTCATCCTCAGCTCTTTTGGTTTTCATCTCCACTTGTGCTACAGCAGCAATGGAAGCCAGCGCTTCGCCACGGAAACCCATGGTGCGGATATGAAAAAGATCGTCAATGCTTTTTATTTTGGAAGTAGCATGGCGTTCAAAACACATTCTTGCATCAGTTTCACTCATGCCTGCGCCATTATCAATAACTTGTATCAGTGATTTTCCCGCATCAGCAAGGATCAGGTGAATGGTGGTAGCGCCGGCATCTACGGCATTTTCCAGCAATTCCTTCACAGCACTGGCCGGGCGTTGTATCACTTCCCCGGCAGCTATCTGGTTTGCTATATTATCTGGTAATAAAACGATCTTATCAGGCACGATGTGTATTCTCCGGCGTCAAAAATAACGATTTGATTTTTAAGCAACCGTTAGGGTTGTAATAGCATCAAAAGGGTTAATTTTATCGCTATTATTCCGCTGATTAATTTTAATATAATGATGATTTGCCGGTTTCTGCTCGCCCTGTTGATTTCCACTCCTTTTTTTGCTGCTGCCCAGCACAAAAGCGCATTGTCTGAACACGAATGGGTGGATAGTGTTTTTAAAAGTCTGAATGAAGAACAACGTATTGCCCAATTGATCGTGGTCAGAGCGCATTCCAATCTTGGTCAGGACCATATTGACAAAGTGACCAATGATATCCGGAAATATAATGTGGGAGCACTCTGCTTTTTCCAGGGAGGGCCGGTAAGGCAGGCCAATCTCACCAATTTTTATCAGGGCATTGCCCAAACCCCGATCATGGTCACTATTGATGGGGAATATGGACTGGGTATGCGGTTGGATAGTGTTACTAAATTTCCGTATCAGCTTACATTGGGTGCTTTGCAGGACTCATCATTGGTATATCGTATGGGCATAGCTGTAGGTGAACAATGCAAACGTCTTGGCGTTCATGTGAACTATGCACCGGTGGTTGATATAAATAATAATCCTAATAACCCGGTGATCGGTTACCGCTCATTCGGAGAAGATAAAAATAAAGTAGCCCGCCTTGGAGTTGCTTATATGCGTGGAATGCAGGATGCAGGTATTATGGCCTGCGGTAAACATTTTCCCGGGCATGGTGATGTGGATGTGGATTCGCATTATGATCTGCCGATGATAAAGAAAGTGCGCAGCCAGTTGGATTCAATGGAACTGGTCCCTTTCCGCGCTTTGATAGATGCAGGCGTAGGCAGCATGATGATCGCACACCTGTATATCCCTGCTATTGATAAAACAGCTAACAGGGCCACTTCCATTTCAAAGAACAGTGTGACAGGTATCCTTCGTGAAGACCTGGGATACCAGGGATTGACCTTTACCGATGCTTTGGAGATGAAAGGCGTAGCCAAATTTTTTCCGGGAGGAACTATTTCAGTGGAAGCATTGATTGCAGGCAATGATATGCTTTGCCTGCCTGCCAGCGTGCCTGAAACGATTGATGCAGTAAAAGCAGCCATTAAAGAAAAGAAATTGAGCTGGGCAGATATCAATGAAAAATGTAAAAAGGTATTAACAGAGAAGTATAAACTGGGCCTTGCACAAATGCAGCCCATCGATACCAATAACCTGCTCACTGATCTGAATGCCAAAACAGATGAGATCCGCCGTGAAGTAGCGAGAAAAGCATTGACATGGGTGAAAATGGTGAACCCTACCGGTTTCAGAAATGAATACCTGAGCCTGCCTTTACAGAAAGGGAAAAAGATCGCCTATGTAGGATTTGGTACTTCAGAACTGAACAGTTTTGGTAAACGCCTGCAGGATGACCTGGGGGCAGACGCATTTTTCTTCTCTTATAAAGATAATGCACCTAAAGGCGGTGCTCTTGTTAAAGCAATATATGAAGGCAAATATGATGCGGTTGTATTGGGTTTTCATGGTGTGACTCCAGGGCGTGCCAATAATTATGGCATCAGCAAAGAAGCGATTAAGGTATGGAACCAGTTGAATGCGCCGAATTCGATTACCATGGTGTTTGGTAATGTCTTGTCTCTTGCAAATTTCTGTGCAGCACAATCACTGGTGTCCTGCAATGAAAATGATGATATTTTTCAACATACTGCTGCCGACTGGCTTGAAGGGCAGTTTGTATCAGAAGGAACATTGCCCGTACGTGTCTGCAACTGGAAATATGGGGAGGGGTTAACGATGCCTCCGGGCAAAACCACTCTTTTTCCGGTCGGCGATGCGAAGTTTAAAGCAATTGATTCCATCGCCACTGATGCAATTGCTCAGCATGCATTTCCAGGCTGCGTGGTGCTGGCCGCTAAAGATGGGCAAATCGTTTATCACAAAGCATTCGGAGAATATCAATATGAACCTTCCAGCCCCGTGACGCTGGAAAGTATTTTTGACATGGCATCAGTCACCAAAATTTCTGCTACTACAGTTGCGGTAATGAAACTGTATGAACAAGGGAAAATAGGTTTGGATAAAAAACTGGGTCAATATCTTCCCTGGGTAAAAGGAACCAATAAAGCTAATCTGTTAATTAAAGATATCCTGCTGCACCAGGCAGGGCTGATCCCTTTTATCCAGTTTTATAAAGAAACACTGGATCCGGCAACAGGATTGCCTAACCCGGCTATTTATGCAAGCAGTTATTCACCGCAGTTTCCATTGCGGGTAGCAAATGGCATGTATATCAGGAGCGACTGGCGAGATACGCTGCGCAGCCGCATATTGACCAGCCGGCTTGGAGCAAAGAATGCTTACGTGTACAGTGATCTTGATTTTATTTTCCTGGGAGATGTGGTGGAGGCTGTGACCAAAATGCCATTGGATAAATATGTGCAGGATAGCTTTTACGCAAAAATGAATATGGCCACTACAGGCTTCCGGCCATTGACGCGTTTTGCGAAAGAGAGAATAGTTCCTACAGAGAATGATAATTTTTTCCGGCAGCAGTTATTGCAGGGCGATGTGCATGATGAAGGTTCTGCAATGTTTGGTGAGGTGGCAGGCCATGCAGGTTTATTTTCCGATGCGTACGACCTGGCCAAATTATACCAGATGCTGCTGAATGGTGGTGAATTGAATGGAAAACGGTTTTTAAAACTGGAAACGATCCGTTTGTTTACTTCTTATGAAAGCAAATTCAGCCGGCGTGGTTATGGTTATGATAAGCCGGAGAAGGACAATGACACACGTAAGGAGCCTTATCCATCTTCACTGGTATCACCACAAACCTTTGGACATACGGGGTATACGGGAACCTGTGTGTGGACCGATCCGAAATACAATATCATTTTTGTGTTTTTATCGAATAGGGTGTATCCGACAAGGGAGAATTCAAAGTTGTCGACATTGCAAGTGAGGTCGAAGATACAGGATGAGATATATAGGGTATTGGGGGCAGCGAAATAATAGCTAAGCAGATTATAATAGTATAGATATTTGCAACTTACCACCAATCCCTTGTTCGATTATGCGTTGTAAGGTTGAGAATCTTACATCTTTCAAATCCTTTTCCAGTTTACAGATATACGACTTATTTGTACCTGATTGCTCGGCTACCTGTTCTTGTGTCAGGCCTTTTTCCTGCCGGGCTTGCTGAAGAAGGACACCAAGCTTAAATGCTTCATAGCCGGATTCGAATTTTTTTCTGCCCCGGGTACCCTTGACCCCAATTTTCAGATCAATGAATTGGTCAAGACTGGTTAAGTTTTTTTTCTTCATAGTACTGGTGTTTATGTTTTAAAGCTTTTGCTATTTCATCAGAAGGGGTTTTTTGTGTTTTCTTCTGAAATCCATGACCTACAACAATCAGTTGATGTTCATCGAAAAAACAAAATATCCGGAAAATGTTATTTCCTTGTTGAACTCTTATTTCATATAAGCCGTCCGTATTGGCGAGATGCTTAAAATAAGAACCAGGTATGAGTCCAACTCCTCAATAAGCTTTAGTGTCCAAAGTATTTTCTTTCTTGCACTGATGGTTTGCCTGTCAAAAAACCCCTGGAAATAATCCTTGTAGAAAAACAGTTCACGAAATTTCATAACAAACCTAGTTAAAGTTGTCCAATCAGACAACTTCTTATATTGTTAATTTACCCTCAAAATAGGTTTGATTAATAGCTTGGCCTGGATGTTTTCAACGTAGATTTTTGAGAAAAAAACAAAATCAGATGCCCTTTTGGCCAGGGCTTATTGAACTCACTATCTCTTAATAGAAAAAGGTGAACCTGTAAGCTCACCTTTTATTTGATATTTAAACCTTCTTATTTATTATCCTTCTTTGGCTCCTGCCCAGGCCGCGGCTGATTAGGATTTCGCTGCGGATGCTGAGGTTTTTTTCCTTGCTGCTGCCCCTGTTGTCCTTTATGCTGGCCACTTTGCTGCGAACCTGCCTGTTGTGCTGGCCTGTTTTGCTGTGGGCGTTGACCCTGCTGTGGTTTTGCCTGTTGCTGGCCGCCTTGTTTCTGTGGTTGTCCACCGCCTTGCTTTTGCTGGGGACGTTGACCCTGGCCTTGTGTTTTTGGCTGATGCTGTTGCTGCTTGCGT